>NZ_JBKIBX010000027.1:0-63453 GCF_046557895.1 Methylobacterium oryzisoli | reverse complement strand
TACCCCCCCCCCCCCAAGCCGGCCGAGAAGGAGGCGCCGCCCCCTCCCCCGCCGGACGTGCCCGCGCCCTACGACAAGGACCTGCTGCGCCTGTCCGAGATCATCGGCGCCCTCAGCTTCCTGCGCGAGCTCTGCGGCCAGGCCGACGCCGCCGAGTGGCCCGCCCGCATGAAGGCGCTCCTCGACGCGGAGGGGACCACCGCGGGCCGCCGCGACCGGCTCGCGGGCGCCTACAACCGCGGCTTCCGCGGCTACGCCATCACCTACCGGATCTGCACCCCATCCGCCCGCGAGGCGGCCACCCGCTACATCGCCGAGGGCGAGCGGCTGAGCGTGGCGCTGGCGGGACGGTTCGGGGGCTGAGGCCGGGTCCGCCCGATCGAAGCGGGCCGGGTCTCCGCCCGCGCGGCGAAGCCCCGGCGCCTGAGGGCGGAGCGCCGCGGGCGCTCCCTCCCGCTCGGCGGCGGTCAGAAGTTGCACTTCGCCGCCGGCACGGTGACGAAGCGGCCGGTGTTGGGGTTGTAGATCGCCTTCTTGCCCACCGCGCAGGCCCGGCCGTCGAGCCGGCCGTCGTCGTAGACCTTCTTGCCGGATTGTCCGTCGTAGATCGCGAAACGGTGCCCAGGGCGAGCAAAGCTCTCCGTGGCCATCGCCGAGAGGGCGGTCGCACCGATCAGGGCAGCGGTCATGATCTTGGTCAGCATCGTCGTTCTCCGTCGGATCGTGGGTGATGGTCGGTGGGTGTGACGATCAAGCTGCGAGATGGGGCTCATCATCTGTAGTGGCTCGGATGATGTGCTGATCTGTCCGCTTCCTGATGCTTGGGTTGTCTGTCCGGCTGCGTCAGCGCTGCCTGAGCAAAAGTAGTTATAGAGGATTTTTGCGAGATGACTGTGCGCTTCGGCACGTCCGACATCGAGGTGCGATTTCTCACGCAGTATACCGCAAGACGAAGGCCGATTCCGCGCAGAATTGTCCGACGCCTCCACGCTGGGGGTGATGGGCGTCGACGTCGGCCAGGTCGGATCGCTTCCTGTAAGACGAGTCTCGTGCGGCGGAGTCCGACATGAAGAGCTGCGAGGATGATGCCGGTTCTTAGACTTGAGAGAAGACCAACGAGAGAAGAGAGCGGACAGAATTGACGCTCGAGAGGACTATGCAGGAGCACGACATCCATATATCGTAAGGTCATCAGCCGCCGATCCCAAATCCGGGGAGCGCGTATGGCGCGGATGTTGCCCTTTGGACTCACGGTCATCCTGCTCTCCGCGGGTGCCGCTCTTGCGAAAGATGCGGCCGGTTTCGTCGATCTCGGTCCGAATGCGAGTCTCGGCGGCCGGCGTCTGCTGCCCGACGATTCTCCCTGGCATCGGGACATCTCGCGGAATCGCGTCGATCCGAGATCCGACCGGATCCTCGCCCGCATCGGATTGACCAAGACGCTGCATCCCGATTTCGGGACGCAGTGGGAGGGCGCCCCCATCGGCATCCCCTACGTGGTCGTCGGCCGGGATCAGCCGCGGGTGCCGGTGCGCTTCACCGACGCGCACGAGAGCGACCCCGGCCCCTACCCGATCCCGCCGGACGCCCCGATCGAGGGCGGACCGCAGGGCACGGGCGACCGGCACGTGCTGGTGCTCGACCGGGACCGCTGGGTGCTGTGGGAATTGTTCAACGCCCACCCCCTCGGCAAGGCGGGCTGGAAGGCGGATAGCGGCGCGGTCTGGGACCTGAAGACCAACCAGGTGCGCCCGCCCCGCTGGACCTCCGCGGACGCCGCGGGGCTGCCGATCCTGCCCGGGCTGATCCGCTACGACGAGGTGGTCGGGCAGAAGAGCCTGGACCACGCGGTGCGCTTCACCCTGAGCAGGACGCGCCGCGCCTACCTGCCGCCGGCCAGCCACTGGGCGAGCGACCTGCGCGACGACGACCTGCCCCCGATGGGCATGCGCCTGCGCCTGAAGGCCGGCTTCGACCTGTCCGGCTACGCCGAGGAGGTGCGGGTGATCCTCCGCGCCCTGAAGACCTACGGCATGATCCTGGCCGACAACGGCAGCGACATCTTCCTCAGCGGCGCCCCCGATCCGCGCTGGAACGACGATACCCTGCGGCAGCTGCGCCGGGTGCAGGCCAAGGATTTCGAGGTCGTCGAGATGACGGGCCTCGTGACCGAGTGACGCGATGCCGGGGCGGTCCGGTCGGACCGCCCGCCCCCACGCCTCACGCGGCGGCTCGTCCGAGCCGCCCGAACACCGGAGAGGACCGATGATGCGTGTGTTCAAGGCAATCGTGGCCCTGGCGGCCCTCGGGGCCGGCCTGGCGCTCGCCCCCAACGAGGCGGAGGCGCAGCGGGGGCGCTACTGCCGCGAGACCTACTGCGCCAAGCGCGCGCCGTTCGTCTGCAGGGGGCCGGTCGGCTCCTGCGGCTTCGCGCAGGGCCGCTGCCTCCAGACCGGAATCCGCCTGGTGGCCTGCGGTGGACGGCCCAGTCCGGTCCGGTAGGCGCCCGGCTTTCCGCATCGCGGGCGGCGGCGAGCCGGATCGCCCCCAAGGGCACCAGCATCTCCCTCGCCGCGAAACCGGGCCGAACCGGTGACGGCGCCTCGCGCGGGCATCCGACGCCGGACGAGCCCTGCACCGGGCGCGAGCCGATCCGGCTTCGCCCGGCCCGACCGCTCCGACTGGACGGACGCGCCCATCGGCCCAAGATCGGTGGTCTCTCCTGCGCCCCGCCGCGAGCCCGGCGCTCCCGCGAGGAGAGGATGAGGAGAGACCCATGGAGATCACGCGCAGCGGCGCGCAGCCGTCCACCCGGGGATCGGCGGAGTACTTCACGGGGTCGGTGCGCATCGATCCCCTGTTCAGCCATGCCGACCCGGCCCGCGTCGCGGGCGCCCTCGTGACCTTCGAGCCGGGCGCGCGCACCGCGTGGCACACCCACCCGCTCGGCCAGACGCTCGTCGTCACCGCCGGCCTCGGCTGGGCGCAGCGCGAGGGCGGGCCGGTCGAGGAGATCCGCCCCGGCGACGTGGTCTGGTTCCCGCCCGGCGAAAAACACTGGCACGGCGCCACCGCCGCCACCGGCATGAGCCACATCGCCATTCAGGAGAAACGGGACGGCCAGAGCGTGGAATGGCTGGAGCCGGTCGCCGACGACCAGTACAGCCGCTGACGGCGGACCGCCCCATGCGCAACACCCTCACGGACATCCCCGGCATCCGGGTCGGTCACGCCGACGACGCGCGGGTCGGCAGCGGCGTCACCGCGATCCTGTTCGACGCGCCCGCGACGGCGGCGGTCGACGTACGGGGCGGCGGGCCGGGCACGCGCGAGACCGACCTGCTCGATCCCGAGCGCACGGTGCCGGGCATCGACGCGCTGGTGTTTTCCGGCGGCTCGGCCTTCGGGCTCGACGCGGCCGGGGGCGTCACCGCGTGGCTGGCCGCGGCCGGGCGCGGCTTCCCGGTCGGTCCCGTGCGGGTGCCGATCGTGCCCGGGGCGATCCTGTTCGACCTCCTCAACGGCGGCGACAAGGCGTGGGGCGCCGAGCCGCCCTTCCGGGCGCTCGGCATCCAGGCCGCCGCGGCGGCGAGCGCGGCGCCGGTCGCCCTCGGCTCGGTGGGGGCGGGCCTCGGCGCCTGCACGGCCAACCTGAAGGGCGGGGTCGGTTCGGCCTCCGCCGCCGTCGAGGGGCTGGCGGCTCAAGTGGCGGCGCTCGTCGTCGTCAACGCCTTCGGGCGGGTCACGGTGGGCGACGGGCCGCATTTCTGGGCCGGCGCCTTCGAGGTGGGAGAGGAGTTCGGCGGCCTCGGCCCTGCCCCGCGCCTGCCCCCCGACGCCTTCGCGTGGCCGCGCGCGGCGTTGCCGGGCGCCAGCACCACGCTGGCGCTCGTGGCCACCGACGCCGCCCTCACCAAGGCCGAGGCGAGGCGCCTCGCCGTGATGGCGCAGGACGGCCTCGCCCGGGCGATCCTGCCGGTGCACACCCCCCTCGACGGCGACGTCGTGTTCGCGGCGGCCACGGGCGCGGTGCGCCTCGCCGACCCGGTGGGCGACCTCGCGCGGCTCGGGGACGCGGCGGCGCGCACGCTCGCCCGCGCGGTGGCGGTCGGGGTCCACGCCGCCACGGCCCTGCCCTTCCCGCGCGCGCTGCCCGCGTGGCGGGACCGGTTCGGGACGCCCGGATGAGGCTTCGACCGTGCGGCACGGCGCTCTAAGTCTTTGATTGTCCGCATTGTCTGCGACGAACCGGGATCCACTTCGTCGGAAAATGCTCTAGAACCCCCCCCGCAAAGGCGCGGGTCTCCTGATGCTCAACACGCTGGTGGTCTTCCTGGGCGCCGGGCTCGGCGGCGCGCTGCGGCACGGGGTGAACCTCGCGGCGGCGCGCCTCGGCGGCGACTTCCCGGCCGGCACGATGCTGATCAACATCGTCGGATCGGTGCTGATGGGCCTGCTCACCGGCTGGTTCGCCGTGCGGGGCGGCGTGGCGCAGCCCTGGCGGCTCTTCCTCACCACCGGCGTGCTCGGGGGCTTCACCACCTTCTCGACCTTCTCGCTCGACGCCTTCCTGCTCGCCGAGCGCGGCGCCCTGGGGCAGGCGCTCGTCTACGTCCTCGGCTCGGTGGCGGCCGGCATCGCGGGCGTGGCGGTGAGCCTCGCGGTGGTGCGCCATCTCGGCTGACCGCCCCGGAATCCGGGCGATCGCCCCGGCTGACATGCTTGTGTGGTTGACATCCCGGCCCGTTCGGGCCGGACTCCCGCCCATGACCGAACCCGCCGGGAAGCCCCGCGTCGCCATCACCTACTGCACCCAGTGCGGCTGGCTCCTGCGGGCCGCCTGGATGGCGCAGGAGCTGCTCCAGACCTTCCGGGACGACCTCGGCGAGGTGGCGCTGGTCCCGGCCGCGGGCGGCGCCTTCGCGATCACCTGCGGCGAGGCGCTGATCTGGGAGCGCACGCGCGACGGCGGGTTCCCGGACGTCAAGGCGCTCAAGCAGCGGGTGCGCGACGTGATCGAGCCGGGCCGCGACCTCGGCCACGTCGACCGGGGCTGAGTGCGCGTGGTCGGGCTCCGGGAGCGGTGGCAGGCCCTGCGCGAGCGCGGGCTCTCGACGCAGGTCTACCTCGTGGCGCTCGCCATCGCGCTGATCGGGCCGGGCCTGCTGTTCACGGCGGTGCTGCTGGTGCGCTACGCCAGCCTGGAGCGCACGCGCTTCGAGCAGGATGCCCGCGAGACCGTGCGCGGCATCGCGCTCGCGGTCGACCGGGACACGGCCGGCCTCGTCTCGGTGCTGCAGACGCTCGCCACCTCGCCGCGCCTGCGCGAGGGCGAGTTTTCCACCTTCGAGGCCCAGGCGCGGGCGGTGACCGGCACGCTGGGTCTCACCCTGTCGCTGCGCCGGCCGGACGGCGCACAACTCGTCAACACCGCCCTGCCCCCGGGGGCGCCGCTGCCGATGGCGAGCCGCCCCTACGACCCCGACATCATCGCCTCGCGCCGGCCGCTGGTGACGGGGGCGCAGCGCGAGGCGGCCGGTCCCCCGACCTACGCGGTGGCCGTGCCGGTGATGATCGACGGCACCCCCACCTACGTGCTCAGCCTCGCGGTCCCGGTGGAGCGCCTGCACCAGATCCTGCTGCGGGACGTCGATCCGGGCTGGACCACCGGCCTCATCGACCGCGACGGCGTCCTGCTCGCCCGCTCCAGCGACCACGCGGCGCTCGCCGGCCTGCCGATGTTCGAGGCGCTGCGCGGGCGCGAATCCGGCACGCCCGGCCTGTGGGAGGGCCTCGACCGCCAGCGCCGCCCGGTCCTGTTCGTCGAGACCCAGACCCGCATCACCGGCTGGACCGCCGCCGCCAGCATCCCGAAGGACCGCGTCGAGGCCTCGCTGCGGCGCTGGGTGATGGCCTTCGCCGGCTTCGGCCTCCTGGCGCTCGCGGTCTCCTCCGTCCTGGCGGTGCGGCTGTGGTCGCGGGTCGCCGAGCCGCTGCAGCTCCTCGCGGCGGCGGGCGACGCGCTGGCGCGCGGCCAGCCGGTGCCGCGGGTCTCGACCCCGATCCGCGAGATCCGCCAGCTCGCCGACGTGCTGGCCGATGCCTCCCAGAGCCTGCGCAGCCGCATCGGCGAGCGCGACGCCGCCCTGGAGGAGCAGAGCCGCGGCCTCGCGGCCCTGCGCGAGAGCGAGGCACGCTTCCGCCACATGGCGGATTCCGCCCCGGCCCTGATCTGGATGACCGACGCCGAGGGGCAGCTCACCTTCGCCAACATGCACTACGAGTTCCTGTTCGGCCGCCCGGCCGCCTCGCTGACCGGCGAGCGCTGGCGGGAGATCGTGCACCCGGACGACCTCGACGCCTTCGAGGCCGCCTTCCAGGCCGCCTTCGCGGCGCGCCGGCCGTTCCGCGCCGAGACGCGGGTCCACGACCGCAACGGGGCCGTGCGCTGGCTGCTCTGCGAGGGCGTGCCCCGCCTCGACGACCGGCAGCGCTTCCTCGGCTACACCGGCTGCAACGTCGACATCACGGAGGCCAAGCTCGCCGAGCGCGCGCTGCGCCAGGGCGAGGAGCGCCTGCGCCTCGCGCTCGCCGCCGGCCAGCTCGGCACCTGGGAGATCGACCTGCGCACCGGCGAGCAGCGGATTTCGGCCCGCTCGGCGGAGATCTTCGGCCTCCTGCCGCACGCCGCCGAGACCTTGCCGACCGGGACTCGGCCGACCGGGACTCGGCCAACCGAGCCTCGGCCGGCCGAGACCTGGATGCGCCGCGTGCACCCGCAGGACCGGCCCGGCCTGGAGGCGGCGCTCGCCGGGCTGGTGGCGGGCGCGAGCGATTACGGGGCCGAGTTCCGGGTGCAGATGCCGGACGGGGCGATGCGCTGGGTGAGCGCGCAGGCGGTGACGCAGCGCGACACCCTCGGCCGGCCCCGGCGGGTGATCGGCATCCACCAGGACGTCACCGAGCGCCGCCGCGCCGAGGACCACCTGCGCCTCCTGATCCACGAGCTGAACCACCGGGTGAAGAACACGCTCGCCACCGTGCAGTCGATCGCCATGCAGAGCCTGCGGCGCCTGCGCGGCCCGGACGCCGAGATCGCCCGCGGCGCCTTCGTGGAGCGGCTGATCGCGCTGGCGCGGGCGCACGACGTGCTCACCCGGGAGAGCTGGGAGGGCGCGGACCTCGCCGAGGTGGTGGCCGGGGCGATCGCCCCGCTCGAAGGCCCGCGCGGGCGCCGCCCGCGCTTCAGCACGGGCGGCCCGGCCCTGCGGCTGCCGCCGCGCATGGCCCTGTCGGTCGCCATGGCGCTGCACGAACTCGGCACCAACGCGGTGAAGTACGGCGCGCTCTCGGTGCCGGACGGGCAGGTCGCCATCGCCTGGAGCCTGGAGGGGCGCACCCTCACCCTGCGCTGGCGCGAGAGCGGCGGTCCGCCGGTGAGCCCGCCCACCCGCACGGGCTTCGGCTCGCGCCTGATCGGCCAGAGCCTCGCGCGCGACCTCGACGGGACGGTGACGCTCGACTACGCCCCGGAGGGGGTGGTCTGCACCATCCGGGCGCCGCTGACCGAGGCGGACGGGGCGCCGGCCCCCGCCCCGGCGCCGTCAGACGAGGAGCGGTTCGAGGACCGCCCGGAGCACGTCGGGTAGCGGGGCCGGGCGCTGGGTCGCCCGGTCGACGTAGACGTGCACGAAATGCCCCTGCGCGGCGGCCGTGTCGTCGTCCTCGCGAAACAGGCCGACCTCGTAGCGCACGCTCGACGTGCCGCGATGCGCCACCCGGATGCCAGCCGTCACCCGCTCCGGGAAGGCGATCGGCCGGAAGTAGCGGCAGCCGGTCTCGACCACGAGGCCGATGACGGGGCTGTGCGCGATGTCGAGCGCGCCCTCCTCGATCAGCACTTGGTTCACGGCCGTGTCGAAGAAGGCGTAGTAGACCACGTTGTTGACGTGGCCGTAGACGTCGTTGTCGCCCCAGCGGGTCAGGATCGGGACGAAGCGCCGGTAGGCGGCGCGGGTGTCGGGCGGGGAGCGGCCGGTCACGCGGGATCTCGCGAGCGTGGGGACGGAGGCCGACATGCGGCGACCCGCCCGGCCGAGTCAACGGCGCTCCGGCTCCCTGCGCCCGCCCTCAATACGCCTTGGCCCGGCCTGTCACGCGGACTTCCACGTCGTAGTCGCCGTAGTGGTCCGGCAGGGACTGCGCCGCCGTCGGGGTCGTGGCGAAGACCATGACGGCCCAGTCGTCGCCCTTGCTGTTGACGCCCAGTCCGATGGAGAGATCGTCGCGTCCCGCCGCATACTCGGATGCGAAGGCGTCCTTGGCTGCCTGTGCGGCGGGTTTGGATGCCAGCAGCTTGCCACGCTGTTCAGTCATGGGCGGCTCCTGTTTCAGGAATCAGTATAGATCTCAAGGTCAAGTGCTTCAGGGACAGCACGGATCGGGTTTGCAAAGGTCACGCCGTATCCGTTCTTCCCGCCCGTCTCGGTGCCGGCGAACAGCAAGGCCGCGGGCGAGCCGTCATCGGCGCAGATCAGCGAACCGCTGTCGCCGCCCGCCGAGAAAGGTCCGTCGGATCCTTCGATCACGATCTGGTTGTCGAAGCGCGCCAGACGCTCGCCGTGGCCGAGGGTCATGGCGACGACGACATTGTCGACATCGATGGCCACGACCTGTCCTCTCGTGAAGCCCGTCGTGCGTCCGATCTTCTTGACGGGATCGTTCGCCAGGAGGTCGACCGGAGCCTTCGCGATGGACCAGCGATTGCCGGGATCGCGCGGATCCTGCGCGATCGCGGCGTCGCACGTGACGCCGCCGATCAGGGATGCGAAGGCGCAATCGACGAGATTGCGGGTATCCGCCGCGAAATCAATCGGCACGAAATCGAACAGGGTCGCCGCCCGACTTTCGGCGTCCTTCCGGTTTCCGCCGTCTTTGCGCGCCTGCTGCAGGATGATGTCGCCGCGACTCGCCTGATTGGTATCGGCCAGGATGTGGTTGTTCGAAAGGATGCCGATCCCGCCGCCTTCATGCTTGCAGAAGCAGCCGATGGTCCCGGCCGACACGCGGTAGTGGCCCACGGATGCGCCGATCCGCAGGGGACGGCAACGGCCGGGATTCACGGCGCGCCGCCGGATTCGGCCGGTGTAGATGACCTGGGCCTCGCCCCGGGCGTGGCGCTGGGCCGCTTCGACGATCGGATGCTGCCGCAGGTCGTCGCGCTGGATGAAGATTCCGAGCTGCAGATCGTTCGGATTTCGGTTATGGTTCTCCGGCGCCAGAATTCCGAGTGAGATCAGATCTCGCGCGTCGCGTCGCTTTCTTTTCCGGCCATCGACGATGTTCTTATGCGCAGAGGTTTTCTGCATCGGCAGGAACAGAGGACTGGATCGACCTTCGACCGCGGCTGTCGGTGCGGCCTGATAATGAAAAACCTCCTCGAAAACTTCCGCTTTGGCGTTTCGCGCCCCATCCAGATTCATGTGCCGGTATTCCTGGAAAAACATGCGCAAATTACACAGGTATGTGACAGCGTAAAGCGATAATCATTGCTTAACGATAGGCGGAAATCTCTTTTCCATGAGGCGGGGTAACTTGCACGGCAAGGCTCGGCTGAGTTGGGCGCACCAGGTCAAAGGGTAGAGCGGGAGAGCGGCGCGGAACCGTTCGCGGGCGGCACACCACCGCTGCCTCAGGGCGGGTCGTGTCGCGGGGGCTTCGGCCCTCGCGGTCACGGCGATCCGCCGCGCCTCACCGCGTAGGGGTAGGCCCGCCCGCTCTCGTCGATCAGATCGCCGTCCGGGCCGGCGCGCCACACCACCTCGTCGCCGGCGGCGGGGCGGGCCGTGAGGGTGAGGCCGCGCACCACCCGCACCTCGCCGGGATCGTTCTCGGCGCCGCCGACGCACGCCTCGCCCTCGAGGATGCGGTCGATGTCCTCGCTGTCCGGCACGCAGGCGAACAGCACCTCGGCGAAGGCCAGGGCGTAGGTTCGCATCATCCTCTCCCGTTCTCCTCGGCGATGGCGCGAAGAGGGTGCAACGCCGTGCGGCGGGATCGGTTCGATCCGCAGCGGCGTGGCCCGGGACGGCTCCGGCGGCGAGGCCGCGGCGGCCCGAGCGCCGCGCCGGTGCGCGACGCTCAGCCGAAGGTGTCGGGGTCGGGCCCGATCCGGCCGTCCGGCGCGTCGAGGCCGGCAATCCGCGCGTGGTCGTCGGGGTCGAGGTGGAAGCCGAACAGGTCGGCATTCTCGCGGATGCGGTCGGGGGTCGCGGATTTGGGGATCGCCACGTGGCCGAGGTCGAGGTGCCAGCGCAGCACCACCTGGGCCGGGCTCCGCCCGTGCTTGGCGGCGATCGCCGCGATCACCGGATGGGCGAGCGCCCCGCCCTGGCCGAGCGGGCTCCAGGCCTCGGTGACGATCCCGGTCTCGGCGTGGAAGGCGCGCAGGGCCGATTGCTGGAAGCCGGGGTGCAACTCGATCTGGTTGACGGACGGCGACGAGCCGGTCTCGTCGATCAGCCGCGTGAGCTGCGCCACCGTGAAGTTCGACACGCCGATCGAGCGGGCGCGGCCCTCCTCGCGCAGGCGCATCAGCGCCCGCCAGGTCTCCACGAAGGCGTCCTGGCGCGGCACCGGCCAGTGCACGAGGTAGAGGTCGACATGGTCGAGGCCGAGGCGCTGGAGCGAGGCGTCGAAGGCCCGCAGCGCCGCGTCGAAGCCGTGGCCGTCGTTCCACAGCTTGGTGGTGACGAACAGGTCCTCCCGCGGCAGCCCCGAGGCCGCGATGGCGCGGCCGACCCCCACCTCGTTGCCGTAGGCCGCCGCCGTGTCGATGGAGCGGTAGCCCGCCTCCAGGGCGACGCCGACGAGGGCGGGCACCGTCTCGTCGGCGAGCTTCCAGACGCCGAAGCCGAGCTGCGGAATGCGCCGGCCGTCATTGAGCGTCACGCGGGGCTGCGTCATCGGGGATCCTCGGATCGCGGGGGGCGACCCGTCCGATCTGGCGCTCCGGGCGCCCCTGTCGAGGCGCCGCCTACTTCACGAGCGGGCAGCCGCCCTCGGCCATCGGCCGGAAGGCCTGATCGCCCGGCACGGTGGCCAGCAGCTTGTAGTAGTCGTACGGCCCCTTGCTCTCGGCCGGGGTCTTGACCTCGAACAGGAAGAGGTCGTGCACGGCCCGCCCGTCCTGGCGGATGGTGGTGGGGCCGAACAGGGGGTCGTTGATCGGCTTGTCGCGCAGCACCGCCAGCACCTTCTCGCCCTCGACCGTGCCCGCGTCGCGCACGCCGCGCAGGTAGGCGAGCGTGCTCGAATAGACGCCCGCGTGGTTCTCGGTGGGCATGCGCCCGCCCATCCGCTCGCCGAAGCGCTTGGCGAAGGCGCGGGTCGCGTCGGTGCGGTCCCAGTAGAAGCCGCTGGCGAATTGCAGGCCCTGCGCGGCCTTGAGGCCGAGCGCGTGGATGTCGGAGAGCTGCACGAACAGGGCCGCCACGCGCATGTCCGGCATCAGGCCGAACTCGGCCGCCTGCTTGACCGCGTTGATCATGTCGGCGCCGGTATCGGCCAGCGCCAGCACCTGGGCGCCCGACCCTTGCGCGGCCAGCAGCGGCGAGGCGAAGTCGCCCGCGTTCAGCGGGTGCTTGGTCGAGCCCTTCACGCTGCCGCCCGACGCCTTGAGGGCCGCGGTCGCGTCGCGCTCCAGCGCGTGGCCGAGCGCGTAGTCGACGGTGAGGAAGTACCACGACTTGAGGCCCCGGGCCGTGATGGCACGGGCGGTGGCCGAGCCCTGCGCCCAGGTGTCGGAGACCCACTGCACGGTGGTGGGCGCGCAGGCCTTGCCGGTGAGGTCCGAGGTCATCGAACTCGACGCGAGCGCGACCCGGTGGCGCTCGCGCATGAGGTTGGCCACCGCCAGCGCCACCGCGGAGTTCGGCAGGTCGACGATGGTCGAGACGCCCTCCTGGTCGAGCCAGCGCCGGGCGGTGCCGAGCCCGATATCGGGCTTGTTCTGGTGGTCGGCGGAGACGATCTCGACCTTGATGTCGCCCGCCTCCTTGGCGAAGTCCTCGGCGGCGAGCTGGGCGGCCACGACCGATCCGGTGCCGGCCTGGTCCGCGAAGGGACCGCTCATGTCGCTCAGCACCCCGATCTTGACCGGGCCGACGGCATCCTGGGCGGCGGCGGGGGCAACCGCGGCGAGGGCCGACAGGAGGGCGAGGCCGGCGGCAGCGGCTCCGCGCAGCGGCGAGCGGGACGACATCGGGATCCTCTCCGAGGTGAGCAGGGCCGGCGTCCGGCCGTGCGATACCCTATGTCAGGCTGCGCCCGCGGCGTCGATGGGATTTCAGGCCTCGGGCTCCTCGCCGTCCGCCACCGCATCCTCCGGGCGGCCGGGGATGGCGTAGCGCCCGCTGAACCAGCGCTGCAGGTCCACGTCGGCGCAGCGCTTCGAGCAGAACGGCCGGAAGGCCGGCGCCGCGGGCTTGCCGCAGATCGGACAGGGCGGCGGGACCTCCGTCCCGGAGGGCGTGTCGGCGGTCACGGCGCCCTCACGCGGCGGCGCGCCAGGCGGCGCGGACGGGGAACCCCTCCCCTTCGAGGAGCGCGATGGTCTCGTAGAGCGGCAGCCCCACCACCGCGCTGTAGGAGCCGACCAGCTTCACCACGAACCCGCCGGCGAGGCCCTGGATGGCGTAGCCGCCCGCCTTGCCCCGCCACTCGCCACTGGCGACGTAGGCGTCGATCTCCCGGGCGGCGAGGCGCTTGAAACGCACCCGCGTCTCCACGAGGCGCTCGCGCGACCGGTCCCGGGGGCCGGCGAGGCAGACGGCGGTGTAGACCCGGTGCGTGCGCCCGGAGAGGAGGCGCATGCAGGCGGCGGCCTCGTCGGCGACCTCGGGCTTGGGCAGGATGCGCCGGCCCACCGCCACCACCGTGTCGGCCGCCACCACGTAGGCGCCCCGCAGGTCCTCGCCGTGCCGGGCCGCGGCGAGCGCCACGTCCAGCTTGGCGCGGGCGAGCCGGCGCACCAGCTCCCGCGGGCGCTCGGCCTTGAGCGGCGTCTCGTCGAGATCGGCCGGCAGGAGCGCGTCCGGTTCGAGGCCCGCCTGCTGCAGCAGCGCCAAGCGCCGCGGCGAGCCGGAGGCGAGCACGAGCTTGGGCCGCGCGTCCGGCGGGGGCGGGGAAGCATCGGTCATGGTGCGCCCGGGCTCCTGCGGGTTGGGTAAGGTCGCGTGCGGGAGGTGCCCTATCTGGCGCCCTGCGTCCAGACGGGCCGGCGCCTTTCACCGATCCCGCGCTCGGCCGGATTCCGCCGCAGATTCGCCCCGGAGGCGGGGGATGCTGCCGATCCTCCAGATCCGCTCGAACCGGCCGGAACCCCGGATGATGAGATCCCTGCTCTGCGGCATCCTCTGCGCCCTGACCACGGCCGCGCCTGCCCTCGCCCGCGAGGTGCGGCCCGCCGCCCTCGTTCCCCTCGAGCGGGCGGCGACCGACTGCTTCGCCGAGACCATCGGCAACAACGCGGCGGCGCTGGCCCATGCCCGGACCGGGCACTGGTACGAGGCGGCGGGCGTGATCGGCTTCCTGTGCCGGCCCGAGGTCGATGCGATGATGCGGGCGCACGACGCCCGCTACGGCGAGGGCGCCGGCTGGCGCTACTTCCGGGGTGCCTACACGCGCCACCTCGGCCGCGAGCTGGAGGTGCGGCTCGCCCCGCTCCTGCAGACCAAGGCCCTGGCCACCGCCGAGCCGCGCGCCGACGCCGAGCCGTCCGCCGAACCCAAACCCTGAGGGCATCCCGGCCCTGACGGCGTACCGGCCGGAGGCGGCCGCGCCATCCTCATACCAACGGCCCAGGATGCTGACGCATCGGGCCGTTGAGCCATCTCGAATTTTCGACATCAAGCCAAGGGCTTGGCGAAAATTCGAGAGCGGAACCAACGGTCATTGGAAATGACCGTTGGTATCACTCCGTCAAGGCCGCGCTCGCGCTCCACGGGCCGAGGCCCTTCGGCACCGGCACGTCGGTGCCGCCGTAATTGGTGTTGATGACGAGGCGCGGCGCCTGCGAGAGGTCGATGCGGCGCGCCACCACCGCGGTGTACTCGGACTGGTCCGCCACCACCTGATTGGCGTTGACCACGAAGGTGCCGCGCGGGAGGTAGATCGTCCCGACGAGGCGCCGGGCGCTGTCGCTCTTGACCTCGAAGAGCCGGCCGGGCGCGGCGCCGCGGTCCTCGTGAAAGAGCAGGCCCGCCATGTCGCCGCGCAGCGGCGCCGTGATCTCCACCACCGAGCGCTGCCGGAACTGGAGCGGGCGCACCACCCCGTCCGGGTCGGGCGGCACCGTGCCGGTGAAGTAGAAGCCGACCTGCGTGCCCTTCATCGAGCCGATCGTGTCGAGCGTCACCTTCGCGAGGCAGCCGAGGCCGACGCTGACCTGCACCTCGCGCCCGCTGCAGCTCCCCGCGGCACCCAGCAGGGTGACGCCGACGTTCAGATCGCCGGGGCCGACGACGAGCGGCCCGTCCTTGATGACGTAGACGCCCGGGTTGAGCGTGACCTGGGCGCCCTGGTCGATGGTGAGCCCGCCGCAATAGGTGCCGGGCGAGAGCGTCCGCACCTCGCCGGTGACCTTGAGGTTGGTGTGGGTGCAGCCGCCGACCGGGGGCGCCACGCGCTCGGCCAGCGGGTCCTTGATCGGCGGGCAGGCCGTCACCGGCGCGGGCCGGAAATTGTGGGTGCCGCCCGCGTAGCCGCCCACCGCGCAGGCCTTGGCGGAGGTGACGACCGCGAGATCCTCGGCCTTGAGGGCGGAGGCGCTGGAGGACAGGGCGTAGACCGAGCAGCCCCCCGCCTCGATCCGGGCGAGGTTCCTGAGGCGCACCGCCTCCGCCCCCGCGGCGTCGAGCGCGACGACGCAGACCTTCACGGCCCCGAGCGCCTCGGCGGTGGCCGAGGCCGCGATGTCGGCGAGATGCGGCGTCACGAAGCGGCTCATGAGCGCGCGCCGGGGCTGGGTGAGCGTGACGGTGACGCCGCTCGGCGGCCGGGCGCGGCCGTCCGCGAAGGCCGGTTCGAACGGTCCGTTGGGGCGGGTGCGGGACACCGGCAGCGTGTGCACGGCCACCGGCCCGTCGCCCTCGGCGAGCCGCACCTGATCGCGCACCTGCGCCTCGGCCACCGACTGGATGCGCTCCTGGCTGGCGGACGAGACCTGCATGTCGGAGACGACCGCGAGGGCGGCGGCGTCGGCGGCCTTCTGCAGCCGCTGGGCCTGCGCCTGCCACGAGACGTAATCCACCGTCAGGCCCACGGCGCCGAACAGGAGCGGCAGCGACAGGGCGAAGATCAGGGCCACGTTGGCGGCGCGCTCGCGCGCGAAGCGCCGCAGGGCCGCAAGACCATCTCGGACCATTCCGCCGGGTTCCCGCCGTCGCGGAGCCGTCCCGCGCCCGCGGCGCGATGCAACCACGCCTTTCCTAACGCCCCGTTGTGGCGATCGCGCGGGATGAGGCGACTCGACCGGCCCGGAACAGATCTCGCAGGTTGTCTAGATGCCGGCGTACATCCTGCCGGGGTTGAACAGCCCGGCGGGGTCATGCGCGGCCTTGACGCCGGCGGTGAGACGCATCAGCGGCTCGGGCAGCGGCTCGAAGACCGGCACCGCGGCGCGCACCGCCTCCGGCGCGCGCACCAGCGTGGCGTGGCCGCCCGCCTGCGCCACGGCGGCCCGCACCGCTTCGGCGCCGGCATCGCCCGTGGCATCGGTCAGCAGCCAGACCAGGCCGCCGCCCCAGTCGTAGAACCAGCGGGCGGCGCGCCGGGCCGCCACCGCCGCCGTGAGGGCCGGACCCTGGCCCGGCGCCGTGGAGATGCGCCACACGGCGCCCTCGGCCTGGCCGGCCGCGAAGGGCGCGGCGTCCCGCACGGCCGCCCAGAGGGAGGCCGCGTCCTCGCCGTCCGTGATCTCCGGATTCCCGTAGCGGCGCAGCAGGCGGCGCAGCTCGCCGAGCCGGTAGTCGATGGAGGCCGCGAAGCCCTCGATGCGCAGGAACGTGCGCGCCTCCCCGGCCCCGACGCCCGCAGGCCAGTGCGCCGCACCGGTGATCTCGAACGGCGAGCCGAGGCCGAGACTCATCGCCTCGACGGCCCGCGCGTCGTCGAGGCCGGCGAAGACCAGCGTGGCGGCGCGCTCGGGCGTCGGCAGGACCTTGAAGATCACCTCGGTGAGCAGGCCGAGCGTGCCCCAGGAGCCCGCCATCAGCTTCACGAGGTCGAGCCCGGTGACGTTCTTCATCACACGGCCGCCCGACTTCACCGCCTCGCCGCGGCCGTTGACGAAGCGCACGCCGATCAGGCTGTCGCGGGCCGCGCCCGCGCTGATCCGGCGGGGACCCGAGACGTTGCCGGCCGCCACCGCGCCGATCGTCGGCTCGCCCGAGGAGCCCAGGAGGGCGCGGTAGTCCATCGGCTCGAACGGCAGCATCTGGCGCCGCTCGGCGAGGCGCGCCTCCACCTCCGCCAGCGGCGTGCCGGCGCGGGCGCCGATCACCAGCTCGGCCGGCTCGTAGAGCGTGATGCCGGTGAGGCCCGCCGCCGAGAGCGTCGCCTCGTCCTGGGCCGGGCGCCCGAGGGCCGCCTTGGTGCCGCCGCCCACGACCCGCAGCCGCTCCCCCCGGGCCGCCGCCGCCGCCACGATCTCGGCCGCCTCCGCCTCGTTCCGGGGCTCGTAAGTGGGCATCGCGCAGGATTCCGTCCGGCCGCCATGCGGCCCTCGCGGATGAATGGGGCGAAGTCGGTCCGCTTGGCAAGGTCGGTCGAGGGAGGCGCCCGGCAAGGTCGCCCGGCAGGCGCGCTCCGGTCCGCCCGGGCGTCAGTGCCGCGCCCGCGCGCCTCCGGCGAGCGCCACCGGCTCGCCCTCGCGCCGCAGGCCGCGCCGCGGGACGCCGATGACGCGGCCGAGATCGGCCGGGCGCGGCAGCCGCGCGTGGCAGGAGCGCATCACCGCGAGGTTGTCGAGGATGTCGTCCGGGAAGGGCGCGACCCGCCGGGTGGCCGCGTCGACGTGCAGCGACAGGTTCTCGGATGTGGCCGCCACCCAGCCCTCCAGGGCGTGGCGGATCTCGGTGTAGAAATGCACCCGCTTCTCGTCGAAATCGACGAGCTGCAGGGTCACGCGCACGCGGTCGTCGAGCGTCAGTTCCCGCCGGTAGCGCACGTGCACCTCGGCGGCGAAATACGTGGCCTGCCGCTCCGCCACGTAATCGGGTCCCAGTCCGACGATGCTGAACGCCTCGTCCACCGCCCGGTCGAAGAGCACGTGGTAGTAGGCCATGTTGAGGTGGCCGTTGTAGTCGATCCAGCCCTGTTCGATCGGCATCGTCGAGGAGACGAAGGGCGCGAAGAAGAAGACCGATGCGGGACGCTCGTCTGCCATGGTTCGGCTCCTGGCAAGCGCGGCGGCATCTGAGGATACCGGCCCCCGGAGTAGCATGCTTCGCCGAAAGGTCCACCCCCTGGAAGTCCAAGCCTTGAGCGAATCTTGGGCAATAAAAGCTTGACCGTGGGGTCCGGGCAGGGCAGGCGCGCGCCGCGGGGCCGTGTGGCGGCGCCCGGATGGTGCTAGGACGAACCCGACAAGCGCCGGGCGAGCCGGCCTTCGATCCCGTCCGGGAGGCTCCGAGACACCATGAACGCCCATCCCTCCGCGCCCGCCCCCTCTCCAGCGCGCGCGCGTCCGTCGCCCGAGACGGTCGCCGCGGTCGTGCGGGAGCTCGCCGCGGCCTTCGGCAACCGCCTCGTCACCGCGCAGGCGGTGCGCGAGCAGCACGGCAGCACGCTCACCTGGGTGCCGAACCAGCCGCCGGACGCGGTGGTCTTCGCCCGCAGCACCGAGGACGTGCAGGCGGCGGTGCGGATCTGCGCCGCCCATCGGATGCCGGTGGTGGCCTTCGGCACCGGCACCTCGCTGGAGGGCCACGTCAACGCCCCCTACGGCGGGGTGTCGATCGACCTCTCGGAGATGAACCGCGTGCTCGCGGTCCACGCCGAGGATCTCGACTGCGTGGTCCAGCCCGGCGTGACCCGCAAGGCGCTCAACGAGCACCTGCGCGACCAGGGCCTCTTCTTCCCCATCGATCCCGGGGCCGACGCCTCGCTCGGCGGCATGGCGGCGACGCGGGCCTCCGGCACCAACGCGGTGCGCTACGGGACGATGAAGGACAACGTGCTGGCGCTCACCGCCGTGCTGCCCAACGGCGAGATCGTCCGCACCGGCTCGCGCGCGCGGAAAAGCTCGGCCGGCTACGACCTCACGCGGCTCCTCATCGGCTCGGAGGGGACGCTCGGCATCATCACCGAGCTGACGCTGCGGCTCTCGGGCATCCCGGAGGCGATCTCGGCCGGCATCTGCCCGTTCCCGACCATCAAGGCGGCCTGCGACGCGGTGATCATGACGATCCAGTCGGGGATCCCGGTGGCCCGGATCGAACTCCTCGACGAGGTGCAGGTGGCGGCCTGCAACGCCTACTCGAAGCTCGCCCTGCCCGAGATCCCGATGCTGCTGGTCGAGTTCCACGGCTCGGAGGCGGGCGTCGCCGAGCAGGCCGAGCGCTTCGGCGAGATCGCGGCCGAGTTCGGCGGCGGCCCCTACGAGTGGGCCACGAAGGCGGAGGACCGCACCCGGCTCTGGCAGGCGCGCCACGACGTCTACTGGGCCGCCGTCGCCCTGCGCCCGGGCGCCCGCGTCATCGCCACCGACGTCTGCGTGCCGATCTCGCGGCTGGCCGAGTGCGTGGATGAGACCAAGCGCGACATCGTGGCAAGCGGCATCACCGCGCCGATCGCCGGCCATGTCGGCGACGGCAACTTCCACACCTCGCCGCTCGTGATGATGGACGATCCCGACGAGATCGCCCGCGTCACCGGCTTCATCGAGCGCCTCGTGGCGCGGGCGCTCGCCATGGAGGGCACCTGCACGGGCGAGCACGGCATCGGCCAGAAGAAGATGCGCTTCATGGAGATCGAGCACGGCCCGGCAGCGCTGGAGATGATGCGCGCCCTCAAGCGCACCCTCGATCCCGACGGGATCATGAATCCCGGCAAGGTGGTGGCGGTCTGACGGCGGGGGACGGGGCCGGGGCCGGAGAGTTGGCGCGGCGGTCACTGCGTAAGGCGCGGGGAACCCCTCTCCCGCACGGGAGAGGGGCAGGGGTGAGGGTCTAGGTGGTACCGCAGTGAAGCGGTGAACGTGGTGAGGGGAGCGGAACGGGTCAGGGTTAAACTCTAACGGTCGTGCTGGTGGCGGGCACCGTCCCGCCTTCTTGCTGCACCCTCCCGGGACCCTCACCCCTACCCCTCTCCCGCACGGGAGAGGGGATCCCGCGCTCTACGCGGCACCCTTGAGCGCGTGCTCACCAGGGCAAACCGATCTCCCCCTCCCCCACCCTTATGCTCAATTCCAGCATATCTGGACAGGCTGCGAATCGGCGCGTAGGCTAGCCGGGTAAATGCTCATTCTGAGCATATGGGAGACGAGCATGGCCGAATCCCCCGGTCCGTCCCGCGACGCGCTGCCCGCCGCAATGCCCATCGCGATGCCCTTGGCCGATCTCTACGCCCGCGTGAGTGCCCACGTCCCGGCCATCGAGTGGCCGGCGCTGGCCGGCGACGTCGCGGCGATCCAGGCGCTCAAGCGCGCGCGCAACGCCGTGGTGCTGGCCCACAACTACCAGGCGCCGGAGATCTTCCACACGGTGGCGGACATCGTCGGCGACAGCCTCGCGCTCGCCCGCGAGGCGGCCCGCACCGACGCGGACGTGATCGTGCTCGCGGGCGTCCACTTCATGGCCGAGACCGCCAAGCTCCTGAACCCCGACAAGACCGTGCTGATCCCGGACCTCGGCGCCGGCTGCTCGCTCGCCGACTCGATCACCGCCGCGGACGTGCGGGCCCTGCGCCGCCGCCATCCCGGCGTGCCGGTCGTCACCTACGTCAACACCTCGGCGGCCGTGAAGGCGGAGTCGGACCTCTGCTGCACGTCGGGCAACGCCCGGGCGGTGGTGGAGTCGCTCGGCGTGCCGCGCGTGCTGATGATCCCGGACGAGTACCTCGCGCAGAACATCCAGGCCGAGCTGCCGGGAATCGAGATCCTGTCCTGGGCCGGCCATTGCGAGGTGCACGAGCGCTTCACGCCCGCCGATATCCGCGAGGTGCGCGAGGCCTATCCGGGCGTCGCGGTGCTCGCCCATCCCGAATGCCCGCCCGCGGTGGTGGCGGAGGCCGATTTCGCGGGCTCGACCGCGATGATGCAGGTTTTCGTGGAGACGCGCCGGCCCGCGCAGGTGGTGATGATCACCGAGTGCTCGATGGCCGACAACCTCGCGGTGCGCAATCCGGACGTCGCGTTCGTCAAGCCGTGCAACCTCTGCCCGCATATGAAGCGGATCACGCTCGGCGGCATCCGGCGGGCGCTGGAGACGATGACCCACGAGGTCACGGTGCCGGCCGAGCTGATCGCCCCGGCCCGCCGGGCGGTCGAGCGCATGCTGGCGGTGCGGCCGTGAGCGGCGCCTCCGTGATCGTGGTGGGCGCCGGCGTCGCCGGCCTCGCCACGGCGCTGCGCCTCGCGCCGCTGCCGGTGACGCTCGTCAGCACCGCCGCCCTCGGCGAGGGCACCGCCACCGCCTGGGCGCAGGGCGGCATCGCGGCGGCCCTCGGCACGGACGACGACCCGTCGCTCCACGCGGCCGACACGCTCGCCGCCGGGGCGGGCCTGAGCGACCCGGAGGTGGCGCGCGTCGTGACCGAGGCCGGCCCCGGCGCGGTGGCGTGGCTCGCCGGCCTCGGCACCGCCTTCGACCGGGATGCGGCCGGCGCGCTCGCCCTCGGCCTGGAGGCCGCCCACGGCCGGCGCCGCATCGTCAAGGCCGGGGGCGACGCCACAGGCGCGCGGGTGCTCGACACGCTCGCGCGCGCCGCCGCGGCGGCCCCTCGGATCACCAGGGTGGTGGGCCGGGCGACCGGCCTCCTGCGCGACGAGCGCGGCGCCGTCGCGGGCCTCGCGGTCGCCATCGGCGGCGAGACGGTGATGCTCCCGGCCCGCGCCGTCGTGCTGGCCAGCGGGGGCCTCGGCGCCCTCTACCGCGCCACCACCAACCCGCCCGGCGCGGTCGGCTCCGGCCTCGCGCTGGCGGCCCGGGCCGGGGCGGTGCTGCGCGACGTCGAGTTCGTGCAGTTCCACCCCACCGCCATCGCGGTGCGGGCCGCGGGGCCGCTCCCGCTCGCCACCGAGGCCCTGCGCGGCGAGGGCGCGGTGCTGGTCGACGCGGCGGGCGGCCGGGTGATGGCGGGCGTCGCGGGCGCCGACCTCGCCCCGCGCGACGTCGTCGCCCGGGCGATTTTCTCCCGGACCGCGCGGGGCGAGCGGGTCTTCCTCGATGCGAGGCATCTCGACGTGGCGCGCCGCTTCCCCACCGTGGCGGCGCATTGCCGGGCGGCGGGCCTCGACCCGGCCGCATTCCCGATCCCGGTCTGCCCGGCGGCGCACTACCACATGGGCGGGATCCGGGTGGACGGGCGCGGCCGCGCCTCGCTGCCCGGGCTCTGGGCCTGCGGCGAGGCCGCGGCGACCGGGCTGCACGGGGCGAACCGCCTCGCCAGCAACTCGCTCCTCGAAGCGCTGGCCTTCGCGGCGCTGATCGCGCGGGACATCCGGGGCGCGCAGGCGGCCGGCCCGCCGCGCGCGGCCGGGCCCTGGCCCCCCGCCCCGTCCGCCACCATCCTTGCCGAGATCCAGCGGATCATGGAGGCCGAGGTCGGCCTCGTGCGCGACGAGGCGGGCCTGACCCGGGCGGCGGCGCGCCTCGGCGCGCTCGCACGGTCGGGCTCGCCCGAGGCCGAGACCGCGCTCCTCGTCGCGGTGGCGGCGCTGCGGCGGCGCGAGAGCCGCGGCGCCCACTGGCGGGCCGACCATCCGGAACAGGCGGCGCCCCGCCACGCCGACATCACCCTCGCGCAGGCCAGCCAGGCCGCGGCCGGGCTCGCTCCCGCGCTCCAGGAGGTCCCATGACCGCTTCGATGACTGCTTCGACGACCGACGCCCTGCCCCTCACCCCCCTGCCCGTTCTGATGGTGGAGCCGGTCGTGCGCGCGGCCCTGCTGGAGGATCTCGGCCGCGCGGGCGACCTCACCACCGACGCGATCGTGCCCGCCGAGGCCCGCTTCACCGGCGCGATCGTCGCCCGGCAGGCGGGCGTGGTCGCGGGCACCGACGCGGCGGCGCTGGCCTTCGGGCTGCTCGACCCCGCCGTGGCGGTGCGCGTCGCCTGCCCGGACGGCACCCGGGTCGGCCCGGGCGACGCGGTGATCCGCCTCGACGGGCCGGCCCGGGCCATCCTGTCGGCCGAGCGGGTGGCGCTCAACCTGCTCTGCCGGCTCTCGGGCGTCGCGACCGCGACGGCCTCCCTGGTCGCGGCGGCGCGCCCGCACGGCCGGGCCGCCATCGTGTGCACGCGCAAGACCACGCCGGGCCTGCGCGCCCTGGAAAAACGCGCGGTGCGGGCCGGGGGCGGCGCGAACCACCGCTTCGGCCTCGACGACGCCGTGCTCATCAAGGACAACCACGTGGCGGTGGCGGGCGGCATCCGGCCGGCGATCCGCCGCGCCCGGGCCGGCGCGGGCCACCTCGTGAGGATCGAGGTCGAGGTCGACACCCTGGCGCAGCTCGACGAGGCGCTGGCGGAGGGGGCCGATGCGGTGCTCCTCGACAACATGACGCCGGCCGACCTCGCCCGCGCGGTGGCGGCCATCGACGGCCGGGCGATCAGCGAGGCGTCGGGGCGCATCACGGCCGAGACGGTCGGCGCGGTCGCGGCCGCGGGCGTCGACCTGATCTCCGCCGGCTGGATCACCCACAGCGCGCCGATCATCGATCTCGGGCTCGACGTAGGATGATGGCCCGGTTCAGCCGCCGATGAAGGCGCCCGCGATGGCCGCGCTGGTGAAGTTCGACAGCGTGCCGGCCAGGACGGCGCGCAGGCCGAAGGCCGCCACCTCGGCCCGGCGCTCGGGCACGAGGCTGGAAAAGCTCGCGAGCTGGATGGCGATCGAGGTCAGGTTGGCGAAGCCGCAGAGCGCGAAGCACAGGATCGCCGTGGTGCGGGGGCCGAGCGAGCCGTCCTTGAGCAGCGGCGAGACGGTGGCGTAGGCCAGGAACTCGTTGAAGGCGATCTTCTGGCCGATCGCCGCGCCCACCAGCCCGGCCTGCTCCCAGGGCACGCCGAGCAGGTAGGCCAGCGGGCTGAAGGCCACACCCAGGATCCCCTCGATGGTCAGGCCCGGCACCCCCGCGAGGCCGCCCGCCCAGCCGACGAGGCCGTTGGCGAGCGCGATCAGCCCCACGAAGGCGATCAGCATCGCGCCCACCGCCACCGCGACCGCGAGCCCCTTCTGGGTGCCCTCGGCCGCCGCCTCGATGATGTTGACGGCGCGCCGCTCGCCGAACTCCGCCCGCGTGCTGACGACGCGGGTCGGCTCCGTCGTGGGCACGAGGATCTTGGCGTAGAGGAGCCCGCCGGGGATCGCCATGAAGGAGGCGGCGAGGAGATAGTCCATCGGCACGCCCAGGGCCGCGTAGCCGGCGAGGATCGACCCGGCGGTGGAGGCCGCCCCGCTCGTCATCACGGCGAAGAGTTCGGCGCCGGTGAGGAGCGTCAGATACGGGCGCAAAGCCACCGCGATCTCGCTCTGGCCGATGAAGATCGTGGCGACCGCCGAAAACGTCTCGATCCGCGAGGTGCCGAGCACCCGATGCAGCGCCGCCCCGATCCAGCGGGCGAGCGCCTGCATCAGGCCGAGATGGTACAGCACGCCGATCAGCGCTGAGACGTAGACGATCTGGGGCAGCACCCGGAAGGCGAGCACGAAGCCGCCCGCCCCGAACAGCTCCATCATCCGCGGCTCGACGAGGCTGCCGAACAGGAAGGCCGCGCCTTTGTCGCCGTAGGCCAGCACCGCGCCCACCGCCTCCGCCACCGCCCCGAGCACCCGCCGGCCCGCGGGCAGGAACAGGACCACGGCCCCGATCAGGATCTGCAGGGCCAGCGCCGCCAGCACCACCCGCGGCCGGATCGCCCGCCGGTCGCTGGAGAACAGGATCGCGATGCCGAGAAACAGGATCAGGCTGAGCGCGAGGTGCAGGATCGTGGCGGCCATTGGGACTCCCTCGGTCCGCCGGCGAGCAAGCGCGATGCCGGACGGCCGGGCCGTTCATAGCGCGGACCAGCGCGGGATCCCCTCTCCCGAGTGGGAGAGGGGCAGGGGATCGAAGATCCCGCTTGAGGGTGCGGGAGGGTGCACCAAGCAGTCGCGAGGCTGCCCGCTGCCAGCACGACGGTCAGCGATGAAACCTGACCCGTCCCGCTCCCCTCACCACCGTTTCAGCTTCACTGCGGCTCCCTTCCGGGACCCTCACGCGGGATCTTCGATCCCCTGNGCGATGCCGAGAAACAGGATCAGGCTGAGCGCGAGGTGCAGGATCGTGGCGGCCATTGGGACTCCCTCGGTCCGCCGGCGAGCAAGCGCGATGCCGGACGGCCGGGCCGTTCATAGCGCGGACCAGCGCGGGATCCCCTCTCCCGGACGGGAGAGGGGTTCCCCTGCGCCTTGTTCCGAGACCGGACCTGACGCCCCCGGACTGCCGGAATGCGCACCGGATATCCCCGCCCTGCGACCGTTCCGACCCTTGTCGGCTGAGAACAAAACAAGTACATACGGCAGGCCCGCGCGCATTGAGAATCCCGCCGACCCCGTGCCATAAGGACCGCTCAGATGGCTCAGTCCCCCCTGCGACTGGTGGAAAACCCGACCATGGACAAAGACAAGTCGAAGGCGATCGATGCCGCGCTCGCCCAGATCGAGCGCGCCTTCGGCAAGGGCTCGATCATGCGCCTGGGCAAGGGCGACAAGGTGCAGGAGGTCGAGACCATCTCGACCGGTTCGCTGGGCCTCGACATCGCGCTCGGCGTGGGCGGTCTGCCGCGGGGCCGGGTGATCGAGATCTACGGCCCGGAATCCTCGGGGAAAACCACGCTGGCGCTCCACACCATCGCGGAGGCCCAGAAGAAGGGCGGCGTCTGCGCCTTCGTGGATGCCGAGCACGCGCTCGACCCGGTCTACGCCCGCAAGCTCGGCGTCAACCTCGACGACCTGCTGATCTCCCAGCCCGACACCGGCGAGCAGGCGCTGGAGATCACCGACACGCTGGTGCGCTCGGGCGCCATCGACGTGCTGGTGGTCGATTCGGTCGCCGCGCTGACGCCGCGCGCCGAGATCGAGGGCGAGATGGGCGACCAGCAGCCCGGCCTCCAGGCCCGCCTGATGAGCCAGGCGCTGCGCAAGCTCACCGGCTCGATCTCGCGCTCGAACTGCATGGTGATCTTCATCAACCAGATCCGGATGAAGATCGGCGTGATGTACGGAAGCCCTGAGACCACCACGGGCGGCAACGCGCTGAAGTTCTACGCCTCGGTCCGCCTCGACATCCGCCGCATCTCGACCCTGAAGGACCGCGACGAGCCGATCGGCAACAGCGTCCGGGTCAAGGTGGTCAAGAACAAGGTGGCCCCGCCCTTCAAGCAGGTCGAGTTCGACATCATGTTCGGCGAGGGCGTGTCGAAGGTCGGCGAACTCATCGACCTCGGCGTCAAGGCCGGCATCGTCGAGAAGTCGGGCGCGTGGTTCTCCTACGACAGCCAGCGCCTCGGCCAGGGCCGCGAGAACTCGAAGGGCTTCCTGCGCGACAACCCGGACATCGCCCAGCGGATCGAGCAGGCGATCCGCCAGAACATGGGCCTCGTCGCCGACAAGATCCTGGAGAACGCGGTCCCGACCGCCGAGGACATGGACGAGGGGGCGGCCTGAGCCGCGCACCCGGTCTTCGCACACGAGAAAAGCCGCCGCGGGGCCTCCGCGGCGGCTTTTCTCGTATCGGGCAGATTGGTCCGGAGCGCCGGAGGACGCCCAGAGCAGCGCCCGATCGCGTTGCCATCGGGCGCGGCTCTTAGTCTTCGATTGCCGCATTGTCGGCGACGAAGCGGTATCCACTTCGTCGGACAATGC
This sequence comes from Methylobacterium oryzisoli, assembly GCF_046557895.1. Lineage (NCBI taxonomy): Bacteria > Pseudomonadati > Pseudomonadota > Alphaproteobacteria > Hyphomicrobiales > Methylobacteriaceae > Methylobacterium > Methylobacterium oryzisoli. The sequence continues at coordinate 37,326 of NZ_JBKIBX010000027.1, read as the reverse complement.
TCTGACCGTCCCCGGACGCCGGTCGTGCCTCAGCAGAAGTAGTTGCCGATCTGCCGCTCCAGGTCGTCGGTGATGCGCCCGCCGCGGGACTCGATGAAGGCCGCGATCCGGTCGTCCCGGCGGCGCTGGCGCTCGGCGTGGACCGCCTGGGCGATCCGCCCGACCAGGGCGAGGAAGCCGGGCTCGTCGCGGGACGGCGCGGAGGACAGGCTGGAGAGGGAGTGGCTGAGAACCGCGAGCATGATGATCTCCTGTGAGAACTGCGCGCGGGCGTTTCTTCCTTCGGCGTCGGCTTCTGGTTCCCGACTGTGTTGCATTGCAATATGGGTGTTGTTGCGCCGCACTCAAGCGCCGCGGCCGCAGCCGCGCCATGCGGCCAAGGCATGGCGGCGCCAATCGATTCTTTACCCGGACGCCCGGTTGACCCGGTGCGGCGGAGGGGCCAATCACCCCGTCGCCGGCCCGTCACCGAATTCGGCTAACGACGCGCACCCGAAACGCACCGAGAAGGGTTCCACCATGACCGACTGGCCCGTCCACGGCCACATCAGCGGCCCCATCGTGATGATCGGCTTCGGCTCGATCGGCCGGGGCACCCTGCCCCTGATCGAGCGCCACTTCACCTACGACAAGGCCCGGTTCACCGTGATCGAGCCCTCGGACGCCCACAAGGCGCTGGCCGACCGGCACGGCCTGCGCTTCGAGCAGGTGGCGCTCACCCGCGACAATTACCGCGAGGTGCTCACCCCCCTCCTTACCGAGGGCGGCGGTCAGGGTTTCTGCGTCAACCTGTCGGTCGACACCTCCTCGCGCCACATCATGGAGCTCTGCCGCGAGATCGGCGCGCTCTACATCGACACGGTCGCCGAGCCGTGGCCGGGTTTTTACTTCGACAAGAACGCCGGCCCGGGCGACCGCACCAACTACGCCCTGCGCGAGCAGATCCTCGACGCCCGCCGCCGCAACCCGGGCGGCACCACCGCGGTGTCCTGCTGCGGCGCCAATCCCGGCATGGTGTCGTGGTTCGTCAAGCAGGCGCTCCTCAACGTGGCGGGCGATCTCGGCCTGACCGACCCGGAACCGAAGACCCGCGAGGAATGGGCCGCGCTGATGCGCAAGGTCGGCGTCAAGGGCATCCACATCGCCGAGCGCGACACCCAGCGCGCCAAGTCCGAGAAGCCGATGGGCGTGTTCGTGAACACGTGGTCGGTGGAAGGCTTCGTCTCCGAGGGCAACCAGCCGGCCGAGCTCGGCTGGGGCACGCACGAGACCTGGATGCCGGAGAACGCCCGCACCCATCCGGGGGACGCGCCCGCGATCTACCTGCTCCAGCCCGGCGCCGACACCCGCGTGCGCTCGTGGACGCCCACCGCCAAGGCGCAGTTCGGCTTCCTCGTCACCCACAACGAGGCGATCTCGATCGCCGACTACTACTCGGTGCGCGAGGGCGGCAAGGCGATCTACCGGCCGACCTGCCACTACGCCTACCACCCCTGCAACGAGGCGGTGCTGTCGCTGCACGAGATGTTCGGGCAGGCCGGGCGCGTGCAGGAGAAGCACCACATCCTCGACGAGAACGAGATCGTCGACGGCATCGACGAGCTCGGCGTGCTCCTCTACGGCCACGGCAGGAACGCCTACTGGTACGGCTCGCAGCTCTCCATCGAAGAAACCCGCCGCATCGCCCCCTACCAGAACGCCACCGGCCTCCAGGTGACCTCGGCGGTGCTCGCCGGGATGGTCTGGGCGCTGGAGAACCCGCAGGCCGGCATCGTCGAGGCGGACGAGGTCGATTTCCGCCGCTGCCTGGAGGTCCAGATGCCGTATCTCGGCCCGGTGGTCGGGGTCTACACGGACTGGACGCCGCTCGCCGACCGTCCGGGGCTCTTCCCGGAGGACATCGACGCCGGCGATCCCTGGCAGTTCCGCAACGTGCTGGTGCGCGTCTGAGCCGCCGCGCCTCCTCGCCGCCGGCTCCGGCGAGGAGGATGCAGAAGCCAGACTGAGAGGCGGACGCGCCGCGGGCGCGGCCGCCTCGTCCGGCGCTGATCGAAGCACCGTGCCCGCTCTTCGTGCAGCCCAGGTGAGGCCCGGCGGACTGTCGCGCCCGCGCGCCCGGTGCTAGCATCGCGGCACCGGACAGGAGCTGCGATGACCCTCGCGCTGCGCCGCGAGCCGCGCCTGCGGTTCGCCGATTTCCTCGCCATGATCCGCGCCCGCCCGGACGACGAGCGCTGGGAACTCCTCGACGGGGAGCCGATCCTGATGGCGCCGCAGAGCGAGCGCCACCAGCAGATCGTCGGCAACCTCATCCGGCAGATCGGTCCTCTCGCCGACCGGCTCGGCTGCCGCGCCCTGCCGGGGCTGGGACTGCGCAACGAGTTCGTGGACGATTACGCGCCGATCCCCGACATCGTGGTCCGCTGCGGCCCGCTCCTGCCGGACGGCTACGCCCGCGACCCGATCCTGGTGGCGGAGGTGCTCTCGCCCTCGACCATGCACAACGACCGCGGGCGCAAGGCCGCCTTCTACCAGTCGCTCCAGACCCTGCGCACCTTCCTGATCGTCTACCAGGACGAGCCGCGGGTGGAGGTCTGGCAGCGGGGCAACGGACCCGACTGGAGCGTGCGGGCGCTCGGGCTCGACGACACCCTTCCGCTGCCCGACCTCGCCGGCAGCGTGCCGGTCGCCGCCCTCTACGCCGGCATCCCCCTCTGAGCCCCAGGTCCGCCCTTGCCCCATTTCGACGAGTTCTACGCCAACAAGCTGCGCGGCACCCTCGGCGTCACGGATGCCGAATCGGTGCTCGACCTGCGCGGCACCGCGCGGCCCAAGGCGGAAGCCTCGCTCACCGACATGCTGGAGCGCAGCCGCTTCGCCAAGGGCAAGACCGTGGCGGTGCGCCTCGACGGGCCGGCGCCCGGCGGCGGCGAGACCCTGTTTCAGCCGGTGGGCCGCCTGCTGCTGGAGGCCAAGCGCCGCGGCTGGGTCGACCGGCTCCAGACGCTGCCGGCCCAGGACGGGCTCGGCTTCTACGTGGCGCTCGCCGGCAAGCCGGCGCGGGACGGCGGCTGAGGGGGCCTGCGATGTCCGATTCCCCGGCCGACCTCGGCGCCGCCGACCTCCTCTGCGCCTACGCCGAGGGCGCGCTCTCCCCGGTCGAGGTGCTCGACGCGGTGATCGCCCGGGCCGAGGCGCGGGAGCCGGCGCTCTGCGCCCTCTACGCGCCGGATGCCGAGGGCGCCCGCGCGGCGGCCCGCGCCTCCGAGGCGCGCTGGCGGCGCGGCGAGGCGCTGCCCCTCGACGGTGTGCCGGCGACCGTGAAGGAGAACCTCGCCACGCGCGGCGTGCCGATGCCGCTCGGCACCGCCGCGCGGCGCGACGCCCCGCCGGCCGCGGCGGATGCCCCGTCCACGGCGCGCCTGCGCGAGGCCGGCGCCGTCATCTTCGCGCGCACCACCATGCCGGATTACGGCATGCTCTCGTCGGGCCTGTCGAGCTTCCATCCGCTCACCCGCAATCCCTGGGACCTCTCGCGCACCCCGGGCGGCTCCTCGGCGGGCGCGGGCGCGGCGGCGGCGGCGGGCTACGGCCCGCTGCATCTGGGCACCGACATCGGCGGCTCGGTGCGGCTGCCCGCCGGCTGGTGCGGCGTCGTCGGGCTCAAGCCCAGCAACGGCCGGGTGCCGGTCGACCCGCCCTATTACGGGCGCTGCGCCGGGCCGATGACCCGCACGGTGACCGATGCGGCGCTCGCCATGCGCGAACTCAGCCGGCCGGACCCCCGCGACGGCACCGCCCTGCCCCCGGCGGCGATCGACTGGCTCGCCCTCGACGGCCTCGACCCGAAGGGCCTGCGGCTCGGGCTGATGCTGGAGGCGGGCGTCGGCCTGCCGCTCGAACCGGCGGTGCGCGCCGTCGTGGAAGAGGCGGCCCGCCGGCTGGCAGAGGCCGGCGCCGTGGTCGAGCCGGTGGGACCGATCCTCACCCGGGAGATGCTCGACGGGCTCGACGTCTTCTGGCGCCAGCGCGCCTGGTCGGACATCGGCGGCCTCGCCCCGGAGCGGCAGGCGGCGGTGCTGCCCTACATCCGGGCCTGGGCGGAGACGGCGCGCACCCTGAGCGGCGCCGCGGTCTTCGCCGGGATGAGCCAGATGGCGCGGATGCGCGATGCCGCGCTCGCGGCGACGCGGCCCTTCGATTTCCTGATCGCGCCGGTCGCCCCGGTGCCGGCCTTCCCGGCCGAACTGCCCTCCCCGACCAACGACCCGCAGCGTCCCTTCGAGCACATCGGCTACACGGTGGCCTTCAACATGTCGGAGCAGCCGGCGGTCTCGGTCCCGGCCGGCGTCACGCCGGAGGGGTGGCCGGTGGGCCTGCAGATCATCGGCCACCGCTTCGACGACCACGGCGTGCTGCGCCTCGCCCGGCTCGTGGAAAGGATCCGCCCGGCCCTGCCGCCCTTCCCCGTGCGTTGACACCACCGGAGCCCCGGCCGATACCCCGGGCCGGCTCCACGATGCGCAGACCCACCCTCAAGACCGCCGCGATCATCGCCCACGACCTCGTGGCGACGGCGCTGGCCGTCCTCCTCACCTTCCGGATCCGCTTCGACGGCGCGCTGCTCGCCGAGCGGGTGGCGCACCTGCCGGTGCTGCTGCCGCCCTTCCTGGTCTTCGCCGGGCTCGTCTACGGCTGGTTCGGCCTCTACCGCTCGAAGTGGCGCTTCGCCTCGCTGCCGGACCTCGCCTCCATCGTGCGCGCGGTCGCGGTGCTGACGCTGGCGCTGCTCGTCCTCGACTACGTGCTGGTCTCGCCGGTCCTGTTCGGCATCTACTTCTTCGGCAAGGTGGCGATCGGCCTCTACTTCGTGCTGCAGGTCTTCCTGCTCGGCGGTCCGCGGCTGGCCTTCCGCTACCTGAAGTACAGCCGCTCGCGCCAGAGCCTCGCCCGCACCGCCACCACGCCGACGCTGCTGCTCGGGCGCGGGCACGACATCGAGGTGGTGCTGCGCGCCATCGAGTCCGGCACCGTCCGCAAGCTCAGGCCCGAGGGCATCCTCTCGCCGCGCGCCGAGGAGCAGGGCCAGACCATGCGCGGCGTGCCGGTGCTCGGGGGATTTTCCGATCTCGAACAGGCGGTGGCGGATCTCGCCGCCCGCGGCGTGCCGGTGCGCCGCCTCGTCGCGACGCCGAGCGCGCTGGCGCCCGAGGCCCATCCCGACGACCTGATCGCGCGCGCCCGCCGCCTCGGCCTGCCGCTCGCCCGGGTCACCACGCTCGGCGAGGGCATGCGCGACGCGGAACTCGCTCCGCTGGAGATCGAGGACCTGCTGCTGCGCCCCACCGTCGCCATCGACCGGCCGCGCCTGGAGCGGTTCCTCACCGGCCAGCGCATCGTGGTGACGGGCGGGGGCGGCTCGATCGGCTCGGAGATCTGCGCCCGGGCCGTCGCCTTCGGCGCGGCGTCGCTCTTGGTGATCGAGAACTCGGAACCGGCGCTGCACGGCATCCTGACCCGGCCGGTGCTCGCCGAGAGCGAGGCCGAGGTGACGGGCGTGCTGGCCGACATCCGCGACCGCGACCGGCTCGTCGCGGTCCTGCGCGACTTCCGGCCCGACGCGGTCTTCCACGCGGCGGCCCTCAAGCAGGTGCCCTATCTGGAGCGCGACTGGGCGGAGGGCATCAAGACCAACGTCTTCGGCTCGGTGAACGTGGCGGATGCGGCCCTCGCCGCGGGCGCGCGCGCGCTGGTGATGATCTCCACCGACAAGGCGATCGAGCCCGTCTCGCAGCTCGGCGTCACCAAGCGCTTCGCCGAGATGTACGCCCAGGCCCTCGATGCCGCGGGCGGCACGGCGCGGCTCGTCGCGGTGCGCTTCGGCAACGTGCTGGGCTCGGTCGGCTCGGTGGTGCCGGTGTTCAAGGCGCAGATCGCCCGGGGCGGCCCCGTGACGGTCACGCATCCCGACATGGTGCGCTACTTCATGACCGTGCGCGAGGCCTGCGATCTCGTGCTCACCGCCGCCGCGCATGCCGACCGCGAGGGCCGCGACCCCGCGGCGGGCGACCAGCGCGCCGCCGTCTACGTGCTGAAGATGGGCCAGCCGGTGCGCATCCGCGACCTCGCCGAGCGGATGATCCGGCTCGCCGGCTTCGAGCCGGGCGAGGACATCGAGATCGCCGTCACGGGCGCCCGCCCGGGCGAGCGCCTGAACGAGATCCTGTTCGCCCGCGACGAGCCGATGGTGAACCTCGCCGGCATCGACGGCGTGATGGCCGCCAAGCCCGTCTTCGCCGACCGGGCGCAGCTGGAGCGCTGGCTCGCGCGCCTGCGCCACGCCGTGGCCACCGACGACCGCGCGGCCGCCGACGCGGTGTTCGGCGAGGCGGTGCCCGACTTCCTCAGGCGGCCGGGGGTGCCACCGCGGGCGGTGGCCGCGCAGGGGTAGCGGGCGCCGCATCCAGCACCTCGCGCAGCTCCGCCCCGATCGCCCGCAGCGCCTCGCGGGCGTACGGGATGAGGCCGCCCATGCCGTAGAAGTGGTGGATCATGCCCGGATGGCAGGTGTGGCGCACGGGCACGCCCTCGGCCGCGAGCCGCGCCGCGAAGGCGGCGCCGTCGTCCCGCACCATGTCGTAGGCGGCGGTGTGGATCAGGGTCGGCGGCAGGCCCGCCAGCGCGGGCGCGCGCAGGGGCGAGAGGCGCGGATCGCCGGGGTCGGCGCACCCCGCGTAATGCGCGAGGTCGCGCTCCAGGGTGGCGCGGTCGAGGCCGTAGCCGGCCGCGAGGGTGCGGTAGGATTCTCCCTCGCCCGCCGCGTCGAGGACCGGGCAGAGCAGGAGCTGCGCCGCCACGGCGATCCGGCCCCGCGCCCACAGGCACAGACCCGCCGCGAGGTTCGCGCCCGCGGAATCGCCCCCGACGGCGAGGCGCCCGGGATCGAGGCCGAGGGAGGCCGCCTCGCCGGCGAATGCGGCGAGCGTGGCCCGCACGTCCTCCACCGCCGCCGGGAAGGGATGCTCGGGCGCGAGCCGGTAGGTCGCCGCCACCAAGGTGCAGCCGCTCGCGGCGGCGAGCGCCCGGCAGATGCCGTCATGCGCGTCGAGGCCGCCCCCGACGAAGCCGCCGCCGTGAAGGTAGAGGAGGCAAGTCCCGTCCGCTCGGCCGAGCGGCCGGTAGAGGCGGGCCGGCAGCAGGCCGGCCGCTCCCGGGAGCGCCAGGGGCTCGACCGCCGCCACCGGCACCGGCGGTCCCGTGAGGCGCCCGAGCCCGTCCAGGCCCGCCCGGCGGCCCTCCAGGGTCGGCGGACCTTCTCCCAGGATCGCGGCCATCTGGAGGTAGCGGCGGACCTGCGGGTCGAGCGGCATCGGGCGGCGTCCGTGGCGGGGGAAGTCAGCACACCGGCCCCTGAACATCCCGGGCCGCGTCCGGCATCAGCCCTCAAATTGATTGCGAAAGCCTGATGAGATGCGCGGGCCTTCCGAGGTCGGATTCAACTTGCGTCAACCCGGGCCTGTTAGGGAGGCCGTCTTGGAAACAACCGTCCCGGCCGCCCGGATGGGCCGCTGACACGAGGACGGATCCTTAACCGTACAGCCGAGGAGTTCCCGCCGTGTCCCTGCCGCCGATCGTCTTCTGCCCCACCGACGTCCCCCTCAAGGCGGCGCCGATCAACCCGCACTGGGTGCGGGTGGGCAACCCGGAGGCCCGCAACGTCGTGCTGTCGCGCAGTGCCGACGGCACCGCCAGCACCATCCTGTGGGACTGCTCGGCCGGCGAATTCGTCTGGCACTACGACATCGACGAGACGATCTACTTCCTCGAAGGTTCCGCAATCATCGGCGACGCCGGCACCTCGCCGCGCCGCTTCGTGGCGGGCGACGTGCTCTTCCTGCCCAAGGGGTCGGTGGCCAACTGGCACGTGGAGAGCTACGTCAAGAAGGTGGCCTTTTGCCGCCGGGTGCAGCCGAAGGTGATCGGCCAGGCCCTGCGCGCGGCGTCCTTCGCCAAGCGGCTCCTCACCGGGCGCGGTGCGGCGGCGCCCGCGATGTCGCTCGGCGGCTGACCACACCGGCACGGCCGGCTACACCGGCACGGCGGCGCGAGAGGGAGACGCGACGATGGGCGAGGCTGAGTCGACCTGGACCTTCTTCGAGGGGGCGTGGCACCCGGGCAACGTGCGGATGATGGGGCCGCGCACCCACGGCGCGTGGCTCGGCTCCACGGTGTTCGACGGGGCGCGGGCCTTCGAGGGCGTGACGCCCGACCTCGACCTCCACCTCGCCCGGGTGAACCGCTCGGCCGCGGCGCTGGGCCTCAAGCCGGTGGTGGAGGTCGCCACCTGGGGCGACCTCGTGCGCGAGGGCCTGCGCCGCTTCGCGCCCGACGCCGCCCTCTACATCCGGCCGATGTACTGGGCCGAGAGCGGCTACGCGGGCGGGGTGCGCTTCGACCCCGATTCCACCAACTGGTGCCTGTGCCTCTACGAGGCGCCGATGCCGGTGCCGGGCCGGCTCTCCATCACCCTCTCGCCCTACCGGCGGCCCACCGCCGAATCGGCGCCCGTCGAGGCCAAGGCCGGCTGCCTCTACCCCAACGGCGCCCGGGCGCTGGCCGAGGCGCAGGAGCGCGGCTTCGGCAACTGCCTCGTGCGCGACGCCCTCGGCAACATCGCCGAACTTGCCAACGCCAACGTCCTCATGGCCCGCGACGGCGTGGTCTACACCCCGGCCCCGAACGGCACCTTCCTGGCCGGCGTCACCCGCACGCGGGTGATCGACCTGCTGCGGAAGGCGGGCGTCGCCGTGCAGGAGACGACCCTGACCTACGCGGATTTCGCGGCGGCCGACGAAATCTTCTCGACCGGCAACTATTCGAAGGTGATGCCCGTCACCGGCATCGACGGCCGCGCCCTGGAGCCGGGACCGTTCTACCAGCAGGCGCGCGACCTCTACTGGGCCTACGCGCACGGGCGCTGAGAGCGCGGCAACGACGTGGGCCTCCCCGGCGGGGTTCGGCGGCGGCGCGCAAGGACGGCGCCCGGCCTCTACTCGATGATCTCGTCGGCGCGCACGAGGAAGGCCGTCGGGATATCGAGCCCGAGCGCCCTGGCGGTCCTGAGGTTGAGCACGAGCTCGAACGTGGATGGCTGCTGGACGGGCATGCCGGCCGGCTGCGCGCCATGGAGAATCCGGCCGGCATAGGTTCCGACGATCCGGAAATGCTCGGCGAAATCCGATCCGTACGACAGCAGGCCGCCTGCGACGACGAACTCGCGGCGGAAATACAAGGTCGGGCTGGAATGCTTCCGCTCCAGTCCGATCAGATGATCTGCCTGCAGGAAGAAGTACGGATCGGGCGCGACGATGACGGCGTCGATGTCTTTTCGCTTGAGATTGGCGTAGATCTCGGCGATCTCGCGTGGGTCGCTGGCGTTGAAGATGTCGACGTGTTGTCCGGTCTCCTGAGCGGCCTCCTGGATGCGCGCAGCCTCCCGAATGGTGGCGGGATTGAGAGGATTGACGAGGAGCCCGATACGGGATGCTTTCGGCAGAAGGTCCTGAAGCAGCTCCAGGCGCTTCGACGCGGTCTCGACGAACGAGGCGGTGATGCCGGTCAGGTTTCCGCCTGGGCGCTGAAGGCTGGCGACGAGCCCGACCTTGACCGGATCATCCGCGGTCGTGAAGACGATCGGAACGGTGCGGGTCGCCGCCTTCGCGGCCTGGGCCGCCGGCGTTCCGCCGGTGGAGACCAGCACCGACACCGGCTTCCTGACGAGATCATCCGCCAGACCGCGCAGCAGGCTGTAATCGCCGTTCGCCCACCGATAATCGATGGCGACGTTCTTGCCTTCGGTGAAGCCGGCCGCGGCGAGGCCCCGCTTGAACGCGCTGATCAGGCTGGCATCCGCACTGGACGACCGGCTGCTGAGGAATCCGATGATCGGCAGCGCCGGCTGCTGTGCCGCGGACGCGCGCGGAAAGAATGCAGCCGCGCCGGCTAGGCCGGACAGGAAGGATCGCCGCCTCATCCGGATCATCCGCGGCCCCGTGCGACGCCTGAATGCCCCGTCAGGTGCGCTCGCCGCTCACTATACGCGAAATCGGCCTTCGGCTCAGGTCTTCGCTAAACCGCCACTCGGCCGGTTCATGCCGGTCGGGGCGAGCCTGCGGGCCGAGCGGGTCTGGATGAGGGATCGTGGCGTTCCCCCGCGGTCGGTGATCGGGCCGGCGGTATGGGTTGACTCACGGCCCGAGGCGCAGCGTGCGCTGCAGCATCGGCCGCGTCGCATCAGCCGGAGAAGGGGGTGTTCAGCCGCGAAGCTCCGCCGTCGGCACGAACGTCCGCCATGCGTCCGGGCCGCGTCGGGAGGTCCTCCGAGGATCGTCTTGCGGGGGACGCGCCGGCCATCCGCGGAAGATCCATGTGTTTGACGCATGACCGATCTGTGGGATGTGGTATACCAAAGCTCGTGGTGCGGTGCGATATTCGGCTCATCGCAGTTGCACACACCACGGGACGCCTCACCATGACGATCGCTCTCTTCCTCGCCGGTCTCGCTGCCGTCGCCGTCGGTCCGGCTCTCGCCATCCTCACCGACCGTCTGGGCCTCGCGGCTCCGGCCGAGCAGGCTGCCGCCGGCATGTTCGTGGCCGTCAACGACAACGCCGACGTCGCCCGCCGCAGCGCCGCCTGATCAGCCGGCGCCGCCCTCCCGGCGCCTCTTCCCCGCGCCCCTCGGGCGCGCCGACGACCCGCCCTGCTCCGCACGGGCGGGTTTTCTTCGTCTTGACCCCGTCCCGGCCCGCGCTTCAGGGGGAGACCGGCAGCCCCTCCCAGCGCACCCATTGCCCGTGCGGATGGGCAGTGGCGAGCTGGTGCGTCTCCCCGCCCGGCCACAGCGTGAGGCGCAAGCTGGCGGGACCGCCCTCGAACTCGTAGGCGAGCCACGCGAGCGGCGTGTCGGGCGTCGCGCGGGCGCCCGCCTCGCCGAGGAGCGCCGCGACCTGCGCCTGCCCCTGGATCGGCAGGTATTGCAGCGCGATCGAATGCTGCACCACCCGCACCCGTCCCGGCCGCGGCGGTTCGGCGAGGCGGCCGGCGAGCCACGCCACCGCGTCGCCGCGGTCGAGGGGCGGCGGATCGGCGGCGGCGAGCGCCAGGGCGGCTTCCAGCCGGACGAGGCGTGCGGTCTGGTCGGGCCAGACGTAGGCGGTCAGCCGCTCGCGATGCTGCGGATCGGTCACGTCGAGCGGGTTGAGGTCGACGCCCCGGCGTGCGGCGATCCGCACCGGCGCGTCCGGCGGCGGGGGACCCGTCCAGTCGGGCGCGAGGCGCAGGGCCGCTCCGGTCCGGCCGGCGGCGCGGCCGCCGAGATCGTAGGCGTAGGCGTCGAGGACGAGGTTGAGGCCGGCGCTGGCGCCGATCTCCCACAGCACGATCGGCCGCGATCCGGTCAGCGCCGCCACGGCCATCAGCCCCGGCATCAGCACGCCGGAGCGCGCGACCTCGTTCGTCTGCGGGGCCGAATCCAGCCAGGGATCGAGGTCGGGCGCCGCGAAGGCGTCGGCGAGGGCGGCCCACAGCGCCTCCGGGTCGGGCGCGGCCGGCGGATAGAGGGCGGCGAGGTCCGGCAGCCGGTTGCGGCGCACCAGGGCGTGCAGGCCGCCCGCGAGGCGCAGCGGCAGGGCGTCCGCCTCCGGGTCGCCCGGCCAGTCGAGGATCCGGCGCCCGAGCGCGGTCTCGCCGGTCAGCCGCGCGGCGACGAGCCTGAGCAGCGCCGCCGTGAAGGGGGAGCCGAGCCGCTCGCAATGGCCCGCCTGGACCGCGAAGGAAAGCCGCACCCGCTCCGTCATCGTCCCGCTCCGCGCCGTGGTGTCGTGCCATCGGACGGGCCGCGCGTCACGCGCCGCGGACCGGCCGGCGGCGCAGCGTCCTTGCCTCGCCCGTCGCCCTCCCTATTCTCGCGCCGGGTCGACGGAATGGCGAGGTCGCGCGTGACACCCGACGCTTCCGATGCGCTGACGGTCCGCGTCATGACGGGCGACGACCTGCGCCGGGCGATCGACTGGGCGGCGGCGGAGGGCTGGAACCCGGGCCTCCAGGATGCCGCGTGCTTCCAGGCCACCGACCCGGGGGGGTTTCTCATCGGCTGCCACGGCGGCGAGCCGGTCGCCTCGATCTCGGTCGTCCGCTACTCCGCCAGGTTCGGCTTCCTCGGCTTCTACATCGTCCGGCCGGACCGGCGCGGGCGCGGCTTCGGCCGCCGCCTCTGGCAGGCCGGCCTGGACGCGCTCGGGGACCGCACGGTCGGCCTCGACGGCGTGGTGGCCCAGCAAGAGAACTACGCCCGGGCCGGCTTCGTCCTCGCCCATCGCAACGTGCGCTTCGGCGGCAGCCCGCGCATCGAGGCCCCCCGCGACGCGCGCCTGAGGCCGGTCGAGGCCGGCCTCATCGAGGCCGTCCTGGCCTATGACCGGCCGGTCTTCGCCGCGCCGCGCGAGCGCTTCCTGCGCTGCTGGCTCGCGCCCGACACCCGCACCGCCCTCGCGGTCGTGGAGGACGGGGCCGTGCGGGGCTACGGCGTCATCCGCGCCTGCCGCAGCGGCCACAAGATCGGGCCGCTCTTCGCCGACGGCGCGCGCGAGGCCGACCTGCTGTTTCGGGCGCTCGCCTCCGCGGCTGGGGGTGCTCCCGTCTTCCTCGACACGCCCGAGCCGAACCAGCCGGCGCTCCGGCTCGCGGCGTCCTACGGTCTGTCGCCGGTGTTCGAGACGGCCCGGATGTACCGGGGTGCGCCGCCGGACCTGCCGCTCGCCGCGATCTACGGGATCTCCACCTTCGAGCTGGGATAGGATTCCTCGGAGGCGGGTAACCTCGTCCTCTGGCCGCGCCGGGGCGCCCATGCTGTAATCCGGCCGCGGCTCGCCTGAAGGCCGGGCCCAAGAAGCGAGGAGGCCGCCGTGCGGTCAGATCCGCGCGCGAAGGGTCCGTCCCGGGAGGCGCCGCCCTTCATCAGCATTCCCGCCCGCCCGCTGGAGGGCGACCTCGTCGCCTCGCTCATGCGCCGCCACGAGGTCGCGGCGGAGCGGCTGATCGGCTGGCTGCGGGTGGCGATCGGCCTCGGCGTCTTCGTGACGGTGATCGCCGCCGACCGGGTCCTGCACCGGCTGACGGGCGTGTCGCTCGACCTGTTCGAGCGCAATGCCTGGGTGGCCTCCCTCGGCTTCCTGCTGGTCGGCGCCGCCAGCATCGCGCTCGCGGAGCCGCAGCGCTGGCGGCACGGCTTCGCCTACCTGTTCATGGTGCTGGACGTTGGGCTGGTGCTCGTCATCGCGTGGCTCGCCGTCAGCGAGCGCGGGCTGCCCGGCAACGCCCTGCCCTCGGCGCCGATCGTCTGGGCGGCGCCGCTGGTCCTGGCGGTCGGCGCCCTGCGCTACGACGTCGTGGTTCAGCTCACGGCGATCGCCCTGCTGGCGCTCGGCCTCGTCGGGATCGCCGTCGCCCTCGACCATCGCCTGGTCCTGGATGCCGCGGTCGCGGACGGGTCCCCATGGCGCCAGCTGTTCTCGATGCCGATCAACCTGCTGCGGCTGGAGATGGTCCTCCTGGCGGGGGCGGCCACGGCCTTCGGCATCGTCCGCTCGCGCCGCCTCCTGTCCTCCGCCGTCAAGGACGCGGTGGGACGCGCCAGCCTCGCGCGGTTCCTCCCGGCCGAGATCGCGCCCCGGGTGGCGTCGGGCGACGCCGCGCTCCGCCGCGGACGCCGCCAGCGGGCCGTCATCGTCTTCGTCGACATCCGCGACTCGACCGGCATGGCCGAGGGCATGGATCCGGAGCGCCTGTCGCAGTTCTTCACCGCCTTCCGGACGCGGATCCTCGCCTGCGTGCGCCGGCACCGCGGCTTCGTCGACAAGTTCATCGGCGACGGCGCCCTGGTCCTGTTCGGTGTGCCGGACGAGGGCGGCGACGACGCGGCGCGCGCCCTCGCCTTCGCGCACGACCTCGTCGGCATCGTCGAGGCCTGGAACGCGACGCGCGAACTGCCCCACACCGTGCGGATCGGCATCGGCATCCATGCCGGCGAGGTGTTTTGCGGCATCGTCGGCGACGACGAGCGGATGGAGTTCACGGTGCTGGGCGATGCGGTGAACGTCGCCTCCCGCCTCGAACAGGCCACGAAGCGCTACGGCGGGATGATCCTGGCCTCCGGCGCGGCCGTCGAAGGCTCGTCGGACCGGGCCGCGTGGCGGCTGGTCGGCCAGGAGCCCCTGGCCGGACGCAAGGAACCCATCGCGATCTTCGCCCCGGCGGTCGACGCGACGCCGGGCGACGGATGATGCGATTTCCTGATCTGATCCGAAATCCAATAAAGCGCGGGATCCCCTCTCCCGGGTGGGAGAGGGGTAGGGGGTGAGGGTGGGACGTTTCTGAGTGAAACTCAGACCATTGTGCTGGTAGCCCTACAGTCGAGTTCTATCCTGAACCGTCGCCACCCTCACCCCCGGCCCCTCTCCCACTCGGGAGAGGGGAGAGGCGCCTTCTCTTTACTCGAACGGATCAAGTGTAAACCGTACGACGCCGACCTGCCCGCGCCACCGTGAACGAAGGCGTCACTCCGCCGATCGCGCCGGCCCGTCCGGGCCGGCCTTCGGTCCTCGCGGCACGAGCATCCACACCGCGGGGCGCCCGTCGTGCTGGCGGCGCGCATTCGCCTGCCGCTCGCTCACGAGCGTGCGGGCCGCGACCGGATCGACGGCGGAGGTGGACGGATCGGCCTCGGCGGCCCGCGCGGCCCCCGCGCCGATTCCGATGAACGTCAGCACCAGGACCGAGAGGCCGGTGCGCGCCGGTGACGTGGACATGGGCTCCTCCATTCCGCGCGAGGGGTCGGACCCCCCGGCGGTCGCCTGCCTCCTGTGATGCGCGAACGGAGCGGATCCTTGGGTGCCGTGCAGCACCGTCCGCGCCGTCCTCCAAGAGTCCTCCGAGGCTCACCCGGCCGCGATCGGGCCGCGGCGAGCGCCGAGGGTGGTGGAGTGGCCGAGGCTGCCGGGCTAGCCTCGTGCGGCTTCCAGGTTCCGCATTCAGGATTCGACCATGCTCCGCGTCGGCTCGCCCTCTCTCTCGCTCGAAGGCCTCACCATCCTGGTGATCGGCGGATCGAGCGGCATCGGCGAGGCGGCCGCGCACGGCTTCGCCCGGGCGGGAGCGCGCGTCGCCATCGCGGCGCGCCGCCAGGCCAAGCTCGACGGGGCGCTGCAGCGGCTCCTCACCGTCTGTCCCGAGGCGCGCGCCTACGCGGCCGACGTGACGGGGCCGGGCGCCGTGCAGGCGCTCGCCGACCGCGTCCACGCGGATCTCGGCGCGATCGACGTGCTGATGGCGTGCCAGGGCATGACGATCATCAAGCCGGCGCTCGAGTTCTCGCCCGACGAGTTCGCGCAGGTGATCGCCACGAACCTCACCAGTGTCTTTCACGCCTGCCAAGCCTTCGGCCGGCCGATGGTGGCGCGCGGCAGCGGCGCCATCATCACCATCGCGTCGCTCGCCGCGCATCGCGGGTGGCCGAATGCCTGCCCGTACGCGGTGGCCAAGCACGGCATCGTCGGGCTCACCACCTCGCTGGCTGCCGAATGGGCGGCGCACGGCGTGCGGGTCAACGCGATCTCGCCGGGCTTCTTCATGACGGACCTCAACCGCGAGAAGATGCCCCAGGCCCGCAAGGATGCGGCGCTCGCCCGCAGCCCCGCCGGCCGCTTCGGCGACCTGCAGGAACTGGTCGGCGCCGCCCTCTACCTCGCCTCGCCCGCGGCGAGCTTCACCACGGGAGCCGTGCTCAACGTGGACGGCGGTTACCTCGCGGGCGGGGTCTGAACGGGAATCGGCCGATCATGTCATCGGCCGAGACCGGACCCCGCTCCATCGCTGCTTGGCCGTGCTGCGCTACTTCGCCGTGCTGCCGGTCCGGTCGGGCTGCGGCTGGCCGAGATAGATGTACTCGGGCGCGGCGCGGAGCTGGTCCCGGTCGGTCTGGATCACCGCCTTGAGGGTCTTGTCGTCGACGCGCGTGATCGTCACCGCCTCGCGGGCGATCGAGACGTACTTGGTGCCGATGCCGAGGAAGCCGCCCACGCCGACCACGTAGGACGTCACGCTGGAATTCGGGTCGAGCACGAGGTCGGCCACCGAGCCGATGGTCTCGTTGGCGCCGTTCTGGATCGAGAGCCCGATCAGCTTCGAGGCCACCATCTGGTCGGGCTGCTGGGCCACGAAGGTCGGCCGCAGGCCGTCGCTGAGGGTGGCGGGGGCGGCGGGGGCCGGCGCCGGTGCGGCCGGCGCGGGGGCCGGGGCCGGCGCAGCGGGCTCCTGGCTCGGCGTGGTCTGGGCGTGAGCCGAGAGCGCGCCCGCGAGGAGCAGCGCGGCGGCGAGGGGAAGGCGGGGCATCGAGGGCTCCGGAGCGAACCGAACGCCGCCGTCGGGCGGCAAGCGCCCTATCAAAGGGCGATCTTCCCCAAAGTTCCCCCTCAAGCTTCCCGAAAGCGTGGGTCCGGCCGGCCGGGATCAGTGGCGCGCGCCGCCCGCCAGCTCCGCCTCCACCTCCCCCGGATCGAGGTCGTAGTGGCGCGAGCAGAACTCGCAGGTGATGCCGATCCGGCCGTCCTCGCCCACCATGTGGCGGCGGTCGTCGTCCGAGAAGCGGCGGATCATGCCCATCACCCGCTCGCGCGAGCAGCGGCAGGATTCGTGCACCCCCTGCCCTTCGAACACCCGCACGCCGCGCTCGTGGAAGAGCCGGTAGAGCAGGCGCTCGCTCGACACGGTCGGGTCGACGAGTTCGTGGTCCTCGGTGGTGGCGACGAGCGACTTCGCCTCCAGCCACGCGTCGTCCTCCGCGACCTGGCCCTCGTCGAGCCGCGCGTGGCCCTCCGGGATGTCGCCCGGGGGCAGGTCGGCCGAGCGGGCGCGCTCGGGCGACTGGGGCAGGAACTGCACCAGCAGGCCGCCGGCCCGCCAGCGGCGCTCCCCCTCCTCCAGCTGCTCGGCCACCGCGAGGCGCACCTTGGTGGGGATCTGCTCGGACTGGCGGAAATACTGGTGGGCCGCCTCCTCGAAGCCCTGGCCGTCGAGGGCGACGACGCCCTGGTAGCGGCTCTGGGCCGAGCCCTGGTCGATGGTCATGGCGAGGTGGCCGTGGCCGAGGAGGTCGGCGGTGCCGGGGCTGCGCAAGCCCGCGACCCGCGCGGCATCGAAGCGGGCGGTGGCGCGCAGGCGGTCGGGCGCCTCGAAATCGACCACCACCATGTCGACCGGGCCGTCGGTCTTGGTCTGGAGCTGGAAGCGGCCCTCGAACTTGAGCGAGGCGCCGAGCAGCACGGTGAGGGCCGCCGCCTCGCCGAGGGCGCGGGCGACCGGCTCGGGGTAGCCGTGGCGGCGCAGGATCAGGTCGAGGGCGGGGCCGAGCCGCACGACGCGCCCGCGCACGTCGAGGGCCTCGACCGCGAAGGGCAGGACGACGTCGTCGCGGCCGCCCGCGGACAGGTCGATGGCGATGGAATCGGGGCTCATGTCCTCTCCCGGGCCGGGGGACGCGGCGGTCCCGGCCGGCTCTCTCGAGCGGGAATCAGGGTCTCCCGGCGGCGCGGTTCCCCGTGCGCTCGCGGGCCGAGGCCCGCAGGCTGGCTGCGGAACCGGAGGATCGGTCGCGAGCAGGGGAACCGCCGCGTCGAGAGACCGGCGGTCCCCTCCGATATGGGGAGGGCGCGCCGGCTTTTCACGCCTCCCGGCGTCTCACGCCTCCACGGCGCCGAGGCACCACGCCAGGATGCCCTTCTGGGCGTGCAGGCGGTTCTCGGCCTCGTCGAACACCACCGATCGCGGCCCGTCGATCACCTCGGCGGTGACCTCCTCGCCGCGATGGGCCGGCAGGCAATGCATGAAGATCGCGTCCTTGGCCGCCGCCGCCATCAGCTTGGCGTTCACCTGGTAGGGCATCAGCAGGTTGTGGCGGTTGGTCTCGTCCTCGTCGCCCATCGAGACCCAGCAATCGGTGACGACCGCGTCGGCGCCGGCCACCGCCTCGAAGGGATCGGTGGTGACGTGCACGTCCGCCCCCTCGGCCCTGGCCCAGTCGAGCAGATCCTGCCGCGCCCCGAGCTGCGGCGGGGCCGCGACGTTGAGGCGGAACCCGAAACGCGCCGCCGCGTGCGCCCAGGAGGCCAGCACGTTGTTGGCGTCCCCCGACCACGCGACCGTGCGCCCCCGGATCGGGCCGCGGTGCTCCTCGAAGGTCAGCACGTCCGCCATGATCTGGCAGGGATGCGAGACCTTGGTGAGCCCGTTGATCACCGGCACTTCGGCGTACCGGGCGAGTTCGAGCATCATCCCGTGGTCGAGGATGCGGATCATGATCGCGTCGACGTAGCGGGAGAGCACCCGGGCGGTGTCCGCGACGGTCTCGCCGCGCCCGAGCTGCATCTCCTTGCCGGTCAGCATCAGCGTCTCGCCGCCGAGTTCGCGCATGGCCACGTCGAAGGAGACGCGGGTGCGCGTGGAGGGGCGGTCGAACACCATCGCGAGCATCCGCCCGGCGAGCGGGCGGGTGGCCGGCGGCTCGCCCTTGCGGCGGTGGCGCTTCATCTCCGCGCAGGCGTCCAGCACCGTGCGCAGCTGCCCGCCCGAGAGGTCGGTGAGGTCGAGGAAGTGCCGGGGACCGGTCTTGACGGGGGCGTTCATCACTCGGCGGCTCCCCGCGCGGCGGCCTCGAAGCGGGAGGCGGCGGCCTCCAGCCGGTTCACCGCCTCGGCCACCTCGGCCTCGCCGACGATGAGCGGCGGCAGCAGGCGCACCACGTTGTCGCCCGCCGGGATCACGATCAGGTGCGCGTCCCGGGCGGCGGCGGCGAACTCGGTGTTCGGCACCTCCAGGCGCAGGCCCATCATCAGGCCCTCGCCGCGGATCTCGCCGATCACGCCCGGGTGCCGGTCCTTGAGGGCGGCGAGGCGCTGCTTGAGCAGGAGGCCGGTCTCCCGCACGCGGTCGAGGAAGCCCGGCGCCAGCAGGATGTCGAGCACGGCGTTGCCCACCGCCATCGCCAGCGGGTTGCCGCCGAAGGTGGTGCCGTGGCTGCCCGCGGTCATGCCGCGCGCGGCCTCCGCGGTGGCGAGGCAGACGCCGAGCGGGAAGCCGCCGCCGATGCCCTTGGCGGTCGACAGGATGTCGGGGGTGATGCCGGACCACTCGTAGGCGAAGAGCTTGCCGGTGCGCCCGACGCCGCTCTGGACCTCGTCGAGGATCAGGAGCAGGCCGTGCTCGTCGCAGACCCGCCGCAGGGTGCGCAGCCACTCGGGCGCCACCACGCGCACGCCGCCCTCGCCCTGGATCGGCTCGATCATCAGGGCGGCGGTCTCCGGCGTGATCGCGGCCTTGAGCGCGTCGAGGTCGCCGTAGGGCACCTGGTCGAAGCCGTCGACCTTCGGGCCGAAGCCGTCGATGTACTTCTGCTGCCCGCCCGCCGCGATGGTGGCGAGCGTCCGGCCGTGGAAGGCGCCCTCGAAGGTGATGACGCGGAACCGCTCCGGGTGGCCGCCCGCCGCGTGGTACTTGCGCGCCATCTTGATGGCGGCCTCGTTCGCCTCCGCGCCGGAATTGGCGAAGAACGCCACGTCCGCGAAGGTGGCGTCCACGAGGCGCTGCCCGAAGCGCTCGCCCTCCGGGATCTCGAACAGGTTCGAGACGTGCCAGACCTTCTGCGCCTGCTCGGTGAGCGCGGCGACGAGGTGCGGATGGGCGTGGCCGAGACCGTTGACGGCAATGCCGGCGCCGAAGTCGAGGTATCGCGACCCGTCGCGGGCGACGAGCCACGCGCCCTCCCCGCGTTCGAACGACACCTTGGCCCTGGCGTAGGTCGGCAAGAGGGCGGACGTCACGATCCCGTCTCCATCGCGGCCGCCCGAGAGGGACGGCCAAAAAGAAAGCGCCGCCTCTTAAGGGGGCGGCACGTGCGCGAATACTATGGAAGGCGGCCGGCCTGTCAACGTTCGGGACACCCTCCGGGGGATGAGCGGCGCGCCGGGCGTCTCGGCCCTTGCCTGCGCCCTTGCCTGTGGCGGGGTTGCCATGACGGCCCGGCTTGGGCCACATCGCGGGCGATCGCATCCCAGAGGAGACCGCGCATGAGCGCCACGCTCGACCGCCTCAAGGACCTCGGCCACGTCCTGCCGCCGGCCGCCAGCCCGGTCGCGAACTACGTGCCGTTCAAGCGGGCCGGCAACCTCGTGGTGATCTCCGGCCAGCTCTGCTTCGGGCCGGACGGCCAGCTCGACGCGCGCCACAAGGGCAAGGTCGGCGCCACGGTCACCCCGGAGATCGCGGCCGAGGCGGCGCGCCATTGCGCGCTCAACGTGCTGGCCCAGCTCAGCGCCGCGGTCGGCAACCTCGACGACGCGGTGGTGAGCTGCATCCGGCTCGGCGGCTTCATCAACACGGCGCCCGGCTTCTCGGCCGTGGCCGGGATCATGAACGGCGCCTCCGACCTGATGGTGGCGGTGCTGGGCGACCGCGGCCGCCACGCCCGCTCGACGGTGGGCGTCGCCGAACTGCCGCTCGACGCGGTGGTGGAGGTCGAGGGGATGTTCGAGGTGCGATGAGCGCCCCGATGGACGCCCCCCGGATCGACGCTCCCAACGCCCCCGGCTGGCTCACCGCCCGCCCGATCGCCCATCGCGGCCTGCACGACCGCGCGGCGGGCCTGCCGGAGAATACCCTCGGGGCGGCCGAGGCCGCGATCGCGCGCGGCTACGCCATCGAGTGCGACGTCCAGCTCAGCGCGGACGGCGAGGCGATGGTCTTCCACGACGAGGGCCTGGGCCGCCTCACCGGCGAGAGCGGCTTGGTCCGCGAGCGCAAAGCGGCCGACCTGCAGCGGCTCGCGGTGGCGGGATCGCCCGAGCGGGTGCCCACCCTGCCGGAGTTCCTCGGCGCCATCGCCGGGCGCACGCCCCTCGTCATCGAGGTGAAGTCGCGCCACGACGGCGACCTTGCGCTCGCGCGCCGGACCGCCGCGGCGGTGGCGGGCTACGCCGGCCCGGTGGCGCTCAAGTCCTTCGATCCGCTGATCGTCGCGGCCCTCGCCGCCCTCGCCCCGGGCCTGCCCCGCGGCATCGTCGCCGAGAGCCGCCAGGACGATCCCGCCTACGCGGCCCTGACTTCGGAAGCCCGGCACGCGCTCGCCCACCTGCTCCACTTCGCCGAGAGCCGGCCCGACTTCCTGTCCTGGCGCGTGGACGACCTGCCGAACGCCGCGACCCACCTCGCCCGCCTGCTCGGCCGGCGCCCGGTGATGACCTGGACGGTGCGCACGCCCGATCAGGTGGAGCGGGCGCGCCGGCACGCGGACCAGATGGTTTTTGAGGGGTTCCGGCCGGATTGAGCCTGCCGGGGCGCGGATTCCCGCTTCCGGCTGGGCGTGAACGGTCCACCCTTCGCCGTCTCGGCATCTGTCACCAGAGCGCCGATCCGTCGCGAAGCCCGATCCGCGCCCGCCTCCCCCCTCACTTCACCGCCAGCGCGAGGTTCGACAGCTCCTCGAGGTAGGACCGGACGTGATCCGCGTTCTGGCCGAAGTCGCGGTCGCCGTAGCGGGAGGCGGCGCGCACGTCGATGCGGGCGCCGTCCGCCCGCGGCCGGATGCGGACGGTGACGTCGTAGGGCAGGCCGAGCAGGCGCGAGCGCACCACCGCCTCGATGCGCCCGTTGCCGATCCGGCCGCCGGGCTTCTGCGCCTCGATCACCTGCCAGCGGCGGTTCGCGGCGGCCTTGAGGGCGAGCTGGAAGGCCTCGTCGGCGCCGAGGTCGAGGGTGAGCGGCGCGACCTGCGGGTAGGATTCGCGCTGCAGCGCCCGGTCGGCCGGGCTCACCTCCGGCGGCAGGCGCCCGCCCCGCGCGGCGTCCGCGGCCCGCGAGCGCGAGAAGGCGGGCGGGTTGTCGATGTCGGTCGCCACGTCGGTAAGCTTCGGCAGCAGGGCGCCGCGCGCCGCCATGTAGCCCGGATAGGCCAGGACGAGCGCCGCCACGAGGAGGCCGCCCACCGCGGTGCCCAGGCCCCGCGCGCCCTCCTGCCAGATCCGCACGAAGGCCCCGACCGCGAGCAGCACCGCCAGCACCGCCACCGCGACGCCGGCGGCGAGGGCCACCAGCGCCGGCCCGGTCTGGGCGCGGGGATCGCGCACCAGCAGGAGCGACAGGCCCACCACCGCCACCGCGAACCACGCCAAGCGCAGGGACCACGGGGCCGCCCGGGTGACGGGCTCTTCGGCGATCAGGCGGCGCATCGATCCTGCTGCATGCTCCCCTGCCCGCCGCGCGACCGCGCGGCGGACGGACCCGGACGCCTTAACGCACCCGGGCGCGTGGGGGTAGCCGGCGGCAGCGCGCAGCCGCCGCGCGGCACGGGGCCGCCTGCCGCCTCACGCCGCCCCGGGCAGCCGGTAATCGCGAAAACGCTCGCGCAGGGCCGTCTTCTGGATCTTGCCGGTGGCCGTGTGCGGGATCTCCGACACCAGCACCACGTCGTCCGGCATCCACCACTTGGCGATGCGCGGGCGCATGAAGTCGAGGATGTCGGCCTTGTCGGGCGTGCGCCCGGCCTTGGGCACCACCACGAGGAGCGGGCGCTCGTCCCATTTCGGATGCGCGATGCCGATCACCGCGGCCTCGGCCACGTCCGGATGGCCGATGGCGAGGTTCTCCAGCTCGATCGAGGAGATCCACTCGCCGCCCGACTTGATCACGTCCTTGGAGCGGTCCGTCACCGTCATGTAGCCGTTCGGATCGATGGTCGCGATGTCGCCGGTGTCGAAGAAGCCGCGCTCGTCGAGGATGCGGCTCTCGTCCCGGAAATAGGCCTTGGCGACGGCCGGTCCGGCCACCTTGAGGCGCCCGAAGGTCTCCCCGTCCCAGGGCAGGTCGCGCTCGGCATCGTCGGTGAGGCGGAACTCGACCCCGAAGGGCGGGAAGCCCTGCTTCATCTTGAGGTCGAGGCGGGCCTCGCCCGTGAGCCCCTCGACCTCGGGCTTGAGCGAGCAGAACGAGCCGATCGGGCTCATCTCGGTCATGCCCCAGGCATGCGCGACGGTGACGCCGTAATCGCGCTCGAAGCGCTCGGTCATCGCCCGCGGGCAGGCCGAGCCGCCGATGATGACGCGCTTGAGCGCGGACAGGCGCACGCCCTTCGCGTCGAGGTGCTGGAGCAGGCCGAGCCAGACGGTGGGCACCGCGGCCGTCACCGTCACGCCGGTCGTCTCCAGGATCTCGTAGACCGAGGCGCCGTCGAGCTTGGCGCCCGGCAGCACCAGGGTCGCCCCCGCCATCGGCGCCAGGAAGGCGAAGGACCAGCTGTTGGCGTGGAACAGCGGCACCACCGGCATCGCCACGTCGCGGCTCGCGAGCCCGATATAGTCCGGGCTGTTGTTGGCCATCGCGTGCAGCACGTTCGAGCGGTGCGAGTAGAGCACCCCCTTCGGATGGCCGGTGGTGCCGGAGGTGTAGCAGAGCCCGGCGGCCGTATTCTCGTCGAACGTGGCCCAGGCGAAGTCCGCGTCGGCCTCCGCCAGGTACTCCTCGTACGCCACCGCGTTGCGCAGCGAGGTCTGCGGCATGTGGGCGGCGTCGGTGAGGATGACGTAGCGCTCGATCGACGGCAGCTTGTCGGCCAGCCGCTCCATCAGCGGCACGAAGCTGAGGTCGAGGAGCAGGATCCGGTCCTCGGCGTGGTTGATGATGTAGGCGATCTGCTCCTCGAACAGCCGCGGGTTGACCGTGTGGTAGATCGCGCCCAGGCCGGTGATGCCGTACCACGCTTCGAGGTGGCGCCACGTGTTCCAGGCGAGCGTCGCCACGCGGTCGCCGAGCCGGATGCCGTCCCGCTCCAGCCGCTTGGCGAGGCGCAGCGCCCGCGTGCGGATCTCCGCGTAGGTGGTCCGGTGCATCGGCCCCTCGACCGAGCGGGAGATCACCGGGCGGCCCGGATGCTGGATGCCGGCATAGTCGATGACGCGGTGGATGAGGAGGGGCCAGTCCTGCATCAGGCCGAGCATGGCGTGTCGTCCTTCCCTGTGGCGGCGCGCGACCGCGCGCTCGTGATTCCGTCCCGGGCGAGCCTGGGACTCCGTACCCGGCGAGCCGCGGAGACGACCCCGTGTCAGCCCGGGGCGTCCGTCGCCGTCGACCTTATCCCAGAGCACCTTCGGACCGGAAGGGACCGGCCGGGGACGATCGCGGCGGGCCGCGCCGACGGGTCGGGGCGGGCGCCCTCGTGCGCGGGTGTTGCCGCGACGCGACGCCGGGTTGCGACGCGGCCAAGCCTATTAGGATGTATTTGCATCACGCATGACCCTGAGTTAGAGAGATGGAAATCCTCATGTCATGCTGTGACGAGCACCGTTCCTTGCGTCAGTGATCACGTGCGCGAAAGGGTGGCGATCGGGATGCCTGGCGGAGCGTCGTCGCAATTCGACATCCTGCGGATGATCGAGGGGTTTGGTCTCGCCGGATACTGGACGTGGGAGTTCGAGTCGGACCGCCAGATCTGGTCGCCGGGCCTGCGCAGCCTCCTGGGTCGGACCGAGCCGGACGCCCCGCCCGACTACGACCGGTTCCTGCGTCTCGTCCACCCGGAGGACCGCGACTGGCTCGATGCGCCCACCCTCGTGCGGGCGGGCACGCTCGGCCAGCACCGGTTCCGCATCATCCGCCCGAACGGCACGCTCCGGGTGGTGGAATCCCGGGGCGAGGTGCTGCACCACGGCGACGGACGCCCGCGGGGGGCGATCGGCGTGGTGCTCGACGTGACGGACCGCGAGCACGCGCTCCGGGCCGCCCGCTTCCATGCCGCGCGCGAGCATGCGCTCGCCGTCACGGGGAGCGCCTTCGGCTTCGCGGCGCTGCACGGCGAGGTGCTGGACCTGCCGGAATGGCGGGCGCTCACCGGGTTGGCCCGCGCCACGATCGACCAGGGCTGGTCGCGCCCCGGCGACCCGGAAGACCTCGCCCTCCCGCCGCCGGTCGCGGCCGCCATCGCGGCGCGCCGGCCCTACCGCTACAGCTTCACGGCGCGGCTGCCGGCCGGCGAGACCGTCCGGTTCTTCGAGTGCGGCGCGCCGGTTCTCGGGGAGGATCGGGGGGGCGACGAGTGGGCGGGCCTCGTCGTCCCCTGGCCGGTCGCGGACGTGAGCGACCGCCGGACGGACCCGGATTCCCTCATCCGCGGGCGGGAGATCCGCGCGGCGCGCGCCCTCCTCGCCTGGACGCTCACGGACCTCGCCGAGGCGAGCGAACTCTCGCTCTCCACGGTCCGCCGCCTGGAGGAGGAGAGCGACGCCGCCTCCCACCGCAGCCGCCGGGCGGTGCTCGACGCCCTGCGGAGCGCCGGCGTGGTCTTCACCCTCGTGAAGGGCGAGGCGGTGGCGGTCGCCCTGGGCCGGTGAGGCCGCTCAGGCGGCGAGTGTGAGAACGAGGAGCGCCCCGAGGCCCGCCAGCGCGAGCGGGATCTGCAGCGGGCGCAGCCGCGCGAAGTGGCGGGGTGCCTCGCCCTCGCGCGCCGCGATGGGATCGAGAACCACGAGGGCGCCGTAGCCCGCGAGGAGCAGCGCCGCGGCGAGGGCGTCTCGGCCGAGGACGAGCGCCGCCACCGCCGCGACGCCGAGGCTGAACAGGCCCATCATGGTGAGCATCTGCGCCGCGGTCGGCCCGCCGACCGTGCGGAAGCTCAGGCCCCGCCGCACCCCCGCCAGGAAGGTGAGGATGGCGCAGGCCCACGCCAGGGTGAGCGTCGCGACGAGCCCGCGCGTCTCGCCCGACGCCGCCCAGGCCAGCGCGGCGCCGACCACGATGGGCAGCATCGGACCGAAGCCGAAGATCAGGCTGAGCCAGGGGATGCGGGGCGAGGCGTCCTGCGGGACCGGCCGCGGCCTCATGCCGGATCTCCCAGCGGAGGACCCCGGTGGCGGCCGGGCGGGTCCCGCCCGTCGAGGTCAGGGTTGCGGCGGCGCAGGGTCTCGCTGAGGGCGCTGCCGAAGACCGACCACAGGGTGAGCGGCACTCCGCCCGCCGCCGCGAGGCCATCCACCGCTGCCGCGCGCGCCACGTAGGCCGCGCCCGCAGCCGGCACCAGCGCCCCCTCGACGGTGGCCCCCGTGAGGCTGCGCTCGCCGAAGAAGACCTTGTTGTAGGCGGTGACGAGCCCGAGGGTGAGCGCCCAGAGCGCGAGCGCCTGGTCCCGCTCCGGGGAGCGCGGATGGCGCATCAGCCGGTAGGCCCCTCCCGACATCAGGCCGAGCAGCACCGGCCAGCCCCCCGCGAAGACCGGGTCCGGCGGCTTCCAAGACGGCACGTCCAGGCTGCGGTACCAGCGGCGGATCTCGGGATGGCTCGGATCGGGGCTGTAGCGCCGGCTGATCAGCCCGCTGAGCGCGAGCGCCCCTCCGACCGCGAGCAGCGCGGCGCCGGGCGAGAGCGCCCCGTCCCGCGGAGAGGGATGGCGGCCGTGGTCGCGGGTGGGCATCGCCGGGCTCCGGGCTGTGCGGCGGCCCCCGGCCGCCCTGCCCTCCAACGCGACGATGCCGGGGCTGTTCGAGCGCGGCCGTTCGCTGCGGCCATCGGGCGCCGCGGGCCTTCTCTGTCCGCATGCCTCCGGGGATCCTGCCCGCTCTCGACGAGATGTGCCGATCCTGGGTCAGGTCCTGGGTCAGGCGCAGGCAGCGCCCCCTCTCCGATCGGAGATCCCGCACGGGATCGGAGATCCCGCGTGAGGGTCCCGGGAGGGAGCCGCAGGAAGGCTGAACAGTGCCCGCTACCAGCACCGACGTGGTCGGCTGATCCGGAAGCGTCCCGCTCCCCTCACCACGCTTCGTGCTCTACTGCAGCCTCACCTGGGCCCTCACCCTTGCCCTTCTCCCGCGCGGGAGAGGGGTTCCCCGCGCTGAACCGGTGGCCGCTTCGCCGCACAAGGCTCTAGGCGCCGCCGATCGGCTCCGTGACCTTGCCGGTGCCGGCGCAGTCGGGGCAGGCGCCGGCTTCGATCCGGCCGGAGCCCTGGCAGCGGCGGCAGAGATTCTCTCCGGTGCCGGTGGTGCCGGGCGGGGCGGCGTCGCCGGGCTTGGCGCGATCGGTATCCGTCATGGTGCGCTCCTCCTGAGGGGACATCCGCGGGAGGGCACGACGGTTCCTCCCATCCCGGATCCGCTCACGGACGGAGGCTCGGGATCAGCCCGACAGGCCCAGCAGGGTGACGGCGCCGAAGAGCAGCACCGAGAGGACGGCGGCGGCGAGCAGGATCAGGGCGCCGCGGGATTCGCGAAGGTCGTCGTTCATGCAATCCGGCCCGGAGCGGCGCGACCGGATCATTCAAGCACGGGCGGGCCGCCCAGGCGACCCGGCCCGTCAGCCCCGCGACGGTTTGGCGGTGGCGGAAGCCGCGGCGACGCCGTCGGGCGCGGCAGGATGCGGCGTATAGGCGCTCGCGGCCACGTGCAGGCCGATGGCCGGCGCGAAGACGAGCGCGAGGAGCAGGATGAGGGCGACGGCGACGCTCTGGTCGCGGCGGACAGCGCCCTCGCGGACGCGTACGGAAAGCAGGGTCATGGCTCACCTCGTTCGACCAGCCGCCACAGGCTGGTCGCGGGCGAGCCCGATCACACGATCAGGCGCGGCTCACGCGGCGAGCGCAGGGCGGCATGGTCCTTCGACTACTGTCGCTGGACATCGGGTTCGTGGTTCCGGTGGAGCCGCACGGCCGGCCGAAGCAGGTCGCGCGAACACGATCGAGATGCGCCCGAAGGTGTCGCGCGTCAAGCGAGGCAGACCGCGTCGCGGCATTTTTCGGTGCGTTGCGGCGGGCCGGAGACAGTCCGCCGCACTACCGGTCGATCCAATGCGCGAGGAGCCGGCGCGGTTCCGTCAGGTCTCGGCCGGCCGCTCGGACAAGCGCTCGGCCACCAGGCCCTGCAGCACGCGCAGGTGGCGGTCGCGCAGGCCCAGCGCCTCGCAGGCCCGCGCGGTGTTGAGGAGGTAGAGCGCGTTCGGCCCGATATGGCCGCAGGCCGCCGCGATCCGCTCCGCCGCCTCCGCCTCCGTGAGGCGTCCGGCGTAGCGCCCGCCCGTGCGGTCCGCCACGAAGGCGAGCGCCGTCACCGGCCCCTCCGGCGTCAGGGCGGTGAGCCAGCGCCCGGCATAGCCCCGGCCGCGCATCTCGCGCTGCCAGACCGGCCGCAGCGCGGCCCGCGGGTCGGGGCCGGCCAGCCGGTAGACGAGGCCCCGGCAGCGCCCGCCCCGGTCGAGGGCGAGCATCAGGCCCGGATTGGCCCGGGTGCCGCGGAAGCGCCACTGCCAGAGACAGAACCGGCGGTGCCAGCCCCGCACCGTCGCGGGCCGCCGCTCCGCGAAGGAAAAATCCGGCCGCCACATCAGGGCGCCGTAGGCGAACAGCCACAGGCCGCCGGCCGGGCTGGACGCGCCGACCGGATCGGGCCTGGCGGCGAGGATCGCGTCGAGGCGCGCGTCGGTCTCGGCCTCGGGCAGGAGCGGCATCGCCGCCTCCTCGTCCGCGGCGGGGGCCGGATGGACGCGGGCGATCGCCGCTTCCGTGAGGACGGGCAGGCGGTTCCGGCTGGGCAGGGGGGCGGCTCCCGGATGCGGACGGGGCGTGCGGCCCCGTCGAGGAGGCGCTCACTCCAGCCGAGACCGCGGCGGCGCGCAAGCGGCCGGCGCAGCCGGCACGGGCGCTGGCGCCCCGCCGGGGTCTCTGGTACGCCACGGCGTCACGCCCACGCCGAAGCTTCCCCGTGCCGCCAGCCCGACCCGACGCCGCCGAGGCTCCCCGGCGCGCCTCCGTTTCAGGGGCCGAGCGGTCGCTGCAGCTCGTCGTGGCGGCGGCCCTGTGCCTGCCGCTCCTCGTCTTCGCCACCGGGGCCTGGATCTCGTACCGCAGCCACTGGCGCGAGGCCGAGAATCGCCTGGCGCGCACCCTCGACATGGTGCGCGAGCACGCGATCAAGGTGTTCGAGACGGCCGACCTCGTGGCGATGCAGGCCGACCAGGACCTGGGCGAGGCGTCCGACGACGAGATCCGGGCGCGGGCGGGGGCGCTGCAGCGCTCCTTCGCCCATCTCGACGGCCGCCTGCCGCAGATCAGCACCATCTGGGTCCTGGGCGCGGACGGGCGCCCGCTCGTCGCCTCCGCGGAGGCCGCCCCGCGCGACCGCGATTTTTCCGCCCGGGCGTTCTTCCGCGTCCACCGGGACCACGCCTGGCCGCCCGGCCGCGCCTATGTCGGCGAGCTGCGGCCCGGAGACGCCGGCGGCGCGGCGTTCCAAGTGAGCGTGGCGCGCAGCGGCCCGGGCTTCCGCGGGGTGATCGCGACGGCGGTCGATCCCGACTACTTCCAGGCCTTCTACGCGCAGGTGCGCGCGGGCGAGCTGGACACCGTGGCGCTGCTGCGCGCGGACGGCGCGATCCTCGCCCGCGCGCCGGCCAGCGAACCGGCGGTCCGGCGCGTGCCCGCCGGGAGCGGCTTCCTCACCTCGGTGGCGGCGGCGCAGGACCGGGGCTTCTATCTCACCCGCTCCGCCGTGGACGGGCGCGACCGCCTCTACGCCTACCGGAGCCTGCCCGACCTGCCGGTCTACGTCACGGCGGGCATCGACCGCGCGACCGTGCTGGCGGAGTGGCGCGAGAGCATGGCCAACCACCTCGTCTTCGGCCTGCCGGCGACCGCGAGCCTCGTGACCCTCACGCTGCTGGCGCTGCGGCGCACCCGCCGGGAGGCCGAGGCGCTGGTGCAGCTGCGGGGCGAGATCCTGCGCCGGGAGGCGAGCGAGGAGCAGCTGCGGCAGGCCCAGAAGATGGACGCGGTGGGGCGCCTGACGGGCGGGCTCGCGCACGACTTCAACAACCTGCTCACCATCGTGCTGGGCTCCCTCGAACTGCTGCAGCGCCGCCTGACGCAGGGCGACGCGCGCCAGCACCGGCTGCTCGACAACGCGATCGGCGGCGCGCAGCGGGCCGCCGCCCTGACCCAGCGCCTCCTCGCCTTCGCCCGGCGCCAGCCCCTCGACCCGAAGCCCCTCGACGCCAACGCCCTCGTCTCCGGCATGGCCGGGCTGCTGCGCCAGACCCTCGGCGAGGGGGTGCGGCTGGAGACCGTGCTGGCCGGCGGGCTGTGGCGGACCTTCGCGGATCCCAACCAGCTGGAAAGCGCGCTCCTCAACCTCGCGGTGAACGCCCGCGACGCCCTGCCGGAGAGCGGCGGCCGGCTCACCATCGAGACCGCCAACGCCCACCTCGACGAGGCCTACGCGGCCGCCCGGACCGAGGTCGCGGCCGGCCAGTACGTGCTGGTCGCGGTGACCGACAACGGCACCGGGATGACCCCCGAGGTGGCGGCGCGGGCCTTCGAGCCCTTCTTCACCACCAAGGAGCAGGGACGCGGCACGGGCCTGGGCCTCAGCCAGGTCTACGGCTTCGTGCGCCAGTCGGGCGGGCACGTGGCGGTCTATTCGGAGCCCGGCCAGGGCACCACGGTCAAGATCTACCTGCCCCGCCACGCCGGCCCGCCGGAGGACGCGGCCGCCGCAGCCCCCGCCCCGCTGGCGCTGGCCGCCGGCCCCGCCATCGTGCTGGTGGTGGAGGACGAGGCGGCGGTGCGCCAGTTCACCGTGGAGGCGCTGCGGGACCTCGGCTACCGGGTGCTCGACGCGGACGGGGCGGCTTCGGCCCTCAACCTGCTCGCGCTTCACCCCGAGATCGACCTCCTGCTCAGCGACGTGGTGATGCCCGACATGGACGGCCGCCGGCTCGCCGACGAGGCCCTGCGCCGCCGCCCGGACCTCACGGTGCTGTTCATGACCGGCTACACGCGCAACGCCATCGTGCACAACGGCATGCTCGATCCGGGCACGCACCTGATCACCAAGCCCTTTACGGTGGCGCAGATGGCCGCGAAGCTGCGGGAGGTGCTGGGCGGGCGCCCGGGCGCCTGATCCCGTGCGGGGCCGCACGGCAGACCGTCGCGCGCCCTCCCATTCTCCCGCCTGCAACACAGGCAGGGCACGACGATGCGGCTGATCTCGGGACTTCTGGCGCGCTGGCTCCTGCGCCGTGCCGACCGCGACCTGGAGGCGGCGGGTGCCCTGCGGGAGGCGGCGGACGTGCATCGCGCCCGGGCCGAGCGGCGCATGGCGCGGGCCGCGCGGCTGCTGGCCGGCAGGCCCCCGGCGGTGCGCTCCGGGTTCGACCTGCCCGCCCTGCGCGGGCGTCAGCCCGCCTGAGCCGCCCGCCTCAGCGGTGCACCGGCCCCTCTGAGGCCGCGGTGCCGAGGATGCACAGCGAGATGCCCACCATCCCCACGATCGTCCCGAGCGGGGTCTGGTGCTTGTAGGACCAGTAGTAACCCGCCGCGCCGACGAGCGCCCCGAGCAGCGTGAGGACGAGGCCCTTGGCGGAGACGGGCGGCTTGACGTCGGGGCGTGGCGAGGGCGTCGCATCCATGGGTGACCTCCGGTATCGTCCGGGCCTCATCCCCCGGCGCGGCGGCTGAGGCGGAGCAGGACTCGGGGCGGACGGGCCGGGCGCCGGTCCGCGCACAGGCCGTCAACGGCCGCGGGCGCCTGCGGGTCCCGGGCTTGCGCGAGCCGGCCGCGGCGTGCTCGGAGGGAGAGAGCGCCCGCGGACCCGACGAGACCCGCCATGACCGAGATCGACACCGCCGCGTTCCTGCGCGACCTGCACGACTTGCGCGGCATCGGCCGCTTCCGCACCGGCGTGCACCGGCCGACCTACTCGCCCGCCGACATGGAGGCGCGCCGCTGGCTGATGGACCGCCTCGCCGCCTGCGGGCTGGAGCCGTCGATCGACGGCGTCGGCAGCGTGCTCGGGCGCCATCCCGGGCCCGGGCCGCACCTGCTCGTCGGCAGCCACATCGAGAGCCAGAACGAGGCGGGCTGGCTCGACGGGGCGCTCGGGGTCGTCGCCGGGGTGGCGCTCGCGCGCGCCGGGCTGCCGGTGGACGTCTGCGCCTTCGCGGACGAGGAGGGGCACTTCGATGCCGGCTTCCTCGGCAGCCGCTCGGCGCTGGGCGAGGTGAGCGAGGCGGAGATCGACGCCAGCCGCAACCGCACCGACGGCACGCCGCTGCGCGAGGCGCTCGCCGCGGCGGGCCTCGCCGGCCTGCCGCGCTGGCGGCTCGATCCGGGGCGCTACCGCGGCTTCCTCGAGATGCACATCGAGCAGGGCACGCAGCTCGAACGCGCCGGCCTGCACCTCGGCGTGGTCACCGGCATCGTCGCGATCTGGCAGTACCGGATCGTGGTCGAGGGCCAGCAGGACCATGCGGGCGGCACCGACATGGCCGAGCGGCGGGACGCCGGCCTCACCGCGGTGCGCCTGCTCGCCGCCCTCGACGCGGCGATGCCGCGGGTCTGCGGCGAGCGCAGCACCTGGACCACCGGCCGCATCCGGCTCGAGCCCGGCGCCCCGAGCATCATCCCGGGGCGGGCCGAGGTGCTCTTCCAGATCCGCGACGTCGCGATGCCGGTGCTGGAGCGGATGGAGGAGACCCTGCGCGCGACCGTGCGCGAGAGCAACCGGCGCGAGCGCTGCCCGGCCGACCTCGCCGTGGTCTCGCGGGCGGTGCCGGCCCTGTGCGACCCGGGGCTGATGCGCGCTCTCTCGGAGGCGGCCGAGGCGGTCTGCCCCGGCGGCTGGCGGACCCTACCGTCCGGCGCGGGGCACGACGCGCAGAACGTTGCCCGGGTGATGCCGGCCGCGATGCTGTTCGTGCCCTCGATCGGCGGCATCAGCCACCATTGGGCGGAGGACACCGCCGAGGCGGACCTCGCGCTCGGCGTGCGCACCCTCGGCGAGGCCGCCCGGCGGATCCTGGCGGCCGGCTGAACCCGCCCTCAGCCCGCGGCGAGGCGGCGGGCGACGCGGATCTGGCGCTCGGCGATGGCGCGCACATGCGTGATCGCCCCGAGCTGCAGGCGCAGCAGGGCCTCGGGATCGCGCTCCGCGTCGCGGCGCAGGCAGGCGTAAAAGACCCCCTCCCCTGGCTCGGTGGCCGAGAACTGGCTGATCACGAAGGGAAACAGCCCGAGCCGGCTCGCCCCCTCGATCAGGTCGAGGAAGGAGAGCGGCGTGAACACCCAGCACGGGCAGGCCGCGTAGGCGCCGGAGGCCGCGGCGGCGCGGGCCTGCGCGTGGGCGAGGGCGAGGGCCTGCGGCCCGTGCAGGCGCGGCAGGCCGGCGGGGTTCAGGTCCTCGGTCCAGATCCGGCCGGTCTCCACCGCGGCGGCCCCGGCGAGGTGGCCGAAGAGCTGGCGCGGGCTGGGCCGGTCGTAGGCCAGGAGGTCGGCCTCGATCAATTCGCCGAGCGTGCTCGGCGGGCGCGTCAGGTCGGCGGTGAAGCGGCCGTCCGGCACCGCGAGGTTCAGCACGCCGCCCGGCCGCAGCACCTCGCCCACCGCCCGCGCCCAGCCGAGCAGGTTCGGCACCCGGTGGATCACCTCCGCGGCGATGGCGAAGTCGTAGTGGTCGCGCCGCCCGCACAGGGCCGCGAGCGAGCCCGCGCCGGTCCAGGCGACGTCGAGGGGCACGGCGCCCGGCGTCGCGGCGTCGGGGTCGCGGGGATCGTCCACGTAGCGCACCGCGTGGAGGCGCGAGAGCCGGGTCGGGGCGGCGCGCGCGCCGAACTCCAATCCCTCGGCGGCCGGCATCGGCACGTCGTGCGTCAGCCGGGCGAGGCGCCGGTCCTGTCCGCGCCGGGCGAGGAATTCGTCCAGCGCGCGCGGGTCGCTCATCCGGGCCACCACTCCCTGCAAGGCGCGCCGCAGGCGCCTCATGCCAGCCGCGGCAGGGCGTCGAGCGAGGGCCAGCCCCCCTGCGCCCCGAGCCGCAGCGCGAACAGCCCGTCCAGCCGCCGCCGCTCGGCCTCCACCAGCGGGCCGTCCACCACCACCGGCAGGCAGCGCCCGGGCGCGTCCGCCGGCAGCAGGTCGGGGTGCAGCATGTGGGCGGCGTCCTCCGCGAACCAGTCGCGGGTGCCGAGATCGAGGTAGCTCTCGGCGGGCAGGCCCTCGGCCAGCAGCAGGTCGTGGGCGTCCAGTTCCACGTGCCAGTAGGTCAGGGCCTGCACCGGCAGGCGGGCGACCGAGGTGCCGTTGATCAGGCACATGACCGGCACCAGCACGGCGCGGCCGTGCTGCTCCACCAGCACCGGATGGCCGGGCGAGAGCAGCAGGTCGCGGGCGGGCAGGCCGTGGCCGAAGGCGCCGGCGCTGACGCGCACGGGCCAGAGGCCGACGGGGTGGCCGTCTTGGTCCGGCCGGTCGGGGCAGCGCACGGCGCGCCGGCCGATCCAGGTGATGGGCCGCAGGCCGCCCGAGGCGGTGACGGCGCGGTCGCCGACGCGCAGGTGTTCGACCGGGACGTCGCCGCGGGCGGTGCGGATGCGGGTGCCGGTGGCGAAGCAGAGGGCCGGGCCGGTGTCGCCGGTGGGGCCGGTGGCCCCGGTCGGACCGGCCGCGCCCGTGGCGCCGGTCGGACCGGTGGCGCCGGTCGGACCCGTGGCCCCGGTCGCGCCCGAGCCGGTGGCCCCGGTGGCGCCGGCCGGTCCGGTCGCGCCTGTGGCACCCGCGCCTGTGGCGCCGGTCGCACCCGCCGCGCCGGTTGCCCCCGTGGCGCCGGTGGCCCCTGCCCCGGTCGGACCGGTGGCGCCCGTGGCGCCGGCCGGTCCGGTCGCGCCCGTGGTCCCTGTCGCGCCGGCCAGTCCGGTGACGCCCGTGGCGCCTGTCGCGCCGGCTGGTCCGGCCGCGCCCGTGGCGCCGGTCGCCCCGGCCAGCCCGGTGGCGCCCGTCGCGCCGACTGGACCGGTCGCGCCCGTCGCACCGGCCGGTCCGGTGTCGCCCGTGGCTCCGGTCGCGCCGACGGCTCCGGTCGCCCCTGTGGCGCCCGCGCCCGTCGCGCCGGTCGCCCCCGTCGGCCCGGTTCCTCCCGTGGCGCCGGTCGCGCCCGTGGCCCCCGTGGCGCCGGTGGCCCCCGCGCCCGTCGGTCCGGTGGCGCCGGTGGCGCCCGTCGGTCCGGTGTCGCCCGTGGCGCCGGTCGCGCCCGCGGCGCCGGTCGCCCCTGTGGCGCCCGTTGCGCCGGTGGCCCCCGTGCCCGTGGCGCCGGTCGCGCCCGTGGCTCCGGTGGCCCCTGTTGCGCCCGTGGCGCCTGCGCCGGTCGCGCCCGTCGGCCCGGTGGCCCCTGTCGGCCCGATGGCCCCGGTCGCCCCCGTCACGCCCGTGCCGGTGGCCCCCGTCGGTCCGGTCGCGCCCGTCGGTCCGGTGGCCCCTGTGGCGCCCGTCGCACCCGTTGGTCCGGTGGGGCCGACCGGCCCCGTGGCGCCGGTGGCGCCCGTCGCGCCGGCGGTCACCGCCACTTGGTTGGCCGCGAAGGTCAGCCCGTTCTGCGTCGTCGCGCCGCCGCCCACGGTGTCGTCGACGGAGGTGGACCCGCCAGCCGAATAGGCCCGGTACGTGCTGGTGATCGTATACGTCGCCGTATCGACGATATACTGAAAGGTGAACTGCCCGGTTATTGTCCCTTGCGGGCCGTTGCCTCCCGAAGGTGTGAGTATTGTTCCTAGGTAATTGCTCGATCCATCGTAGATACTGATGTTGTCGTCAGGGCCGAAACTAGTCGAGCCCGTGAAATTCAGGAGAATCTGTGCCATGGCGCTGAACTGAGTGCCTCTGAGTGACGGGCGCAGGCGAACCGGAATTCACAGCGGCCGGCAAATTCAGAGATCTGACAGCCACGGCGGAAGGTTGGCACAGAGTCGTGGGCGGTGAGAAGATCTGACCGCAGAATGATATTCCTATGCGCAATAATCGTGATCGCCGTGACGTTTCGGCATCAGATCGCGACAACGTCGCGAATGTTCGGCGCGGCGCGGACCACGCAGCGGAGCTGCTTCGGAAGGGCGGGCACGACCCCGTGCCGACCGAGAGGCCCTTCCTCCTCGGCGGATTAGTACGGAGCGTTCCAGCCATCTCCGCACGCCTTCAAGTCCTTCGGCCGATCTCCCCAAGTCTCTCGCCGATCTCCGTGCCTTTCCGGCGCCTCGAATTGCTGCACGAGGACGCGATCTGCGCGACTCGACCGGGCAGAAGAAATGATAATCCCATATAAAGCGAATTTATGATTGCTTGTTGTCTCTCGGTCAGAGCGGCGGCATTTTCTGTCCGGAGGCGCGAAAATCCTCTGGTTTCCGCTCTGATTGCCTGCTAATCGACATCGTGTCGCGAGTCGCTCATCATCCGCGCCGACGCGCCTGCGGATGACGGAAACAAATTCCGGGAGGATCATCTCATGGAAACCATGCTCGGGATGATCTACATCGTCCCCTTCAACTGGGCTCCCGTCAATTTCTCGATCTGCCAGGGGCAGTTGATCGCGGTCAACCAGAACATGGCCCTGTTCAGCCTGCTCGGCACGACCTATGGCGGCAACGGGCAGACGAACTTCGCGCTGCCGAACCTGCAGGGGCGGGCGCCGCTCGGCTACGGCCGGGCGCAGAGCGGCACCACCTATCCGATCGGCGCCGTGATCGGCAACGAGGCGGTGACCCTGACCACGGCGAACATGCCGATGCACATCCACACCGCGGGCTTCGCCCCGACCCTGGGCACGCAGTCGGTCGCCATCCCGGCCACCACCGG
This sequence comes from Methylobacterium oryzisoli, assembly GCF_046557895.1. Lineage (NCBI taxonomy): Bacteria > Pseudomonadati > Pseudomonadota > Alphaproteobacteria > Hyphomicrobiales > Methylobacteriaceae > Methylobacterium > Methylobacterium oryzisoli. The sequence continues at coordinate 571 of NZ_JBKIBX010000027.1, read as the reverse complement.
CAACCTGCAGGTCGGCGTCACCGTCAACGCGACGAGCACCATCGCGACGACCGGGACGCCGGCGAGCGGGACCAACATGCTGTCGGCGACCGGCAGTGGCTCACAGAAGGTCTACGGCCCCACGACCACCAGCAACCTCGTGCCGCTCGGCGGGACCTCGGCCAGCGTCACGGGCACCGCCTCCACGGCGGCCAACACGGCGAACGTCCAGACGGTGACGGGCGGGACCGTGACGGTCCAGCCCGCGGGTGGCTCGATGCCGTTCAACAACATGCAGCCGTCGCTCGCCATCAACTTCATCATCGCGATGACCGGCAACTTCCCGCAGCACCCCTGAGCCGGGCGTCGCGCCGCCGCCGCGGCCGGCTGGGCTCGCTCTCCTGGTTGGCGCAGGCCGCGCGGGATCCCGTCGATGGACGAGCGCGGGACGGAGGTCCCCTCTCCTGTGCGGGCATGGCTGTCCGGGGAAAATCGATGGCGCGGGGAACCCCTCTCCCGTGCGGGCTTGCGGATTCACACGTCGGGTCGTGCACGTTCTCCTCTCCCCGCGTGCGGGGAGAGGGCTTCGGCG
>NZ_JBKIBX010000026.1:0-84301 GCF_046557895.1 Methylobacterium oryzisoli | reverse complement strand
GAGGGCGAGCCGGTCGGGTCGGTGGCCCGGCTCGGCGACGCGGTGCTCCTGCCTGGCACGCCGATCCGGCAGGTGATGCGGGCCTTCGCGGAGGCCGAGACCGACGTGCTGGCGGTGATCGACCCGGAGACCCGCCGCGTGCTCGGCACGGTCACGGAGGCGCACGTGCTGCGCAAGTACGGCGAGGAGCTCGAGCGCCGCAATGAGGAGATGGTGTTCGGCTGAAGGCCTAGAGCATTTTCCGACGAAGTGGATCCCGGTTCGTCGCAGAAAATGCGGTAAATCAAAGACTTAGAGCACCGCTCGATCGCAGCGCGATCGGGCGGTGCTCTAACCTCGCGGAACGGACGCGCCCTCGCCCGACCTCAGCCCTTCGCCACCGGCATCGCGGCCCGTCCGCCGACCCGCTGGCCGTGCACACCGTCACCCCTAGATTGCCGGTCGTGCCTCGCACGATCAGGTTCGGTCCCCCCGGCGGCAGCACGGAGCGCCCAGCATGGACACGTTCACCCTCAAGGACGGCGTCACCCTGTTCTACAAGGATTGGGGGCCGAAGGGCGCGCAGCCGATCGTCTTCCATCACGGCTGGCCGCTCAGCGCGGACGACTGGGACGCGCAGATGCTCTTCTTCCTGGAGCAGGGCTACCGGGTGATCGCCCATGACCGGCGCGGGCACGGCCGGTCGAGCCAGACCTGGACCGGCAACGAGATGGACACCTACGCGGCCGACGTGGCGGCGCTGACGGAGGCGCTCGACCTGCGCGACGCGATCCATGTCGGCCACTCCACAGGCGGCGGCGAGGTGACGCGCTACGTCGCCCGCCACGGGCGGGACCGGGTCGCCAAGGCGGTGCTGATCGGCGCCGTGCCCCCGGTGATGGTCAGGAGCGAGAAGAACCCGGGCGGCACGCCGATCGCGGTCTTCGACGACATCCGCCGGAACACCGCCACCAACCGGGCGCAGTTCTACATCGACCTCACCATCCCGTTCTACGGCTACAACCGGGAGGGCGCCGAACCGCACGAGGGCGTGCGCCGCAACTGGTGGCGCCAGGGCATGATGGGCGGGATCAAGGCGCAGGTCGACTGCATCAAGGCCTTTTCGGAGACGGACTTCACCAAGGACCTGAAGGCGATCGCGGTGCCGACCCTGGTGATGCACGGCGAGGACGACCAGATCGTGCCCTTCGCCAATTCCGGGCCGCTCTCGGCCGAGTTGCTGCGCAACGGCACCCTGAAGGCCTATCCGGGCCTGCCCCACGGCATGCCGACCACCCATGCCGATCGGATCAACGCGGACCTCCTGGCCTTCATCAGGGGGTGAATGCCGAGGTGTAAGGCGACGCGCGAAGCGGTGATCCGAGCCCCGACGCCGGATCGCCATGAGTCACCGCCGGGCGAAGAATGCGGACTGCATGAGGAGATCGGCGGTGGCGCGGCTCATGGCGCAGGGGATGTCGTAGACGAGCGCCACGCGCAGCAGAGCCTTGACGTCGACGTCGTGCGGCATGGCCGAGAGGGGATCGACGAAGAAGACGAGCGCGTTCGCGGTGCCGTCCGCGATCATGGCGCCGATCTGCTGATCGCCGCCCAGCGGGCCGCTCTTCAGCCGGCGCAGGCGCAGCTCCGGGCAGCGCTCCAGCACGCGCAGGCCCGTGGTGCCGGTGGCCACGAGGGTGAAGGCGGCGAGCGCCTCGCGATGCCGCTCAGCACACTCGACGAGACCCGCCTTGCAGGCGTCGTGCGCCACGAGGGCCAGGGTGAGCGCACGGTCCGACCGTCCGTTCTCCCGAGGCGCCCGCTCGGCGCCGGCCGGGTCGACAGCAGGCGGCGGCATGTCGCCCGGCGGGAGGACGGAAGCCGGAGCCCGGCCGGGCTCCGGCTCAGGTGCCCGCGCACGGGAGGAAGGAGAGATCGTGCGCGGGTCGGGAGAGCGGCCGTCCGGTCGCCCCTGGGGCGGCTCGGGAGGCGGGGTCGTGGATCGGCTCGTCGGGTCCGTGCCGGCCGCTCCTCGGTGCGAATGGCCTCACGAGGCGCGGGCGAGCGCCTCGAAGACGCGGGCCACGGCCTCCGCCCCAGGATCGACGATGCCGGCCAGCTCCGTGCCGGCGAGATAGCTCGCTCGCCCGGCGCGGGCCGACCGCATGGCGGCCGTCGCCTGCGCTCCGGCGCGGGCCGCCGCGGCCGCCCCCTCGATGCCCTCGCCGCGGGCCAGGGCCGCGATCGCGGGCTCCAGCGCGTCCACCATGGTGCGGTCGCCCGCCTGGGCTCCGCCATAGTGCTGCACGCGATCGAGCCCCGCCCGCAAAGCCGCGGGCAGCGTCGCCCCCGCGCCGAAGGCCGCGCCGGCGGCGGCGACGAAGATCGACATCAGGACGCCGCTGGAACCGCCCATGACCCGGGACAGGCGCTCGGCAATGGCCCGGCAGAGCGCGTCGCGGGCGTCGAGGGGAAGCGCGTCGAGGTCGTCGGCTACGCGCCGGGCCGCGGCCGCGAAGGTCGAGCCCGTGTCGCCGTCGCCCACCTGCGCGTCGAGGGCATCGAGATCGGCCTGCGCCTCGACGAGGGTGCCGCAGATGACCTCGATGGCGCGGCGCACGGCCGGATTCCGCGAGGGCGCCTCGGCTGCGGGCGCGAGTTCGGCCGGCAGCGGCAGGATGGCCGCCGACCGGGCAACCCGCTGGGGCGTCGGCCAGGCCGGCACCGCGACCGGCGCGGTCAGCATGGCGGCGCGGGCGTCGTCGAGGGGCAGGAGCGAGAGCGAGAAGCCGCGCATGTCGAGGGCCGTCACGGCCGGCGTCGGGCCGAGGATCAGCGCGATGCGGCTCCCGAGCGGCCCGTGCAGGATCTCGCGGGTCACCACGCCCATCTCCAGGGCCGGAACGCCGCCGAGATTGTTGACGAGCACCGCGAGGCGTGGCGCCTCCCGGATCTCGGGGCCGAAACGGTCGAGCATCCGTCCGACGAGATCGCGCACGGGCGGCAGGGGGCTGCGCCCGGAGCCGGGCTCGCCATGGATGCCCAGGCCGAGCTCGGCGTCGCCGGCGGCGATGCGCTCCTCGCTCGTGCGTCCGGGAATCGAGCAGCTCGTCGTCGCGACCCCGAGGGATTTCACGGCCTGCGCGATGTCGTCCGCCGCATGACGCACCTCCTCCAGCGACAGGCCCGCGGCGGCCGCGTGCCCGGCCGCCTTGTGGACCAGGAGGGTTCCGGCGATGCCGCGCGGGCGCGGGCTGTCGGGGATGGCGATGTCGTCCGAGACGATCACCATCTCGACGCGACGGCCGAGTCCCCGCGCCTTCTCGGCCGCGAGGCCGAAATTCAGGCGATCACCCCCGTAGTTCTTGACGACCAGCAGGCAGCCGGCCGGGCCGGTGACCGCGAGAATGGCCGCCAGGACCGCGTCGACGGTGGGCGAGGCGAAGATGTCGCCGCACACGGCCGCGTCGAGCAGGCCCTCGCCGACGAAGCCCGCATGGGCCGGCTCGTGGCCGGAGCCGCCGCCCGAGATCACCGCGACCTTGGCCGGATCGCGCCCGGTGCGCAGGATCACCCGGATCTCCGGAAAGCCGTCGAGCCGCGCGAGGCCGCGGCTGCCCGAGGACAGGATCATGCCGTCCAGGGCGTCGGCGACGATGGTTTCGCTGGCATTGATGAAGTGTCGCACGGGGATGTCCTCAAGAGCGGAGTGAGCGCGGGAGCACCCTCACGCGGGGTGGTCGGTTCATCGTCACCCGGGGCCGGACGACGGGCGAACGGGGGCGCGGCTCGCGCGCCCCGAGGGACGAGGGCTCAGCACCCCCAGCGCAGGGCGGCGGTGCGCACGGGAGCGTCCCACAGGGCCATGGCCTCGTCGTCGAGCGCCGTGACGGTGAGGGAGGCGCCGGCCATCTCCAGGGACGTCACGAAGGAGCCGACGAGGCATCGGGCGACGGGCAGGCCCCGCCCGGTCAGGAGCCGCGCGGCGCTATTCGCCATGACGTAGAGCTCCATCAGGGGCGTGCCGCCGAAGCCGTTCACGACCAGGAGGCAGGGCGTTCCCGCCGGGGGAGCGAGGTCGCCGAGGATCGCGCCCATCAGTTCCGCCGCGATGGCGTCGGCGGAGGCCAGGGGCACGCGGCGGCGTCCCGGCTCGCCGTGGATGCCGACCCCCATCTCCATCTCGTCGGCCGCGAGGGTGAAGGTCGGGCGCCCGGCCGCGGGCACGGTGCAGGAGGAGAGCGCCACGCCCATGGACCGGGTGCGCCCGTTGATGGAGCGGCCGAGCGTCGCGAGGGCGGCGAGGCCGCGCCCCTCCTCGGCGGCGGCGCCGACGATGCGCTCCACCACCAGGGTGCCGGCGACGCCGCGCCGGCCCGTCGAGTGCGCCGAGCTCTCGACCGCCACGTCGTCGTCGACGATGATCGTCGTGACGGGGCCGGCGACGATCTCGGCCGCCATCTCGAAGTTCATGAGGTCGCCCTCGTAGTTCTTCACGATGAGGAGCGTGCCGGCCGCGCCGCCCACCGCCTCGACCGCGGCGGCGATCTGGTCCGGCGTCGGCGACGTGAAGACCTGGCCGGGGCAGGCTGCGTCCAGCATGCCGCGCCCGACGAAGCCGGCATGAAGCGGCTCGTGCCCCGAGCCGCCCCCCGAGACGAGAGCGACCTTGCCCGGGACGATCTCGCGGCGGCGCACGAAGCGGAACGCCTCGTCGACGTGCAGGATGTCGGCGTGCGCGACCGAGAGCCCGCCGAGGCTCTCGCCCAGGACCATGTCGATGCCGTTGATCAGCTTCTTCATGAGAGGGCTCCTTGGGTCGCGGCGGCGCTCATGGCTCTCCCTCCTGGTCTTCGCCAGTCTCGCCCTCGGGCGGAAACAGCCCCCCGAGTCCCTGCGCGAGGGCGCGCACGAGGGCGTCCGCGCGGGCGTTGAGCACCGGGTCGCCCAGGTCGGGCATCGGGACCGCGATCATCCGTGTCGCGCGCGGCGCCGTGACCACCTCGAGCCGGCCGGGATGCGCCGTCCGGTAGGCGGCCAGGAAGGCCGCGCGCTCGGTCGGCGTGACGTGGCAGATATGGAAGATCGTCTCCAAGTGCCGAGCCGGGATCGGCGTCGCGTAGGCCGGGTTGACGATCTGGGAGATGAAGCTGCGGTTCTTGCCGAGGGCCTCGGCAAGGCGCTGGCGCGTGCCCGACGGCCGCGTTTCGACGATCTGGCGCAGGATGGCCTTGTACCGCTCGAGGGGCGAGAGCCCGTCGGACACGCCCGGCACGGCGGGGGGATCAGCCGTCAAGGTCCGTCTCCCGGGTGAGGTCGACCGTCCGGATCGCGGCCTTGGCGGCGGCGACGAGCCCCGGCGCGACGGACAGGCTGCGCAGGCCGGTGCGCAGGAGGGCGGGGATCAGGCGCGGATCGGCGCCGGCATCGCCGCACAGGCTCACCGGCCGGCCATCGACGCCGCCCTGACGCGCGACGAAACCGATCAGCGCGAGCACGCCCGGATGGAGCGGATCGGCATAGCGCGCGACGCGCGGGTCGTCCCGCGCGGCGGCCGTGGCGTATTGCGTCAGGTCGTTCGAGCCGATGGACAGGAAGTCGGCGCGCACCTCTCCGGCCGCGAGCGCGAAGGCGGGCACCTCCACCATCGCGCCGAGCTGCGGACACGCATGGGGAAGCCCGGCCGCGCGCAGGTTTTCCAGCGCCCGGTCGAGAAGGCGCCCGGCGGCGTCGATCTCGTCCTGCCCGGTGACCATGGGCAGCATGACCCGGACAGGCCCGTCCGCCGCGGCGCGGGCGAGGGCGCGCAGCTGGATGCCGAAGCGCTCCGGGTGGCGCAGGGACAGGCGGATGCCGCGCAGCCCGAGGAACGGGTTCGTCTCGCCCTCGACCGTATAGCCCGGGACCGGCTTGTCGCCGCCCGCGTCGAAGGTGCGGANCGGGTGGCGCAGGGACAGGCGGATGCCGCGCAGCCCGAGGAACGGGTTCGTCTCGCCCTCGACCGTATAGCCCGGGACCGGCTTGTCGCCGCCCGCGTCGAAGGTGCGGATCGTGACGGGCCGGCCGTCCGCCCAGCGCACCAGATCGCGGTAGAGCGCCAGCTGGCGCTCCTCGTCGTCGAGGGCGCCCTCGGCAAGGAACTCGGTGCGGGTCAGGCCGATGCCGTCGCAGGCCGCCGCCGGGAAGCCCGCGAGGTCGGCGAGGCCGGCGACGTTGAGGAGAATCTGGATCGGCGTGCCGTCGCGCGTGACGGCGGGCTCGAGCAGGCCGCGCTGCGCGTCGGCGGCGGCCTTCCGCCCCGACACCGCCCTCCGCCGGGTCTCCGAGAGCGTCGCGGGGGAGGGCTCGACGACGACGATCCCGGCATCGCCGTCCACCGCGAGAAGGCCCGCGAGCTCGGCCCAGGGGGCGCCGAGCCCGACGACCATCGGGACGGAACGCGCCCGGGCCAGCATGGCCACGTGGCTCGACGGGCTGCCGGCGCCGAGCGCCACGGCGCCGCCGCGCGACCAGTCGACGGCGAGGAACCGGGAGGGCTGGATGTCCCGGGCCACCAGCACCGCCCCGGGGACGAGCTCGGCCTCGGGCACGCCCAGCAGGTGACGGAGCACGCGGTCGCGGATGTCCTCCAGATCGGCCGAGCGGGCGCGGAACGAGGGATCGTCGGCCGCGAGATAGCCGTCGATCTCGGCGCCGAGCGCCGCCTGCCACGCCTCATGGGCGGGCGCTCCCCCGGCGATCGCCGCGAAGGCGTCCTCGGCGAGCGCGTCGTCCCCCAGCATCGCGACTTGGAAGCCGAGGATGTCGGCGGCGTCCCCCTCCTGCCCGGCGGCGAGCGCCGTCACCTCGGCGATGGCGGCGTCGATGGCGCCGGCGAGGGCGGCCCGCTCCCCGTCGGGCGTCCCGGCCGTGCGCTCCATCGTGGACAGGGCATGGATCCGGCAGGCGGGGCCGACCGCCACGCCCGCCGCCGCGCCGAGACCCGCAACCGCGCGCTCCATGGCTCACTCCTCGTCGAACTTGCGCCGCACGAGGCCCACCAACTCGTCGAGGGCCTCGCTCGCGTCGCCGCCGAACGCCCGGAAATGCAGGGTCTCCCCCTTGCCGGCCTTCACCCGCATGAGCTTGACCGGGCTCTTGGCGTCGACCCAGGGGCCCTCGGGCGCGGTCGCGACCCGGATGCTGGCCTGGAAGCGCTTGGCCAGCTGCGTCAGCTTCACGGAGGGCCGGGCGTGCAGGCCGACCTCGTTCGTGAGGAGCACGGAGGCCGCCAGGTTGGTGCAGGTCTCGCCTGAGGATCTCATGGCGCCATCAGCTCCTCGGCCGTTGCCTTGACGTGCGCGAGATCCGAGCCCCCGGAGGCCTCGGCCGCCGCCATCACGGCGCCCTCGACGATCGGAGCGTTGCAGATCGCGATCCGGTCGCGACGCTCCTCGGGCATCATCTCGATGGCCATCTCGCTGTTGGTCTCCGCGCCGCCGAGGTCGACGAGCACCGCGACGCCCTGCTCGGACCAGGCCGCCTCGATGGCCGCCATGATCGCCCCGACATCCGTCCCGATCCCGCCGTCCGGGTTGCCGCCCGCGAAAGCCAGCGGGACGCTGTCCCCCACCATCTGGCGCACCATGTCGGCCGCGCCCTCGGCGACCTTCCGGCTGTGCGAGACGATGACGATCCCGACATTGCGGCTCATGCCTCGACTCCCTCCAGGACGCGGCAGGCCGCCGTCACGAGCAGCGCCGCGGAGCGGGCGCCGGGGTCCATGTGCCCGACCGAGCGGGCGCCGAGGAAGGACGCCCGCCCCCGGATCGCCCGCATCGGCACGGTCGCCCGGGCGGCCTCCTCGGCGGCGGCCGGCAGGCGCCGCGCCAGGTCCGCGCCGCCCGCCGCGAGCGTCCGCTGCACCGGCACCAGCACGTCCAGCATGGTCTTCTGTCCCGGCTCCGACTTGCCGCGCGCCTGCACGGCCGCCACGGCCTTGTCGAGCGCCGACGCGACCTCGTCGAGGGTCGGCTCGGCCGGCAAGTCCCTGGCGAGCGTCATGAACAGGGTCCCGAAGAGCGGTCCGGAGGCGCCGCCGACCCGCATCACGAGCGTCGTGCCGACGCTCTTGAGCGCGTCCGGCAGGGGCTTGGCGGCGAGGCCGTCGAGATCGGCGAGCACCGCCTCGAAGCCGCGACGCATGTTGAGCCCGTGGTCGCCGTCGCCGATCGCCTGGTCGAGGAGGGTGAGCTCGTCCGCATGGTCGACGATGGTGCGGGCCATGGCGGCGATGACGGCGTGATGGAGGGGGGTGGTCATGGGTCGATCCGTGGGTCGATCTCGGGTCGATCTCGTTCCCGGGCGCCGCTCAGCGCGTCACGCGCGCGCCCGCATCGTCGAAGAAGAGCGGTCGCTTCAACGCGAGGCGGACCGTATCGCCGACGGCGAGCGGGGTGTCGGGGTCGACGAGGCTCACGATGGCGCGGTCCTCGACCGCCACATGGATGTGGTTCTGGTCGCCCAGGTGCTCGATCCAGGTCACCCGGCCGGCCGGCCCGGCGCCCGGCGCGCCCGCGACCGGGAGAATCTCCAGGTGTTCGGTCCGCACCCCCACCGTCGCGGCGCGGGCCGGGGCCGGCAGGTCGGGGAAGAGGCGCCTCGGGAGCAGGTTGATCGGGGGGTGGCCGAGGCGCCCGGCCACGTAGGCGTCGGCCGGGTCCTCGTAGATCTCCCGCGGGGTGCCGACCTGGACGAGGCGTCCCTCGCGCAGCACGCCGATGCGCGTGGCGAGCGTCATCGCCTCGATCTGGTCGTGGGTCACGTAGAGCAGGGTCGCCCCGAGATCCTGCTGAATGCGCTTGAGTTCGATGCGCAGGTCCGCCCGCAGCTTGGCGTCCAGCGAGGAGAGCGGCTCGTCCATGAGGGCGATGCTCGGCCGGCGCACGAGGGCGCGGCCGATCGCGACGCGCTGCATCTGGCCGCCGGAGAGCTCTGTGGCCTTGTTCCGGAGCTTGTCCGAGATGCGCAGGAGCTCCGCGACCTCCTCGACGATCCGGCGGATCTCGGGTTCGGGCGTGCGCCGCACCGGCGAGCGCAGGGGGAAGGCCAGGTTGTCGTAGACCGACAGGTGGGGGTAGAGCGAATATTGCTGGAACACGAAGGTCACGTCCCGCGCGGCCGGCAGGGCGCGGGTGACCTCGGCGCGGTCGATGAAGACCCGCCCCTCGTCGGGCGTCTCGAGGCCGGCGGCCAGGCGCAGGACGGTGGTCTTTCCGGCGCCCGTGGGCCCGAGCAGCACGATGAACTCGCCGTCGCCGATCGTGAGGGAAACATCCTCCAGGGCGGTCACGGCGCCGAAGCGCTTCGTCAGTCTCTCGAGGACGACGTCAGCCATGGGAAGCTCCGAGGGAATGGGCGGCTCCGGGGGAATGGGCGAGGCCGGGGGCGTGGTGGGACCGCGCGGCGGCCGGCCGCTGGGTCGGGGTGTCGTGGAGGGCGGAGCGGATGACCTTCCCCGTGGTGCCGTCGAACAGGGACAGCTTGGGCGCCCGGAAGGAGAGCCCGACGCGCTCGCCGACCCCGACCTCGTCCGTGGCCGGCAGCCGGGCCTTGACCCGCCCGTGGGCCGTGTCGACGGTGACGACCTGCGTGGTCCCGAGATACTCGACGCCGGTCACCGCGCCGCGAACGCCGCCCTCGCCGCGCAGGCTCACATGCTCGGGGCGGGCGCCCAGGACGAGCGGCCCCCCGGGCCGGCCCTCGCGCGAGGCCGGCACGGCGACCGGGACATCGCCGAGGACGACCTCCGTCGCGCCCGGCGCGACGGCGCCCTCGAACCGGAGGACGTTCATGGCGGGCGAGCCGATGAACTCGCCGACGAAGATCGAGGCGGGTCGGTCGTAGATCTCCTGCGGCGAGGCGAGCTGCTCGATGCACCCCCGGTTCATGACCGCGATCACGTCGGCCATGGACATGGCCTCGAGCTGGTCATGGGTCACGTAGACGGTCGTCGCCCTGACGCGCTCGTGCAGCGTGCGCAGCTCGCCGCACATGATGTGGCGGAACTCGGCGTCCAGGGCGCCCAGGGGCTCGTCCATCATGAAGGCTTTGGGCTGGCGCACCAGGGCGCGCCCGAGCGCGACCCGCTGGCGATCGCCCCCCGAGAGCCCGGAGACGGGCTTGTCGAGCAGGTGCGCGATGCGCAGGGTCCGCGCCGCCGCCTCGACCCGCCGCACGATCTCGGCCCTGGGCATGCCGACGCAGAGGAGCGGGAAGGCGATGTTCCGGCGCACGTTCATGTGCGGGTAGAGGGCGAAGAGCTGGAACACCATCGCGATGTCGCGCTCGCGCGCCCGCCTGAAGGTGACGTCCTCGCCGTCGAGCCGGATGCTGCCGGAGGTGGGCAGTTCGAGGCCCGCCACCATGCGCAGCGTCGTGGTCTTGCCGCAGCCCGACGGCCCGAGCAGGCAGAAGAAGTCGCCGTCGCGCACGGTGAAGCTCGTGTCCCGCACCGCCGCGAAGGATCCGAACTGCTTGACGAGGTTCTCGACCCGGATCTCGGCCATGGCTCACTCCGGGAACTTGGACACGACCGTGAACATCACGACGCCGGCGAGCGTCGTCACGAACGAGTACGTGTAGAGGACGAGGACGAAGGGCTGCAGCAGCATGAGGACGCCCGCCGCGATGAGGACCGTCGCGACGGCCTCCATCGGGCCGCGGCGCGGCCACCGCGCGCGGGGCGCCGGGCGGGCCGGGGTGGGTGTCGGGGCGGGGGTAGGGATTGCGGTCATTTGCGCACCGCTCCGAAGGTGATGCCGCGCAGCAGGTGCCTGCGCAACAGCACGGTGAAGACGAGGATCGGGAGAAGGAAGAGCGTGGTGCCGGCCGCCACGGCCGGCCAGTCCTGGCCGCCCTCGCCGATGATGATCGGGATGAAGGGCGGCGCGGTCTGCGCCTCGCCGGAGGTGAGGAGCACCGCGAAGGCGTACTCGTTCCAGGCGAAGATCAGGCAGAAGATGGCGGTGGCGACGATGCCCGTGGTGGCCTGCGGCAGCACGACCTTCCGGAAGGCCTGGAGCCGGGTGTAGCCGTCGATCATCGCCGCGTCCTCGTACTCGCGGGGGATCTCGTCGATGAAGCCCTTGAGGAGCCACACGGCGAGCGAGACGTTCACGGACGTGTAGAGAAGGATCATGCCCAGCCGCGTGTCGGACAGGCCGAGCTCGCGGTACATCAGGAAGATCGGGATCGCGACCGCGATGGGAGGCATCATCCGCGTCGAGAGGATGAAGAAGAGCAGGTCGTCCTTGAGGGGCACGCGGAAGCGCGAGAAGGCGTAGGCCGCCGCGGTGCCGAGGACGACGGACAGGGCCGTCGAGCCGAAGGCGATGATGAGGGAGTTGACGAAGCGCGGCACGTAGTTGGACGCGCCGACGACCACCATGCTGCGCGCGCGCGCGACCTCCTCGCAGGCTCCGCTCGCGGGCGGGAGGCCGGCGATGTAGTCGGGCGTCTGGCGCGAGCGGGTCATGAAGAGGTTGCAGTAGCCCTCGATCGACGGCTGGAAGTCGAGGAAGGGAACGACCTTGGGCGGATAGGAGATCGAGTCGGTCGGGGTCTTCACGCTCGTCAGACCGATCCAGACGAGCGGGATGAGGGTGATGAGCGCGTAGGCGACGACGAGGACGCCCGCGACCAGCTTCACGCGGCCCGAAGGCGCGACGACGGAATGGGCGGTCGCGCTCATCGGGCCTTCACCTGGTTGAGAGCCTTCACGTAGATGTTCGCGAGCCCGAAGATCATCACGAACATGATGACCGCGAAGGCGGAGGAATAACCCGTGCGCCAGGCCTCGAAGGCCGCGCGCTTGAGGGTGATGGAGGCGAGCTCCGTGGCCGAGCCCGGCCCGCCCGCGGTGAGCAGGTTCACGAGGTCGAACATCTTGAAGTTCTCGATCCCGCGGAAGAGCACCGCCAGCATGATGAAGGGCAGGCACATGGGCAGCGTGATCGAAACGAACTGCCGCCGATTGGAGGCGCGGTCGACCTCTGCCGCTTCGTAGATGTAGTCCGGGATCGAGCGCAGGCCCGCGAGGCAGATCAGCATCACGTAGGGCGTCCACATCCAGGTATCGACGATGATGATGGCCCAGGGCGCCAGGGTCACGTCGCCGAGCATCTGGAACGAGGACGGCGCGAGACCGGACACGAACGAGACGAGGTAATTGAACAGCCCGATCTGAGGCTGGTACAGGAAGGTCCAGAAATTGCCGACCACGGCCGGCGACAGCATCATCGGGATCAGGATCAGCGTCGTCCAGAAGCCGTGGCCGCGGAACTTGCGGTCGATCAGGTAGGCGAGCGCGAAGCCGATCACGGTCTGGAGCAGGATGGTCCAGAACACGAAATGCGCGGTCGCCTGCATGCGCGCCCACACGTCGGGATCGTTGAGGATCGTGACGTAGTGGTCGAGGCCCACGCTGCGCACGGGCGCGTTCGGCCGGTTGGCGCGGTAGTTCGTGAAGGAGAGCCGGATCGTCCAGATCAACGGGAAGAGGTTGATCGCCAGCAGCAGCAGCATCGTCGGCGTGATGAAGAGCCAGGCGATGGCCGTGTCGGACAGGCCGCGCACGCGCTTGGCCAGGCCTGGCGGGGTCGCCGCGGCGGCACGCGAGCCGACGCCGGCGAAGGACTCGAGGCGGTTCATGGGCGGCCTCTTCCGCTTGGGTCGCGCGGGTCGGGTCGCGCGGGGCGCGCAGGACCCCGCGCGGCGTCTGCCGGACCCCGGCACGGACGGCCCGTGCCATGCCGGGGGGTACGGCTGATCAGAGTTTTCCGTCTTCCTTGAAGACCTTGGTCCAGTCCTGGATCAGCAGGTCGAGGGTCTGCTTGGCCGTCCCGCGGTCTGCCACGACGAAGTCGTGGAAGCGGCGCTGGGACGCCTGGAGGAGTTGCGCGTAGGAGGGCTCCTGCCAGAAGTCGCGCACCTGACCCATGGCCCGCAAGAAGTCGGCCGCGAAGGGCGCGGTCTGGGCGAAGTTCGGATCGCCGAGGACCGCCTTGTGGCAGGAATAGCCGCCGAGCTGCCACCAGCGCTTCTGCACCGCGGGGTCGGCGAACCACTTGATGTAGGCGAGGGATTCGGCGTGGTTCCGCGAGTAGCTCACCACCGAGATGCCCTGGCCGCCAAGCTGCGACCCGGCGGTTTTCTCGCTCGGATTGACGAAGAAGCCGATCCTGTCCCCGCCGACGTTCGGGTCCTTCTGCAGACCCGGGAAGAAGGCGAAGAAGTTCATCTGCATCGCCACCTGGCCCGACTTGAACGCGTCGAGGCCCTCCTGCATGTAGCTGTTGGAGGCGCCGGGCGGCGTGCAGCAGCGGAAGAGCGACTTGTAGAACTCGAGCCCCGCCACGGCCTCGGGGGAGTTCACGAAGCCCTCCATGGCGTAGGGCTTCTTCGGGTCCTGATACTGGAAGCCGAAGGCGTAGAGCGCGTTGGTGGCGCCCATGGTGATCCCCTCCGAGCCGCGCTCGGTGTAGATCGAGGCGCCGTAGACACGCCGACCGTCGATCTCACGGTTTTGGAAAAATTCGGCGACCTGCTTCAGCTCGGTCCAGGTCTTGGGTGCGGCGAGGTCCCGGCCGTGCTTGGCCTTGAACTCGGCCTGGATCTCCGGGCGGGAGAACCAATCCTTGCGATACGTCCAGCCGACCGCGTCGCCCATCGCGGGCAGCGCCCAGTAATCCTGCGAGCCCTTGGGCCAGGTCGCGTATCCCTCCACCGTCGCGGGGAGGAAGTCGGCCATCCTGATCCCTTCCTTGTCGAAGAAATCGTTGAGCTTCACGTAGTGGCCGTTCTCGGCCGCGCCGCCGATCCACTGGCTGTCGCCGATCATCAGATCGCACAGGCGGCCCTTGGAGTTGAGCTCGTTCAGCATGCGGTCCGCGAAGTTCGGCCACGGCACGAACTCGAAGCGCATCGTGATGCCTGTCTTGGCCGTGAAGTCCTTGGAGAGTTCAACGAGGGCGTTCGCCGGATCCCAGGCGGCCCAGCAGACGGTGATCGTCTTGCCCTGCGCGCGGGCCTCGCCGGCGCCGACGAGGGCGCACGCCGCAAGGGTGCCGGCCAGAGCCAGCCTTCTGAACGAGATCATGGTGCCCCTCCTCGGAAGCTCGGATGCTGCGTTTCCTCGACGTGCCGGACCTCCTGGCGGACGGGACCATGCCGGCTGTCTGATCGCGGTGCAGGAACTCACGCCCTGTTTAGCGATTTGTTTAGTAATAGCAGCGATAGTAAACCTGTCAAGCTCTCGTGAGCCGCATCCGGGCGCGCGATCTGAACCGCGCCTGGCGTTCCGGACGCTCCACCTCCCGAGAGGCTGGAGCCATGACGAAGCGAAGCACACCCTGTTCGCCTGAGGTGCGCGAACGCGCGGTCCGGATGGTGTTCGACCACCAGGGCGGGCACGGCTCGCACGACGCGGCGATCTGCTCGATCGCTTCCAAGATCGGCCGTTCGGGCGAGATGCTGCGGAACCGGGTTCGCCGAGCCGAGCGGGACCAGGGTCAGCGAGCCGGACCGCCCACGGACGAGCGCGAGCGGATCGGTCCGAGGCAACCGCTCAGGGCTTCAGGTCCATCTCGATGCGCACGAAGTCGCCCCGGTAGGTGACCTCGCCGAGGTAGATCACCCGGCCGTCCTCGTCCGTGAAGACGCGGCGCACCTCGGCGACGGGGGCGCTGAGCGGGATGCCGAGGTGCTGCGCCACGTCGAGGTCGGCGACGCCGATCGTGAAGGTCTGGCGGGCGCGGGCGATGCGGGGGCGGGCGAGCCCGGCCAGGAGCGGGATCACCACCTCGGCCCGGAAGCGCTCGGGGCAGCGCTGGAAGATCGCCTCGTCGATGTAGATCCCGATGACGCAGTAGGGCTCGCCCCCGCGGGAATGCACCCGGCGCATGTAGACGTAGCGCGCGGCCGGCGTGCCGTCCGCGGGCGTCAGGTGCGGGACGGCGCTCGATTCGGCGATGGTCAGGATCTCCGGCGAGGTGTCCCGGTAGATGGTCGCCAGCGCCGCGAGGCTGGTCTCCACCCGCAGCCAGCGGTCCTGGACCGGGGTCTCGGTGACGTAGGTGCCGCTGCCCTGTCGGGCTTCCAGCAGCCCCTCGCGCACCAGGATGTCCACCGCCTGCCGGATCGTCACGCGCGAGACGCCGAACTCGGCGGCCAGCGCCTCGTTCGCCGGCAGACGCGTGCCCCGGGGCCAGGCGCCGCGGGCGATGCGCTGGCGCATGCTGTCGGCGATGCGGGCGTATTTGGGCGAGCGGCTGTCGGCGGAGGAGAGCATCGGAGCGTTCAAGGTGAGCGGGAGAGGATGTGGTGGGCGCCCTTCTCGCCGATCATCAGCGCGGTGGCGTTGGTGTTGGCCGAGGTGATGACCGGCATCGCCGAGGCGTCCACGACGCGCAGGCGCTCGACGCCGCGCACCCGCAGCGCGGGATCGAGCACCGCGTCCTCAGCCCCCATGCGGCAGGTGCCGACCGCGTGAAAGACCGTGCCGCCCGTGCTGCGGGCGAACTCCCACAGGCCGGCCTCGTCGCGGGCGAGCGCGCCGGGCAGCACCTCCTCGGCCCAGAGATCGCGGAAGGCGGGCTGGTGAAAGATCTCCCGCAGGATGCGCAGGCCCGCCACGAGGGTCGTCCGGTCGATCGGCTCGGCGAAGTAATTGGGCTCGATCCGGGGCTGGTCGAGGGGGTCGGCCGAGCGGATCGCCACCCGGCCGCGGGACTGCGGATGGCATTGCCAGACCGAGGCGGTGAAGCCGGAATAGCGGTGGAGCGGCTCGCCCGGCTTGTCGACCGAGAGCGGCATCACGTTGAACTGCACGTCGGGCCGGCCTGCGACCGAGTGCGGGGTGCAGGCCGCCCCGCCGACCTGCCCCGCCCCGACCGTGAGCGGACCGCCCGCGCCCATCAGCCAGCGCGCGCCCATGCGGGCGAGCGTCCACGGGTTGCGGACCTCGTCGTTGAGCGAGGTCTTCCGGTTCAGCCGCACGATCGCGCGGGCCTGGTAATGGTCCTGCAGATTGGCGCCGACCTCGGGCTGGTCGACGAGCACCGGGATGCCGTGGCGCTTCAGCAGCGCGGCGGGCCCGATGCCGGAGAGCTGCAGGAGTTGGGGCGACTGGATCGCGCCCGCGCACAGCACCACCTCCTCGCTCGCCTGCACGGATTCCGTGCGGCCGTCGCGCAGGTAGGCGACGCCGACCGCGCGCCGGCCGGAAAAAAGCACCCGGGCCGCGTGGGCGCGGGGCACCACCGTGAGATTCGGCCGCCCCCGCACCGGATGCAGGAAGGCCGCCGCCGCGCTGGAGCGCCAGTGCGACCCGATGCTGAGCTGGTAGCGCCCGACCCCGTAGGTGCTCTCGGCATTGAAATCGGGGTTGAGGGGAAGCCCGTACTCGACCCCGGCGCGCAGCCACGCCTCGCAGGCGGGGTTGTGGTTGCGCAGGTCCGAGACCTCCAGCTCCCCGAGGCCGCCGTGGTACTGGCTCTCGCCGCCCCGGTAGCGCTCGTAGCGCCGGAAGAAGGGCAGCACCTCCGGGTAGCTCCAACCGGCGGCGCCCCGCTGCGCCCACGCGTCGAAATCCTCGTGCTGGCCGCGGATGAAGATGAGGCCGTTGATCGAGGACGAGCCGCCGATCACCCGGCCGCGCGGCCACACGATCGGGCGCCCGCCGGTGCCCTCGCCGGCCTCCGTCTCGAACAGGCGCGCGAAGCGGGTGTCGTAGATCGTGCGGTAGTAGCCCACCGGCAGGCGCAGCCAAAAATTCCGGTCGGAGCCGCCCGCTTCGAGCAGGAGCACCCGGCAGGCCGGATCGGCCGAGAGCCGGTTCGCCACGAGGCAGCCCGCCGACCCCGCGCCGACGACGACATAGTCGTACGATCCCCCGCTCACAGCGTGCGCCACGCGTCGAGGGCGCCGAGGTCGGGGTCGAGGCCGAGGCCCGGCGCCTCGCCGAGCGTGACCGTCCCGTCCGAGACCGACCGGACGGGGCCGCAGCAGAGGTCGCGCAGGCCGTTGTCGTTCACGTCGATCTCCAGGAGTCCGTCGCCCCCGATGCCCGCCAGGAGATGGGCCGAGGCGAGAAGGCCGATGCCGCCGCCGAGATAGTGCGGGCAGACCCGGCGTCCCGCCGCGCGCGCGGCCCCCGCGACCCGCGCGCAGAGGGTCAGCCCGCCCCACTTGGCGAGGTCGGGCTGGATCACCCCGAGGATGCCCGCCGCGATCGCCGCCTCGAACGCCGCCTCCCCGGCGAGGTTCTCGCCCCCCGCCAGCGTCGGACCGCCCGCGGCGAGGAGGGGGCGCCAGCGCTCCCAGGGCGTGTCGGCGCGCACCGGCTCCTCCAGCCACGCGAGGCCGAAGGGCGCCAGATCGGCGATCCGCCGGGCCGCCGTCTCGACGCTCCAGGCCTGGTTGGCGTCGGCGGCGAGCATCAGGCCGCCGACCTCCTCCCGCAAGCTCTCGAGGTTGGCCCGGTCGCGCTCGGGTGCGAACCCGACCTTCAGCTTGAAGGCCCGGTGCCCCTCGGCCCGCGCCCGGGCGGCCATCGCGCGGGCACCGCCCGGGTTGATGCCGCTCGCATAGACCCGGATCGTCGGGTCGCTGCCGCCGAGCAGGCGCCAGAGCGGCGTGCCGGCGCGCCGGGCCGCGAGGTCCCAGTGGGCGACGTCGATGGCGGCGATCGCCTGCGCGAGCGGGCCGGGCTCGCCGGCCTGCAGCGCCAGCACCGCGGTCGCTTCCGTGAGCCGCCGCAGGGCCGCGCCCGGGGACCCGAGCGCGGTGCCGACCAGCATCGGGGCCAGGATTTCGTTGACGAGCCGCGCCCGGTGCTCGGCGCCCACCGACGGGAAGTTGCACCACGCCTCGCCCCAGCCGATGCTGCCCGCCTCGTCCTCTATCCGCACGAGGACCATCGGCCGGTCGAGCATGCGGCCGAACGAGGTCACGACCGGCGTCGCCAGAGGGTAGCGGTAGCAGCGGGCCTCGACGCTGCGAATCGGAGGCTCGTCCATGAGGGTGTCGGGACCGGCGCTGTCAGCGGAGCAGTTGTATGGTCGTATTGCTTATAATATGACTTGCGGCAACGGAAGGGGCGGGGACGGGCGCGGGCGTGATGAAGGACGGCCTCAAGCGCGCGCTCCTGGTGCTGTCGCCCTGGCTCGCGATCATCGCGCTCTGGTACGCGGTGCGCCTGAGCGGCCTCGGAAATCCGGCCCTGGTGCCGGCGCCGCACGCGGTGGCGGCGCGCTTCGCCGATCTCCTGTGGAACCAGGGCCTCCTCACCGACGTGATGGTCTCGACCCGGCGGGTCTTCGTCGGCGTCGCGGTCGGCATCGCCCTCGCGGTGCCGGTGGGCTTCCTGATCGGCTGGTTCCGCGCGGCGCGCAGCTTCGCGGATCCGGTCGTGAATTTTTTCCGGGCGCTGCCCCCGATCGCCCTGATCCCGCTCGTCATCGTGTATTTCGGGGTCGACGAGGCGGCCAAGATCGTCATCCTGATCTACGCCTCGTTCTTCTCCGGCGTCATCGTGATGATGGAGGGCGTGTCGCAGACGAACCCGCTCTTCGTGCGCGTCGCCCGCACGCTCGGGGCGAGCCCGACCGAGGTCTTCGGCCGGGTGATCGTGCCGCTCACGGTGCCCCACATCCTCACGGCCCTGCGCGTGGCGCTCGGGGTCTCCTGGGCGACGCTCGTCGCCTCCGAACTCGTCGCCGCGCAGCGCGGCCTCGGATCCATGATCCAGAACGCCTCCACCTACTTCCTCCTCGACGTGATCTACGTCGGCATCATCTGCATCGGCCTCGTGGCGCTCGTGATGGACCTCGCGCTCCGGCGCCTCAGCGCGCGCTTCCTCGCGTGGCAGGAGCGGGCGGGCTCGTGAGCGCGCCGGGGCTCCCGCGGGTGCGGTTCGACCACGTCTCGCTCGCCTTCGACACCCCGAAGGGCCTGCTGCCCGTGGTGGACGACGTGAGCTACGACATCCGCGAGGGGGAGTTCGTCGCGGTGATCGGCCCCTCGGGCTGCGGCAAGACCACGATGATGAACATGCTGGCCGGCTTCCAGGCGCCGACCGGCGGCCGCGTCCTCCTCGACGGCCGGCCGGTGGCGGGACCCGGCCCGGACCGCGGCGTGATGTTTCAAGAGTACGGGGTCTTTCCGTGGCTCACCGTGGAGGAGAATATCGCCTTCGGGCTCACCCTGAAGGCGAACCGCGTTCCCGCGCGGGAGCGGGCCGAGACCTGCCGGCGCTACCTCGACCTGATGGGGCTCGCGGCCTTCGCGCAATCCTACCCCAAGCACCTCTCGGGCGGCATGCGCCAGCGCCTCGCGCTGGCCCGCGCCTACGCGGTCCGGCCGCAATTCCTGCTGATGGACGAGCCGTTCGGAGCGCTCGATGCCCAGACGCGTTCCAACATGCAGAACCTGCTGCTGGAGATCCTGGCGGTCGAGCGCAAGACCGTGATGCTGATCACCCATTCGGTCGAGGAGGCGATCTACCTCGCCTCCCGCATCGTGATCGTCACGGCGCGCCCGGCCCGCGTGCGCGAGATCGTCGAGGTGCCGTTCGGCTACCCGCGCGGCGAGGCGATCCACGAGCGGCCGGAATTCGGGGAGTTGCGGTCGCACATCCGCGACCTCGTGATGGACGAGTACCGCGCCCAGCAGGGACAGGTGAGGCCGGTCTCGTTCGCGGAGTGAGGCGTTTCCCGGCGCAGCGGACACCGCTTCGTCGCAGGAACCGCGGCAGAGTCGAAGACCCGAAGCCGCCTCCGTCGCGACGGAGGCGGCTTCGGGGCGCAACGGGAGGTGGCCATGAGGCGTCGTGACTTTCTGGCGGGTGCGGTGGCGGGCGCGGCCCTGGCACGGCCCGCGCTGGCGCAGGCGCGGACGAAGGTGCGGGTCGGCTACCTGCACACCGTCGCGGTGGACGGCCAGATCTGGACCGGGCTCGACCGCGGCGCCTTCGCCAAGAACGGTCTCGAGTTCGAGATGAAGCAGTTCAACACCGGGCTCGAACTCTTCCAGGCCCTGATCGGCGGCAGCCTCGACGTGCTCTCGACCGGGGCGGTGCTGTCGAACTTCCCGGCGCGCGGGCAGGGCAAGGTCTTCCTCATCAACGACATCGAGGTGGCCACGGCCCAGCTCTGGGTGCGGGGCGACCAGGGCATCACCTCCTTCTCGGACCTCAAGGGCAAGCGCATCGCCACCGCGGTCGGCACGACCGCGCACGTCTTCCTCGACCGGGCGCTGCGGGCGAACAAGATCGACCCCAAGGAGGTCGAGATCCTCAACCAGCCGATGCCCTCGGCCGTGACCGCCTTCGTGTCGGGCGCGGTGCCGGCGGTGGCCCTGTGGGTCCCGTTCAACATCACGGTGCGCGACAAGGTCCCGGGGGCCGTCAAGCTCACGGACGCCTCCGCCTACTACCCGCAGGCCGCCATCATCGGCGGCTGGGCGGCCCGCAACGACTACTACGAGGGCAACAAGGAGGTGCTCGGCCGGATCGTGAAGGGCTGGGCCGAGGCCAACGACTACATCATGGCCAACAGCGACGCGGCCGTGAAGGACCTGCAGGAGAAGCACTATCCCGCCGTCCCGCTCGCCGACATCCAGGAGCAGTTCCGCGCCCAGAAGATGTTCACCTCCAAGGACTGGAAGCGCCTCTACGCGGACGGCACGGTGACGAACTGGCTGCAGCAATCGACCGACTTCTTCATGAGCCATGCCGGCATCACGCAGTTCGTGAAGGCGTCGGAGTACCTGGACGCCAGCATCTACATCAAGGCGATCGGCTGAAGCCGGATCTCGGGCCGATCTCGTCACGGCCGCGCGGGCCGTCCCGCGCGACCGCACGGGCGCGGGGCGCCGGAATCTGCTAGGCTTCACGGGCGGCCACCCCGGCATGCCGCCGGGCCGGGTCCGGCGTCGCGCTGCGCCCGCTTCCGTCGCCGTGCTGTGACGAACGTCACGGACAGGAATCCGCGCGGCGGTGTCGGGTGGCGGCGGGCCGGCGCTGCGACCGGCCGCGGAGGCACGAACCATGACCGCATCCCGCACGGAGGCCCGACGATGACCGCGCCGCGCGACCTCGCCCGGCTGCTCGCGGTCAACCCGTTCTTCGGCCGGCTCGAACCCGAGACCGTGGCGGTCATCGCCGCCCTGTGCGTCACGCGCAGCCTGGAGGCGGGCCGGACCCTCTTTCTGAAGGGCGATCCCGGCGACGCACTCTACGCGATCCGCCGCGGGCAGATCCGCATCGCCACCGCGACCGACGACGGGCGGCGGCGGACGCTCAACATCCTGGGACCCGGCGACGTTTTCGGCGAGGTGGCGCTCCTCGACGGCCAGCCCCGCACCGCCAACGCCTTCACGAGCGAGCCGACCGACCTGTTCGTGGTGATGCGCCGCGATCTGCTGGCGCTGGTCGCCCGCGAGCCCACCATCGCGGTGCAGCTCATCGAACTGCTCTGCGCCCGCATCCGCTGGATGAGCGAGCGGACCGAAGAAGCGTCCTTCCTGCCGCTGGAGCGGCGGCTGGTGCGGCGCCTCCTCGGGCTATGCGACGATTACGGTGCCGAGATCGCGGTCTCGCAGGAAGAACTCGCGGTCTTCGTCGGGGCGACCCGCGAGAGCGTCAACCGAAACCTGCAGGTGTGGAAGCGCGCCGGGTTGATCGCGCTCGGGCGCGGCCGCATCCACGTCCTCGACACCGCCCGTCTCGCGGCCCTCGATCCGCGCGAGCCCGAGCCGGGCGTGGGACGCGAATCATGAGGGAGAACCGCATGAGGTGCCTGGTGCCCGCTCGGACCACCCCGTCCAGACACGCCGCCCTTCGGGCGACGCTCGTCCTCGCCCTGGCGCTCGCCGGGGCGCAGGCTCAGGCGCAGGGGCGCGGCTGCGCGATCACCACCTACACCGACCCGCCCCGCGAGGTGCTGGCCTGCCCGGACGGCCTGCAGATCTCCGCCGAGAAGGGGGCCGAGTACCGCCTGATCGACCGCGACCGCGACGGCCGCGCCGAGGCGGTGGACCTCCGGTCCAAGGGTCTGCTGATCGAGGTGGCGCCGCGCCGCCGGGGCGGCTTCCAGGTGCTCACCCCGCACGCCATCGCCTCGGTGCGCGGCACCGTCTGGGCGGTCGACGTCGCGGCGGCCACGACCGCGGTGTTCGTGCAGCAGGGCGCCGTCGCGGTGGCCCGCAGCACCACCCCGAGAGAGGCCGCCATCCTGCGGGCGGGCGACGGCGTCGACGTCGATGCCGGCACCGGCCCCCTGCAGGTCAAGCGGTGGTCGGCCGAGCGTCGCCTGCATCTCCTCGCACGGTTCGGCCGCTGAGGCGGGCGTGACGCCCCGGTGGCCGTCCCCGTCGGCGTGGCTCACCGCCGGCGCGCTGGCGCTCGCCCTGGCCTGGAGTTTTTCGCTGATCCCCGGCCATCTCAGGGGCGAGGCCTCCGTGCTCGACCGGATCGAGGGCCCGCTCGCGGACCTGCGCTTCCTCCTCGCCGGCCCGCGGCCGGCGCCGGACGGCGTGGTGGTGATCGCCATCGACGACGAGACCGTGCGGGCGGCGGGCGCCTACCCGCTGCCCCGCGCCGTGATGGCGCGGCTGGTGCGCACCCTGGCCGAAGCCTCGCCGAAGGCGCTGGCGGTGGACGTGCTCTTCGCCGATCCCGGCCCGCCGGAGGCGGACGAGGCGCTCGCCCGCGCGCTCGCGACCGCCCCGGCGATCGTCGCCATGGCGGCCACCTTCGCGCGCGGCGGCGCGGAGCGGGCGGCGCAGGCCGGTCCCTACACCGACCTGCCGGTGGCCGAACACCTGCTGCGTCCGACCCGGCTTCTCGCCCAGGTCGGGGCGCTGGGCCTCGTCAACGTCGCCACCGATCACGGCGGCACGCCCCGGCACATCCCGCTCCTCGTGGCGGCGGATGGCACCCTGCATGCCTCCCTGTCGCTGCGCGCCGCCGCGCTCGGCCTGGGCCAAGAACCGGACCTCGCCCGCGACGCGGTCCGGCTCGAACCGGTGGCTACACCGCTCGATGTCGGCGCCTCCCTGGCGCTGCGCTTCTACGGGCCGCAGGGCAGCATCCGCACGCTCAGCGCCCGGACGGTGCTCGACGGCACGTTTTCCCGTGAAAACATCGTGAACAAGATCTTGATCGTCGGCGCGACCGCGCTCGGCAGCGGCGACACCCTGGCGACGCCCTTCGACCCGGTTCTGCCCGGCGTCGAGGTGCTGGCGACCGGGATCGCGCATCTCGTCACGGGCGACGCGCTGGTGCGCACCACGGCCATCCGGCGCATCGATGCGGCGGCGGCACTGATCCTGCCGGCGGTGATCCTGCTCCTGATCTCGTCGCGTCGCATCGGCATCGGTCTCGTGCTCAGCGCGCTCGTCCTCACGGCGGCGAGCGCGGTGGCCGCGATGGCCTTCGCCCGCGGGATCTGGCTCAGCATGGCCCTGCCCCTGGCGGCGACGATCGTGCCGGTGGTGCCCTACGCCGCCGCCCGGCTGTGGCTCGACCAGCGCCAGGAGCGCAGACTCGAAGCGGCCCGGGCCGCCCTGCTGCGCTTCCACGCCCCGGCGCTCGCCGCCCGCCTCGCCGAAACACCCGACTTCCTCGACGTGCCGGTGGTGCAGCGGGCCGCTGTGCTGTTCGTCGATCTCTCGGGCTTCACCGGGCTCGCCGAGCGCCTCGGCCCGGAGCGCACCCGCGAGCGCCTGAAGGCGATGCACGAGCTGGTGGAGGAGGAGGTGACGGCTCGCGACGGCTCGGTCACGAGCTTCATGGGCGACGGCGCCATGGTGCTGTTCGGCCTGCCGGAGGCGCGCGACGACGATGCGGCGCGGGCGGTGGCTACCGCCCTGACGCTCCACGCCCGCCTCACGGCCTGGCTCGCCGAGGATGTGACGGAGGGCGCCATCGGCGTGCGGATCGGCGTGCATGCCGGGCCGGTGGTGATGTCCCGCCTCGGGGGTGCGCACAACCAGCACATCACGGCGACCGGAGACACCGTGAACGTGGCGAGCCGCCTCCTCGAGATCACCAAGCAGCACGGCGCTCCCGTGGCGTTCAGCGCCGAGGTGCTGGCGGCCCTCGACGCGCTGCCCGCGGGCCTGAGCGCACCGCTGCCGGTGGTGGTGCGGGGCCGGGTCGAGCCCCTCACCCTGCGGCTGTGGCGACCGACCAAAGTGGCCTGAGGACGGCCCGCGGCATCGCCGCGGGCCGCACTTCGGTCTATTCCGCGGCCTCGATCCGCGGGCGCTCGTGCTCCTTGCGCTCGCGCTTGACGAGGTCGGCGGTCAGGAACGCCACCTCCAGCGCCTGCTCGGCGTTGAGGCGCGGGTCGCAGTAGGTGTGGTAGCGGTCCTGCAGGTCCTCGGCCGTCAGCGCCCGGGCGCCGCCCGTACACTCGGTGACGTTCTTGCCGGTCATCTCCAAGTGGATGCCGCCCGCGTAGGTGCCCTCCGCCTGGTGGACGTCGAAGAAGCCCTGGATCTCCTTCATCACCCGCTCGAACGGCCGGGTCTTGTAGCCGCTCGCCGTGATGGTGTTGCCGTGCATGGGATCGCACGACCACACCACCGCGCGGCCCTCGCGCTCCACCGCCCGGATCAGGCCGGGCAGGTGATCGCCCACCTTGTCGGCGCCGAAGCGGCAGATCAGGGTGAGCCGGCCCGGCTCGTTCTCCGGGTTGAGGAGGCCGATCAGCCGGATCAGGTCGTCCGGCTTCAGGGACGGGCCGCACTTGAGGCCGACCGGGTTCTTCACGCCCCGCGCGAACTCGATGTGGGCGTGATCCGCCTGCCGCGTGCGGTCGCCGATCCAGAGCATGTGACCGGAGGTGGCGTACCAGTCGCCGCTCGTCGAATCGACCCGGGTGAGCGCCTCCTCGTAGCCGAGGAGCAGGGCCTCGTGGCTGGTGTAGAAGTCGGTCTGGCGCACCTCCTGGTGCGTCTCCGGGTTGATGCCGATCGCCCGCATGAAGTCGAGGGTCTCGGTCATGCGCTGGGCCAGATCCTCGTAGGCCGAGGACTGGGGCGAGTCCTTGACGAAGCCCAGCATCCAGCGGTGGGCGTTCTCCAAGTTGGCGTAGCCGCCACCCGCGAAGGCGCGCAGCAGGTTCAGCGTCGCGGCCGACTGCCGGTAGGCTTCGAGCTGACGCTTCGGATCGGGAATCCGGTCCTGCGCCGTGAAGGCGAGGCCGTTGACGATGTCGCCGCGGTAGCTCGGCAGCGCGACCCCGTCCACGCTCTCGGTGGGCGAGGAGCGGGGCTTGGCGAACTGCCCGGCGATGCGCCCGACCTTCACCACGGGCGAGCCGCCCGCGAAAGTCAGCACCAGCGCCATCTGCAGGAAGACGCGGAAGAAGTCGCGGATGTTGTCGGCCGAGTGCTCGTCGAAGCTCTCGGCGCAGTCGCCGCCCTGAAGCAGGAACGCCTCGCCGGCCGCGACCTTGGCGAGGCTCTTCTTCAGCTTGCGCGCCTCACCTGCAAAAACCAGGGGCGGAAAGCTCGCGAGCTGACGTTCCACCGCCTCCAGCGCCACCGCATCCGGATAATCGGGCACCTGCTGGATCGGCAGCCGCCGCCAGCCCGAAGGGGTCCATCGCTCGCTCATCGTCCTCTCCCGCACACCTCTCCCGAAGGCTGACTCGCCGACCCCGCACGGACCGGCGGAGCCGCGCTTATAGGGCGGTTGCGTCCCGGAAGCGAGGGCGGGCGACGGGCCCGCTCACGCCGTCGATAACGTTTTGCGATGAGTTTTTGCAGGCGGCAGAAGGAATTCCGTTCGAACTTTATCCTTCGATAATGTCCGTGCAAACCCTTGATGTTGCAGCAACTCGAGATTGTAAATCGGCAAAAGTTCATGTTCGCATATTGTTCTGCTTGCCAGAATCCCGCGAAGCAGAAAGCATTAACCACAGATGGCCGCTGCTTTGACTGCGCTCTGGGGGCCACATGCGCCTACGCATCGGTGACACACTAAGATTGACAGTATCTGGTGCAGGAGATCGCGCGGTCGTAAGCCTCAACACTTTCGCTGTCACGCAGCCGGCCTTAACGGAATGGCCCGTCAGCGAGGATGGATTCACCTATGACGTGACACCCTGGCTGCATCCCGGACGCAACGTCCTGTCGGTCGTCCTCGTCGGCCGATCCTGCGCGGTGCCGTTCCGGCTCTGCATCCAGCAGACGGGCCAGCCGGACTGGACTTTGGACGAGCGGGAATTTGTGCCGGTGCCGGCGCCCTGGCGCCTGTGGACGCACGCCATCGACCTCGCCGAACCGGCACTGCTCTGAGAGGAGGCCGATCGGTGCAGCGGCACGTCGCATCTCACCTGCGCGGAACCGGAGCCGTTCCGCCGCCGGGACCGGCGCAGGATCATCCTCCGGTTGCGTCGATGCGGATCTCGCCGGACCGAATCACCCAGGCCAACGGGGCAGCGTGACCGGCATCGAGGGCCCTCCCGTCCTGCTGCGCGACCGTGTCCTGATGTCCCTTCGCCCGGGGACGGCGCCGCGCCATCTGCCTTCGCGCGCCACCGCCCCTGCCGCGCCGCATCGGCAAGGACGCGCCTGACCATCTCCCGCCCGTCCGGCCGATCCGACGGCCGCACACCTCGTGCCGGCCCCTCGCCATGGCTCCTCAACGGCAGGCCCGGACGATGGCCGCTCGCGGCAGCCGGTTCTTCCGGCGCCGGCGGACGGCTGGTGCCGCGGGGGGTCTTCAACCTTTGAGCGAGCCGTCCCGCCGCGCGGGCGCTTCCTTAACCTTTCCCCTGAACACTGCGTGCGGTCCGCCCGGTCATGGCAAAGTCACCGGGCGGCAGGATCGGAGTCGCAGCGCCATGGTCCCAGCCATGCTCCCAGCGCCATGACCGCGCGCCTGCCCGCGCCTTTCCGCGACCGCGACGAGACGATGGCCCGGCCGGGTCCGGCCGCGTGGCGGCGCGCCCTGGCGCTCCTGCGCGGCGGCGCGCTCGCCGTCGCGCTCCTCTGCGCGGGCGCGGCGCCGGAGGCCCGTGCCGAGCCGCCGATCCGCCTCAAGATCGTGGGCGGGCTCGCGGGCGTGCGCCAGTTCACCCAGTTCGAGGAACCGTTCTGGTCCCGGACGATCGGCGTGCTGTCGGGCGGCCGGATCGAGGCGAGCATCCACTCCTTCGACCGCAGCGGACTGCGCGGCCAGGACATGCTGCAGGTGATGCGGCTCGGCGTCGTCCCGTTCGGCACCGCGATCGTGTCGGTGGTGGCCGGCGACGATCCGGAGCTCTCCGCCATCGACCTGCCGGGCCTCAGCCCGGACACCGCGGCGCTGCGCCGGACCGTGGAGGCCTACCGGCCGCATCTCGCGGCGCTGCTGCAGGAGCGCTACGGGATCGAGCTGCTCGGCGTCTACGCCTACCCGGCGCAGGTGCTCTACTGCGCCAAGCCGTTCCGCGGCCTCGACGATTTGGCCGGGCGGCGGGTGCGCACCTCCTCGGTCAACCAGTCCGAATGGATCGCGGCCCTCGGGGCGGTCCCGGTCATCACCCCGTTCGCCGAGATGGTCGGAGCGATCACCAAGGGCGTGGCCGAGTGCGCGATCACCGGCACGCTGAGCGGCGCGGAGGTCGGCCTGACCCGCGTGACGAGCCACGTCCACGGCATGGCGATCGGCTGGGGCGTGTCGATCTTCGGCGCCAACCGCGCCGCCTGGGAGGCCCTCGCGCCGGACCTGCGCGAGACGGTGCGGCGCGGCGTGGCGGATCTGGAGCGGAGCATCTGGCAGGCGGCCGAGCAGGACACCGTGCAGGGCCTCGCCTGCATCAGCGGCGCGGCCTGCGAGGGGACGCGCCGCGCCGGCCTGACGCTCGTGGTGCCGAGCCCGGCGGACGAGGCCCGCCGCCGCCGGCTCCTCGTCGAGACCGTGCTGCCGGGCTGGATCGAGCGCTGCGGCGACGCCTGCGCGGAGGCCTGGAACGGCACGATCGCGGCCTCGCTCGGGATCCGGGCCGGTGCGCGGTGAGGCCCCGCCGCCCCGGCCCGGGGGCCTCGCCGCGCTGACGCGCCGCCGGTTCGCCGGCGCGGTGCTGCTCGCCGCCGCCCTCCTGTCGGTCGCGCTCGTCGGCGGTGCCGCGCTGGTGCTGCAGCGGACCTGGACGACCGCGCGCGGGGCGGCCGAACGGGACCTGGAACAGGCGGTGCTGACGGTCGCCAACACGGTCAACCGCCAGTTCCTGCAGGTCGACAGCGTGCTCGCCAGCCTGCCGGTGCTGTTCTCCACCATCGAGGGGACGCGCGGCGAGGTCACGGCCGAGGCGGCCGGGCGCCTGCTGCGCGGCTTCAACGTCCAGAGCACGCTGTTTCGCGACGTCTTCCTGGTGCGGCGCGACGGGTCGCTCTGGGCCTCGGCCCGCGTCCGGGCGCGCCCGCTCGCCTTCCCGATGGAGGAGCTGATGCCGCGCCGCGCGACCGGCGCCATCGTGCTCGCGGGCCCGACGCACAACCGGATCACCGGCGAGTGGGTGCTCTACCTCGCCCGCACGGTCACCCTGCCGCGGGAGGGGGAACTCCTGGCGGTCGCCGAGATCCCGCTCGCCGCCGTCCAGGCGCTGCTCGGCGAGGAGGAGGCGGCGCCCGGATTGCGCCTCCTGCTCGAAGGCCCGGACGCGCGCCTCGTGGCGAGCCTGCCGCACGACGAGGTGGCGACCGGCCGGGTGCAGCCCCGGCGCATCGCCGGCCTGCGCGACGACGGCACGGCCTTTGACCTCCCGGCCGGCCCCGGAGAGGCTGGGCTGATCGCCGCCGCCCGGCCCACGCTCTACGGCGACGTCGCGGTGGTCGCCACGCTCGATCCGGCCGCCGCCTTCGCCGCCTGGGCGCGCGACCGCGACCGGCTGCTCGTGGTGGTCGCGGTGGCCGAACTCCTCGTGCTGCTGTGCGCCGCCGCGCTGTTCGCCGCGTGGCGCGCGCTCCACGACCTGCAGGAGGCGCGCGACCGGGCGCATCTGAGGCTGGAGAACGCCATCGAGGCGATGTCGGACGGTTTCGTGATGTGGGACCGGGACGACCGGCTGGTCACCTGCAACACGCGCTACCGCGACCTCTACGCGCTCAGCGCGCCGGCGATCCGGCCGGGAGCGACCTTCGAGGAGATCCTGCGCTTCGGCGCGGCGCGGGGGCAGTACCCCCAGGCGGGGGCCGACACCGAAACGTGGCTCCGGGACCTCATCGCCTGGCACCACGGCGCCAACGGGACGATCGAGCGCCTGCTGCCGGACGGCCGCTGGCTGCTGATCACCGAGCGCCGCACCGCCACCGGCGAGACCGTCGGCATCCGCACCGACATCACCGCCCTCAAGGGCGCGCTCGACGACCTCGCGGCGGCGAATGGGCGCGCGCGCGCCGCGATGGCGGAGGTGCAGGCGCAGAACGACGCCCTGCTCGAACGCGACCGCTCGCTGCGCAAGCAGAACCTGCTGTTCGACGCAGCGCTGAGCAACATGTCCCACGGCCTGCTGATGGCCGACCTCGCGGGCCGGCTCATCGTGCGCAACCGGCGCTTCGCCGAACTCTTCGGCCTCGCGGAGGACGCGGCGCCGGCCGGCGCGGCGTTCGACGCGGCCTTCGCGCAGATCGCCGCGAGCAGCTCCTTCGGCGCGGCGGCCGAGGAGATCCGGCGCCGCCAGCGGGACCTCGCCGGGCGCCAGCGCTCCGGCACCTTCACGGCGGCGGGCGCGGACGGGCGGGCGCTCACGATCACCCAGCGGCCGATGGCGGATGGCGGCTTCGTGGCGATCTACGAGGACGTCACCGAGCACCGGCAGGCCGAGGATCGCGTCCGCTTCCTGGCCCACCACGACGCGCTGACGGGCCTGCCCAACCGCGTGCTGTTCCGCATCCGCCTCGACGAGATGCTGCGGGGGGTGGCCGGCCCGCAAAGGGGTCTCGCGCTCCTCTACCTCGACCTCGACGCCTTCAAGGACGTGAACGACACCCTGGGGCATCCGGTCGGGGACGCGCTCCTGGCGGCGGTGGGCGACCGCCTGCGGGGCTGCGTGCCCGAGGGCGGCATCGTGGCCCGGCTCGGCGGGGACGAGTTCGCGGTGGCCTGCCTCGCGCCGGAGGCCGCCGTCGCGGCGGAGGGCCTCAGCACCGCGATCATCGCGGCCGTGAGCGCGCCCTACGACCTCGCGGGCCGCACCGTGACGGTGGGCGTGAGCATCGGCGTCGCGCTCGCGGGGGCGGAGGCCCCCGACGCCGACACCCTGCTCAAGCACGCCGACATGGCCCTCTACGAGGCCAAGGGGCGCGGACGCGGCGTGCACCGCTTCTTCGAGACGCAGATCGCCACGCGCCTGCACGCCCGCCTGACCCTGGAGACCGATCTCGCGGCGGCGCTCGGTGCCGGCCAGTTCGAACTCGCCTACCAGCCGATCGTCGACCTCCGGGCGGAGCGGCCCTGCGGCTTCGAGGCCCTGCTGCGCTGGAACCATCCCGTGCGCGGCGCCGTGAGTCCCGCGAGCTTCATCCCGCTCGCCGAGCAGACCGGGCTGATCGAGGAGATCGGCGCCTTCGTGCTCGACCGCGCCTGCGCGGATGCGGCCGGCCTGCCCCCCGGCCTCCGCATCGCCGTCAACCTCTCGCCGGTGCAGCTGCGCAGCGAAGGCCTCGTGGAGCGGGTCGCCGCCGCCCTGGACCGCGCGCGGCTCGACCCCGCCCGGCTCGAACTGGAGATCACCGAATCGGCCCTCCTCGAAAACAACGACCGCATCGCCGCCATGCTCGACCGCCTGCGCGGGCGCGGCGTGCGGATCGTGCTCGACGATTTCGGGACCGGCTACTCGTCCCTGAGCTACCTGCGCACCTTCCCGTTCCAGAAGATCAAGATCGACCAGTCCTTCGTGCGGGAGATGACGACGCGCGCCAACTCGCTCGCTATCGTCAGCGCCATCGTCGGGCTCGCCGACGAACTCGGCATGACCACCACGGCGGAGGGCATCGAGACCGCCGACCAGCTCGATTTCGTGCGCAAGGTCGGCTGCCGCGAGGCGCAGGGCTACTTCCTCGGCAAGCCGCGCCCGCTCGCGCAGGCCTGCGAGATCCTGCGCGGCCCCGCCCTCCCGCCACTCCCTCCCCTCCGGGCGATCGCCTCCTGAGGCCCCGCGCCCGCCAGCACAGGTGGGCTGGCCGAGGTCCATGCCTCGGAGTTGCGGATGGCCGGAGAGAATCCTTGAGAGCGGCTGCGCGATACCGCCCGGGAGCCACCCGCCGGTCACCCCGACAGGGCAGGCGCGACGATCGCGTGCGTCACCAGGCTGGCATTCCACATACCAGGAAGCAGGGCAGCGCCCGGTCGGACGAAAGTCCGGATGGTTCGGGCCGGCCTGCAAGATATGGCATGTCGCCGTGAAACAGGGATCATGTGGGCCGCCCCAGAACAGCCGGGCGGGGCGGCGGCCTGCGGACAACCACTAAGCACAGGTTGGCATACCACCGCGATCTGCCTTATGTGGATCTGCGGAAGATCCGGTGGATCGGAGGCCGAAAGCGTGGGCGGGCAGCCCGTGCCAGGCTTCCGTCTTGCCGGCACGGGCCGGGTGCCGAACCCGGCGAGGAGGATCCGCACCGCCCGTGTCAGCGCCGGGCGGTGCCTCGAAGCGTTCAGGTGATGCGATGGCGAGCGACAAGAGCTTCGCGGTGAAACCGATCGTGACCAATTCGAGCCTGCGTACGCTCGCGTACGAAGCCTTGAAGTCGGCCATCACCAACATGGACATCTACAGCAGCGACGAGGAGATCCGGCTCGACGAGCGCAAGCTCTCGCAGGATCTCGGGGTCAGCCGCACGCCGGTGCGGGAGGCCCTCACGGTGCTGGAGCAGGAAGGCTTCGTGCGCTCGGAGCCGCGGCGCGGCGTGTTCATCGTCAAGAAGACCAAGCGCGAGATCATCGGCATGGTCCACGCCTGGGCCGGGCTGGAGAGCATGGCGGCCCGTCTCGCCTGCACGCGTGCCACGGACGCCGAGCTGCGCTCGCTGCGCCAGACCTTCCCGGAATTCTTCCTCGACGCGCCGGCCGAGCACCTCACCGAGTACTCGGACGCCAACATCCGCTTCCATCAGAAGATCATCGCGCTCGGCCAATGCGAGGTGATCGAGGGGCTGGCGAGCAACCTCCTCATCCACGTGCGGGGCATCCGCAACATCGCCCTCACGCAGGGCAACCGAGCCTCGAAGTCGATCCAGGAGCACGTCCAGATCATCGCGGCCCTGGAAGCCCGGGACGCCGCCCTGGCCGAGCGCCTGGTGCGCGACCACGCCCTCGGCTTGGCCGAGCACGTCCAGCAATTCGGCGACTTCCTGGCCTGAAGGCCGCAACTCAATCCCGTTCGATCCTCAGCGCAGGTAGCCGAAGAAGAGCAGGATCAGGATGATCGGTATCGGAATACCGATCAGCCACAGGAGACCACCTTTCAGCATCTTCTCGTTCTCCGATCCGAATCCTTCGACCGGAGAGCAACGACGAGCTGTGATTGGAGTTCCGCGCAACCTTCAGGCGCCGTGGCGGGCCGGCAGCATCCGCCGCAGGGTGCCGTCGCGGCGGATCAGGTGGTGGTGCAGCGCCGCCGCCGCGTGGATGAGCGCCAGGAAGACCAGCAGGAAGGCGGCGAGCTTGTGCACGCCCAGGATCCTCTCGCCCACCGGCATGCCGCCCGAGATCGGCAGCGTCAGCGAGACGAGGCCGAACCAGCTCACCGGCGCACAGCAGGCGGAGGTGCCCGCCCAGCCGAGCAGCGGCACGAGCAGGATCAGGCCGTAGAGCGCCGCGTGCGACGCGTGGGCCGCCCGCCGCTGCCAGGCGGGGATGCCCGCCTCCAGCTCCGGCGCGCCCCGCGACAGCCGCACCAGGATGCGGGCCAGCACCAGCGCGAGCACGGTGAGCCCGAAGGACTTGTGCAGCTCGTAGAGCCGGTTCTGGAGGTCGCCCTCGCCGAGGTTCACCATCGTGATCGCCACCGGGACCAGCCCGGCGATCAGCACCGCGACGGCCCA
Organism: Methylobacterium oryzisoli; assembly: GCF_046557895.1. NCBI lineage: Bacteria > Pseudomonadati > Pseudomonadota > Alphaproteobacteria > Hyphomicrobiales > Methylobacteriaceae > Methylobacterium > Methylobacterium oryzisoli. The sequence continues at coordinate 51,244 of NZ_JBKIBX010000026.1, read as the reverse complement.
GTGCAGGGCCTTCTGGGTCGGCGAGTAGTGGGCGGGCGTCATCGGCTCCTCCGTCAGGCCTCGGCGCAGCGGCGCAGGTCGCAGTCGAACAGCACGTCTCCGTCGCAGAGCAGGTAGCTGCGGGTCAGGGGGCGCATCGCCTCGCGCAGGGCCGCGATGGGGCGCAGGTCGAGGCCGGGACGGCCCGAGCCCATCAGCAGCGGCGCCACCATGACGTGCAGGCGGTCGATCGCGCCCGCGTCGATGAAGGCCGAGACCGTCCGTGCCCCGCCCTCGATCAGGATGCGGCCGAAGCCGAGCCGCCCGAGCGCGGCCACGACGGTGCCGGGCGGGAAGGTGCCTGGGCCGGCGACGCGCACCGCCTCCACGCCCTGCGGCACCGGGACCTCCGGGCGGCAGATCACGATCCGGCGCGCGCCGTCGTCGCGCAGCACCTGGGCGCAGGCGGGAATGCGTCCGGCCGGATCGAGGATGACCCGGGCCGGGCTGCGGCCCGCCACCCGGCGGACGGTCAGCAGCGGGTCGTCGGCCAGCACCGTGCCGATCCCGACGACGACCGCGTCGACATGCGCGCGCAACCGGTGCAGATGGTCGAGGGCGGCGTCGCGGTTGATATACTTCGAATCACCCGAGAGCGTGGCGATCCGGCCGTCGAGGGATTGACCAAGCTGGGCAATCACGAAAGGTTGATCGGGGGAACCGGTCGCCAGGGGCGCGAAAAGAGCGGCGGCGACCCCATCTGACGCGGCGTCCGCCCCGCGCGTTCCGCAAGGACGCGCAGGCGGCCGCCCGTCATCGTACACCACCTCGGCCTTCATCACGATCTCCCGACGCGGTCTCGTCCCGGGCGGCACGTCCCAGAGCAAGATCCGATCACGAGGCGATCGGATCTTGCTCTAGGTCTTTGATTTTGCCGCATTTTCTACGACGAACCGGTATCCACTCCGTCGGAAAATGCTCTAGGATCGCTTAATGCCCTTCGTCACGAATGTAGAAGAGCGGCGCCGCCGCGAACAGGTGCGCGAACAGGTGGATGTCGAGCGCGCCGTCGCCGAGATGCGCGCCGGACGTGCCGTGGCGATCCTGGCCGAGACGCCGGTCCTCGCCGTCTCGGCCGAGGCGGTCGAGGCCGCGGGCATGCCGGACCTGCCGGACTTGGGCGCGCGCCTGATCCTGCCCGCCCCGCGCCTGCGCCGGATCGGCCTCGCGAGCCGCGCGGAGGCGGGCGCCGTCGCGCTGCCGGTCCTCGATCCGGAGCGGATCGCCGCCCTCGCGCTCAAGATCGACGGCCGCATCGACGCCCCCGTGGCCCCGGCCGGCCGCGCGGACGCGGTCGCCCTCGAACTCGCGCGGCTGGCGCAGGTGCTTCCCGCCGTCGTGGTGGCGCCGGTCGCCGCCGTGCCCGAGGGCACGCTCGCCGTGGCACCCGGCGCCGTCGAAGCCTTCCGCACCCGGCAGGCCGCCGCCCTGGCGATCGTCAGCCGCGCGCCGGTTCCCCTCGACGGGGCGCCCGAGACCGAGTTCGTGGTCTTCCGCGGCGGCGAGGGCCTGCGCGACCAAGTGGCGGTGGTGGTCGGCCGGCCGGACCTCGCCCAGCCGGTGGCGGTGCGGATCCACTCGGCCTGCCTGACCGGCGACCTGTTCGGCTCGCTCAAGTGCGATTGCGGCGACCAGCTGCGCGGCACCGCCCGCTGGATGGCGGAGCACGGGGGCGGCATCATCCTCTACCTCGACCAGGAGGGACGCGGGAACGGCCTCGCGAACAAGATCCGCGCCTACGCGCTGCAGGCCAAGGGCTTCGACACCTACGCGGCCGACGAGGTGCTGGGCTTCGGCCTGGACCAGCGCCGGTTCGACTTCGCGGCCGCGATGCTGCGCCACCTCGGCGTCGCGGCGGTGCGGGTGCTGAGCAACAACCCCGAGAAGGTCGCGGCGCTCGCCGCGGCGGGCATCGCGGTCGTCGGCGAGCAGCGGGCGCTGGGGCGGGTGACGCCCGAGAACCTGCGCTACCTCGCCGCCAAGCGCGACGTCGCCGGCCACGCCCTCGACCTCGACGCCTTCACCTGCCTGTCGATCACCGAGCCGTAACCCGCCGTCGGGTCGCGCACGGCCCGGATCGCGCGACGCAACGCCGGACCATCCCGGACGTTGAGCGGCACGACGGCCGCGCCGGGCCGGCGCGCCGCCAAGGCGCCGGCCACCGCGCCGCGGAGCATGGCTGCAATGCGGCGCGGACGGCTTTGCCACGGTCGACCACGCGTGCTATCGGCCGGTGCCAACTCGTTGACGGCCCGAGGCTCCGCAGGCCCGGCCCGCACGTCCTCCAGGAGTTGGTTCATGGCCCGCATCGTTGCCGACAGCATCATCGAGGGCCTGACCTTCGACGACGTCCTGCTCCGGCCCGCCGCCTCCTCGGTGATGCCCGCCGAGGTCAAGCTCGGCACCCGGCTCACCCGCTCGATCCGGCTCAACCTGCCGATCATCTCCTCGGCCATGGACACCGTCACCGAGGCCCGCATGGCCATCGCCATGGCGCAGAACGGCGGGCTCGGCGTCATCCACCGCAACCTCGAACCGCACGAGCAGGCCGAGCAGGTGCGGCTGGTGAAGAAGTACGAGTCCGGGATGGTGCTCAACCCGATCACCATCCACCCGGACGAGACCCTGGCGGACGCCCATCTCCTGATGCGCCAGAACGGCATCTCGGGCATTCCGGTCGTGGAGCGCGGGCCGAACGGCTCGAAGGGCAAGCTCGTCGGCATCCTGACGAACCGCGACACGCGCTTCGCCACCGACACGGCCCAGCCGGTCGCCGAGCTGATGACCCGCGACCGCCTGATCACGGTGCGCGAGGGCGTGACGCAGGACGAGGCCAAGCGCCTGCTGCACCAGTTCCGGATCGAGAAGCTGCTCGTCGTCGACGACCATTACCGCTGCATCGGCCTCATCACCGTCAAGGACATCGAGAAGCAGGTCGCCTATCCGGGCGCCGTCAAGGACGAGCAGGGCCGCCTGCGCGTCGCCGCCGCGACCACGACGGGCGAGGGCGGCTTCGAGCGCGCCGAGCGCCTGATCGACGCGGGCTGCGACGTCATCGTGGTCGACACCGCCCATGGGCATTCCGCGAAGGTCCTCGACAGCGTGCGGCGGGTGAAGACCCTGTCCAACGCCGTGCAGGTGGTGGCCGGCAACGTGGCGACCCGCGAGGGCGCGCAGGCGCTGATCGACGCGGGCGCGGACGCGATCAAGGTCGGCATCGGGCCGGGCTCGATCTGCACCACCCGCATCGTCGCGGGCGTCGGCGTGCCCCAGCTCACCGCGCTCCTCGAAGCCGTGGAGGCGGCCCACGAGGCCGACGTGCCGGTGATCGCCGACGGCGGCATCAAGTATTCGGGCGACCTCGCCAAGGCGCTGGCGGCGGGCGCCTCCGTGGCGATGCTCGGCTCGCTGCTCGCCGGCACCGACGAGGCGCCGGGCGAGGTCTTCCTCTACCAGGGCCGCTGCTACAAGAGCTACCGCGGCATGGGCTCGGTGGGCGCGATGGCCCGCGGCTCGGCCGACCGCTACTTCCAGGCCGAGGTCAGCGACACCCACAAGCTGGTGCCGGAGGGCATCGAGGGGCAGGTGCCCTACAAGGGCCCGGTCGCCGCGGTGCTCCACCAGCTCGCCGGGGGCCTGCGCGCCGCGATGGGCTACGTCGGCGCCGAGGACTTGGCCGCCTTCCGCGAGCGGGCGCAGTTCATCCGCATCACCAATGCGGGCCTGCGCGAGAGCCACGTCCACGACGTGACCATCACCCGCGAGAGCCCGAACTATCCGAGCCGGGCCTGAGGAGGGGCGCGATGCCGGATCTGACGATCAGGGACCTCGACGAGGTGGTCTACGACACGATCGTCGACCAAGCCGAGGTGATGAACCTCTCCGTCGATGAGGTGGCACGCAACCTCATCCGCCTCGGCCTGCTCCACGACGTGGAGGGCCGGGTCGTGGTCGCGGACAGCATCCGCGCCAAGACGAAGGGTCCCGTCGAGGACAGCACGGACATCATCCGACGGGTGCGGGATCGAGGGTACGGCAGCGGCGCCTCCGCATGAGCCGCCGGCCGGGACGTGCTAGGGTGGCCGCATGTCGGATCTGACCATCACGAACATCGACGACGCGCTCCTCGAGGAGATCACCTTCCAGGCGCGGGTCACGCACCGCTCCGTCGAGGACGTGGCGCGCGACCTGATCCGTCTCGGTCTCCTCATGGACGGCCAGGGACGGGCCGCCGTGGCCGAGCACATCCGCGCCATTACCCCCGGCCCCGTGACGGAGGACAGCACGGACATCATCCGCAGGATGCGGGACGCCGTGTGATCGTGGTCGATGCCAGCGTCGCGGTGAAGTGGTTCGTCGCCGAGGCGGATTCGGCGCAGGCGGCCACGATCTTCGCGGCCGCCCTCGCCGCCACGCCCTGGCGCGCCCGCGTCACCCTGCTGCGCGACTGGCGCGACCCCGGAGAGCCGTGAGCCCGCGATGAGCGTCCAGGCCGTCCTCGCCCCCGTCTTCGTCCAGGTTCTCCTGACCTTCTGGCTCCTGATCTGGACCGGGCGGGCGCGCTTCGCCGCGGCCCGGTCCGGCGCCGTCGCGGTCGGGGACATCGCGCTCGGCGAGCGCTCCTGGCCCGCGCCGGTGCAGCAGGTCTCGAACGCCTTCGCCAACCAGTTCGAGCTGCCGGTGCTGTTCTACGCGCTCACCGCGCTGGCGCTCGTCACGCGCAAGGCCGACCTCGCCTTCGTGGTCATGGCCTGGATCTTCGTGCTCACCCGCATCGGCCATGCGGCGGTCTACGCCACCACCAACACGGTGATCCGCCGCTTCCAGGTCTTCCTGGCGGGGGCGCTGGTGCTGATGGCGATGTGGCTCGTCTTCGCGGCAAGGATCCTCCTCGCGCCCACGGCGTGAGGAGGACGAAGGGATTCAGGAGCGCGGCGGGCGCGGCGCACCGTATTCGAGCTGCGTCTTGGCGTCGTAGGGCCGGGGCGGGGGCGGCGTGAGATCGGGCGCGGGGGCCGGCGCGGTGGCGCAGGCGGCGAGCGCCAGGAGCAGGCCCGCCAGGGCGAGGGACGAGAGCGGCGACATGGATGGACAACTCCCGGATGGGACACGGCACAGCGGTGTCGCGGCGCATGAGGCCGAAAGCTTGGCCGTGATGGGCCGGGACGCCGGCGCAAGCGTGGCGGTTTCGCGATGACGCCCGCCGCCCGCCTCTCCGCCGCCATCGAGGTGCTGGCCGACCTCGCGGCGCGCCGCCGCCCCGTGGCCGACGCGCTCAAGGATTGGGGCCTCGCCCACCGCTTCGCCGGCTCGGGCGACCGGGCGGCGATCGCGAGCCTCGTCTACGACGCCCTGCGCCGCCGGGCCTCGGCCGCCTGGATCATGGGCGAGGACACGCCGCGCGCCGTGCTGATCGGAACCTTGCGCCTGCAGCGGGGCCTCGCCGGCCCGACCATCGCGGGCCTGTTCACGGGGGAACGCTTCGCCCCCCCTCCCCTCTCGGAGGACGAGCGCGCCCGCCTCGACACCGCGACGCTGGCGGATGCGCCGCCCCACGTCGCGGGCGACGTGCCGGACTGGGTGCTGCCCTCGCTCGCCCGCACCCTCGGCGAGGACCTCCTGCCGGAGCTGAAGGCGCTGGCGCGCCGCGCGCCCCTCGACATCCGGGCCAACACCCTCAAGGCCGATCGCGAGCAGGTGCGCGCGGCGCTCGCGCACCTCGCCCCCGTGCCCACGCCGCACGCCCCCCACGGCCTGCGGGTGCCGGTGCCCGAGGACGGGCGCGGGCCGGCCCTGCACGTCGAGCCGGAATTCTTGGAGGGCTGGTTCGAGATCCAGGACGAGGGCTCGCAGCTCGCCGCCGCCCTGGCCGGGGCGCAACCGGGCGAGACGGTGGTCGACCTCTGCGCCGGGGGCGGCGGCAAGACGCTGGCGCTCGCGGCCGCGATGGGCAACGACGGCCGGCTCGTCGCCACGGACGGCGACCCGCGCCGGCTCGCGCCGATCCACGAGCGCCTGCGCCGGGCGGGCGCCCGGGCCGAGGTGCGCACCCCGCGGGGCGGGCGCGCCGCCCCGGACGGGCTGGCGGATCTCGACGGCGCCGCCGACCTCGTCCTCGTGGACGCGCCCTGCACCGGCTCCGGCACGTGGCGCCGCAACCCGGACGCCAAGTGGCGCCTGCGCCCCGGCAGCCTCGCGACGCGGCAGGCCGAGCAGATCACGGTGCTCGACCGCGCGACCCGGCTCCTCAAGCCGGGGGGCCGCCTCGTCTACGTCACCTGCTCGCTGCTGCCGGAGGAGAACGACGAGGCCGTGACGGGCCTGCTCGGGCGCCGGGCGGACCTCGCCGCAGCCCCTCTTGCCAAAGCCTCCCTTGCCAAAGCCCCCCTGGCCTTGCCGCCCGACCTCTCCGCCGCGCTCCGCCGGACGGCCCACGGCGTGCAGATGTCGCCGGGTCTGACCGGCACGGACGGCTTCTACGTCGCCGCCCTCACCCGCCGCTGACCATCCCGCTCGCGGAGTACGGACGACGAGGCGCCGCGCACCCCGATCCGGGCGCGCGACTGGACAAGGCGGCCCCGCGATGGTTCAGGGTCGGCGGGGTTTTCGGAACGACCGGACATGGCGCTGCATCGCAGGACGTTGCTCACGGGAGCGGCCGCGCTCCCGTTCGCACGGCCTGCGGATGACGCCGCGGCGCAGGCCGCCGCGCAGGAGGCACCCCGCCCTCCGGCCGACAGGACGGATGCCGGCAAGCCGGGAGCCGACAGACCAGGGGCCGACAGACCAGGGGCCGACTTGGAGATGCTGCCCCTGTGGCCCGGCCCGATTCCCGGCGGGGGCGGACCCGAGGCGGGCGGCGCGGCCTTCGACGAGAGCCGCGAGGGCGTGATCCAGCGCGTGGCGCACCCGTGTCTCCTCGTCATGCGCCCGCCTCGTCCCAACGGCACGGCCGTGCTCGTCGCGGCGGGCGGCGGCTACCGGCGCATCGATATCGGGCACGAGGGCCTGCCCACCGCGCAGTGGCTGGTCTCGCTGGGCATCACCGCCTTCGTGCTCGTCTACCGACTGCCGGGCGAGGGCTGGGGCGCGGGCGCCGAGGCGCCGCTGCAGGACGTGCAGCGGGCCATGCGCCTCGTGCGGGCGCGGGCGCTCCGCTACGGCTACGATGCCGGCCGCATCGGCGTCATCGGCTACTCGGCCGGGGGCCACCTGATGGGCACGGCGGCGGTGCGCTTCGCCGCCCGGGTCTACGAGCCGGTGGACGAGGACGACGCGCTCTCGGCCCGGCCCGACCTCGCGGCGCTGATCTACCCCGTCATCACCCTGCGCCCGCCCTTCGACCGCACGTCGAGCCGGCGCGTCCTCGTCGGCGAGAGCCCGACGCGCTTCGCCACCGCGACCTACTCGGTGGAGACCCACGTCCGCACGCAATCGACGCCGACCTTCCTCGCCCAGGCGGCGGACGATCCCGTGGCGGTGGTGGACAATTGCCTGCTGATGTACGGCGCCCTGCGCGGTGCCGACGTGCCGGCCGAGATGCACCTGTTCGAGCGTGGCGGCCACGGCTTCGGCCTCGGCGTCCCGGGCTCGCCGCCGGCCGCGTGGCCCGGCCTGTTCGCGGCCTGGGGCCGGCGGCGCGGGTTCATCCGCGCCTGATCTTCCCCAGCGGAATTCATTTTCTTGCGCAACGCACCCCTTGTCATCCATGAGCCTCCATGCTCATGTCAGGAACTGGAAATTCGATGATTTGCGATGACGCAGTACCGAAGCCTGCTTCTCATGGCGGAGAATGCAACCCCTCAGCAGATCGAGGCAGTATCCGAACACCTCACTGAAGTCGTCTTCGAGAACGGCGGCAAGGTCGAGAAGACAGAGATCTGGGGGATGAAGTCCCTCGCCTACCGTATCAAGAAGAACCGCAAGGCCCACTTCGCGCTCCTCAACATCGACGCCCCGCCGGCGGCGCTCGCCGAGATGGAGCGGCAGATGCGGATCTCCGAAGACATCCTGCGCTTCCTCACCATCCGGGTCGAGGCGCTGGAGGCCGAGCCCTCCGCGATGATGCAGAAGCGTGATCGCGACGAGCACCAGGACCGCGAGCGCGATCCGGCGCGCACGACCCGTCGCAGCCGTGCCAAGACCCTGGATCCCCAGGCCGAACTCGACGCCTATTCGGAGGCGATCCTGACCGAACTCCGGGCGATCAACGAGCGCCTGGAAGGCGCCTCCTGAAGGCCGAGCGACTCGTGAGCAGGACCATGCTGGGCGCCTTGAAGGACGCCGTCCTCATCCTCGACGAGGTCAAGCGGTTGGGCGGCAACATCCAGAAGCTCGCCGACCGTGTCGAGGCGCTGGAGCAGCGGACCGATCAGGCGGAGAAGGACCGGGCCGTGGAGTTGGCTCACGATGAAGCTCGTGTAGCGAAGTTCGAGGCCCGGTTCGAGAGCAGGATTGTGGGGGTCGAGGCTCAGATGGTGAAAGTCGAGGCCGCCGCCCGCGTCGCCGTGGCCGAAACCTATGCCGCCCTTGCCGAGCGCGTGACGCGCCTTGAGATGGGGCCGCCCAACGGTGGTGGATCTCCGCGCCTCAATCCCCCGGGGCTGCCGGCGCCGGAGACGTGAGGAGCGGCCCGGCCCGGGCCGCTCCGTCTCGGGTGTCCGCTCAGAAGCAGCGGCGGGTGCGGTTGACGACCACGCGGCCGAACGGGCCCCGGCGCTTCGTCACCACGGTGGTGCAGCGCGGGCCGCGGCGCACGACGCGGCGGGTGACGTACTGCGCCTGTTCGATCGACGCGTCGGGGGCGACGATCCGCGACCCGGCGACCGGCAGGGCGGCGGCCGGACCGGCGGCCGCGAGGGTGGCGCCGAGAACCGCGGCGATGCCGAGGACGGTGGCTCTCATGGGAGTCTCCTGTGTCGTGGCTTCGGGAGGCGCCCCGTCTCGCCGCGCAGCGATGAACGGCGGGTTAATGCGATCGATCGTGACGCGCCGCCATGATCCGGGCGCCGCGCCGCGTTGCGCGGGGACCAAGGCTCGTCTAACTCACCCGTCATGACGGCCGAGCACGACAAGATCCTGATCATCGATTTCGGGAGCCAAGTGACCCAGCTCATCGCCCGCCGGGTGCGGGAGGAGGGGGTCTACTCCGAGATCGTGCCCTTCCACGCGGCCGAGGCCGCCTTCGCGGCCCTGAAGCCCAAGGCGGTGATCCTGTCGGGCGGGCCGGAATCGGTGACGACCGACACCTCGCCGCGCGCGCCTCAGGGCGTCTTCGAGGCGGGCGTGCCGGTGTTCGGCATCTGCTACGGCGAGCAGACCATGGCGGCCCAGCTCGGCGGCGAGGTCGAGGGCGGGCACCACGCGGAGTTCGGCCGCGCCGAGGTGGAGGTCATCGCCGATTCGGCCCTGTTCCGGGGCGTCTGGCACGTGGGCGAGACCTACCCGGTCTGGATGAGCCACGGCGACCGCGTGACGAAGCTGCCGGACGGTTTTTCCACCATCGCGATCTCGCCGAACGCCCCCTTCGCGGCGGTGGCCGACGAGGCCCGCCGCTTCTACGCGGTGCAGTTCCACCCCGAGGTGGCGCACACGCCCCACGGGGCGCTTCTCATCCGCAACTTCGTGCGCGACATCGCCGGCTGCTCCGGCGACTGGTCGATGCGCGCCTTCCGGGACGAGGCGATCGAGCGCATCCGCGAAAAAGTCGGCACCGGCAAGGTGCTGTGCGGCCTCTCGGGGGGCGTCGACTCGGCGGTCGCCGCGGTGCTGATCCACGAGGCGATCGGCGAGCAGCTCACCTGCGTGTTCGTCGATCACGGCCTCCTGCGCCTGGGCGAGGCCGAGGAGGTGGTGCGCCTCTTCCGCGACCACTACAACATCCCCCTGGTCCACGTGCAGGCGCAGGACCTCTTCCTCGGGGCGCTGGCGGGCGTCACCGACCCCGAGGTGAAGCGCAAGACCATCGGGCGCCTGTTCATCGACGTGTTCGAGGCCGAGGCCAAGAAAATCGGCGGGGCGCAGTTCCTGGCGCAGGGCACCCTCTATCCGGACGTGATCGAGAGCGTGTCGTTCACCGGCGGCCCCTCGGTGACGATCAAGAGCCACCACAACGTCGGCGGGCTGCCCGAGCGCATGAACATGACGCTCGTGGAGCCCCTGCGCGAGCTGTTCAAGGACGAGGTGCGGGTGCTCGGCCGCGAACTCGGCCTGCCCGACGCCTTCGTGGGCCGCCATCCATTTCCGGGACCGGGCCTCGCCATCCGCTGCCCCGGCGAGATCACGGCCGAGAAACTCGACGCGCTGCGCAAGGCCGACGCGATCTACCTCGAAGAAATCCGCAAGGCCGGGCTCTACGACACGATCTGGCAGGCCTTCGCGGTGATCCTGCCGGTGAAGACCGTGGGCGTGATGGGCGACGGGCGCACCTACGACCACGTCTGCGCGCTGCGCGCCGTCACCTCGGTGGACGGCATGACGGCCGATTTCTACCCCTTCGACATGGCCTTCCTGGGCCGCGTCGCGACCCGGATCATCAACGAGGTCAAGGGCATCAACCGCGTCACCTACGACATCACCTCGAAGCCGCCGGGCACGATCGAGTGGGAGTGAGGCTCAAACCACCGATATCCCGCCATTGTCGCCAAGCCGGCTGACAGTATTGCAGGTTCATTCAGCACGCGCGGCCCTGGCCCGAGTGCCTCGACTCGGCCTGTCACGTTTCTCCACGGACTCGGTCCCGGCACCCACGACATCGCCCAGCCGTTCGATGCGGATGGGCGCGCGCGAGGGGAGGTGCACGATGAGGTCGAGCCGTCCCCCGATCGCCTCGACGTAGCTCCTCAGGGTCGACAGGTACATGTCGGCCTGTTTCTCGATCTTGGAGACCGAGGGCTGCTTGATCTTGAGCGCGGACGCGATCTCCGCCTGGGCCTTGCCGGCTGCGCGGCGCAACTCGCCCAGGCTCTCGACCTCCACCTTCAACTCGCCGAAACGCGCCTCGACGCGCGCGCGACGGTCGTCGGGGAGCGCGGCGATCACATCGTTGAGCCTGCGTCCCATCACATCTTCTCCTTCACGGTGGCCAAACGGTCGAGATGTGCCTGATATCGCGTGTCTGCTTTGGCGATCAGGGTCTTGTAGAAGCGCTTCTCGTTCACTCCCGATTTGTCCCCGGCGACGATCAGGATCGCTTTCCGCTCCGGGTCGAACGCGAAAGCCACCCGCCAAACGCCGTCCCCGGCGTCGAAGCGGAGTTCCTTCATGTTCGCGAACGACGAACCGTTCAGGGTGTCGACATGCGGCCGTCCCAGCTGAGGACCGAACGCGACGAGCAGCTTCGCCGATGCCAGGAGTTCGTCTTGGACCGGCTGAGGCAAGGCTTCGAACTCCCCGTCGAACGCGTCGTCGAAGACCACCTCCCAGGTCATATATAGCTCCTAAGCTATGTCGGCAATGGTTAGGGCGCCCGCCTGCCTGCGGTCGGACGGATGCGTGTCCGTTGGGGAAGGTGGATGATATAGCGAGGCGTGGCGCGACCCGCACTTGGCCCGGGTCACTCATAGTTCCATCCGAGTCGAAGAGAATGGGTGGCGGGACCTAATCGATCGGGATGCGCCCGTTCTGCAGGATCGGTCATGGCCCGCCCCGGCCCCTCGGCACCCCCTCCCCGCATTCCCCAACCCCCTCAGCCGGCGTCCGAATGCTCCCTCCGGGCCAGCCAGGCGTCGCCTTGCGCCCCCCGTGAACCCATGCTACGGCCCCCGCGCCGGGGAGGGGGTCGTTCCGCGCCGGCGCCTTCCATCATCGACGGGCCGCGCGCCGCCATTGCTCCTGTTCCGGCGTGATGCGGGCGGGCCCGCCGGGCCAGGTAGAGAGAGATCGCTGGTGGCTCAGAACGGATCGGAATCGGGTTCCCTGCTCGGTGGCGTCGCCGGGCGCTACGCCTCGGCCCTGTTCGAGCTGGCCCGCGAGGAGCGCGCCGTCGATGCGGTCTCCGAGGGCCTGGACCGGTTCGATGCCCTGCTCGCCGAGAGCGCCGACCTCCAGCGCCTCGTGAAGAGCCCCGTCTTCTCCGCCGAGGACCAGGTCAAGGCCATCGAGGCGGTGCTCGCCCGCGCCGGCATCCAGGGCCTGCCCGCCAACTTCATCCGCCTTGCCGCCGCCAACCGCCGCCTGTTCGTGCTGCCGAACATGATCCGGGCCTTCCGCCGGCTGGTGCGCGCGTCCAAGGGCATCGTGCAGGCCGAGGTGCGCCTCGCCGAAACACCCTCCGACGCCGTGCTGGAGGAGATCAAGGCCTCGCTGCGCGACGTCGCCCGCGCGGAGGTCGACGTGGACCTGCGCATCGACCCCGCCCTGATCGGCGGCATCGTCGTCAAGCTCGGCAGCCGCATGGTCGACGCGTCCCTGCGCACCAAGCTCAACAGCATCCGCCTCGCGATGCGGGACGCCCGCTGACGGCCGCGTCTGAAGACGGCCCGCGACGCCCCGCCCCGACACCCAAACCCGAACGAGAGAAGGTCCGACGATGGACATCCGTGCCGCTGAGATCTCCGCGATCCTGAAGGAGCAGATCAAGAACTTCGGCCAGGAGGCCGAGGTCACCGAGGTCGGTCAGGTGCTCTCCGTCGGCGACGGCATCGCCCGCGTCTACGGCCTCGACAACGTCCAGGCCGGCGAGATGGTGGAGTTCGAGTCGGGCGTGCGCGGCATGGCCCTCAACCTCGAACAGGACAACGTCGGCGTCGTGATCTTCGGCTCCGACCGCGAGATCAAGGAAGGCCAGACCGTCAAGCGCACCGGCGCCATCGTGGACGTGCCGGTCGGCAAGGGCCTGCTCGGCCGCGTCGTCGACGCCCTCGGCAACCCGATCGACGGCAAGGGCCCGATCCAGTCGACCGAGCGCCGCCGCGTCGACGTGAAGGCCCCGGGCATCATCCCGCGCAAGTCCGTGCACGAGCCGATGGCCACGGGCCTGAAGTCGGTGGACGCGCTGATCCCGATCGGCCGCGGCCAGCGCGAGCTGATCATCGGCGACCGCCAGACCGGCAAGACCGCCATCGCGCTCGACACCATCCTCAACCAGAAGCCGGCCCACGAGGGCAGCGACGAGAAGGCCAAGCTCTACTGCGTCTACGTCGCGGTGGGCCAGAAGCGCTCGACGGTGGCCCAGTTCGTGAAGGTGCTGGAGGACAACGGCGCGCTCGACTACTCGATCGTGATCGCCGCCACCGCCTCGGACGCGGCGCCGATGCAGTTCCTGGCGCCCTTCTCGGGCTGCGCCATGGGCGAGTTCTTCCGCGACAACGGCATGCACGCCGTGATCATCTACGACGACCTGTCGAAGCAGGCCGTCGCCTACCGCCAGATGTCGCTGCTGCTGCGCCGCCCGCCGGGCCGCGAGGCCTATCCGGGCGACGTGTTCTACCTGCACTCCCGCCTGCTGGAGCGCGCCGCCAAGATGGGCGACGCCGCGGGCGCCGGCTCGCTCACCGCGCTGCCGGTCATCGAGACCCAGGCCAACGACGTCTCGGCCTACATCCCGACCAACGTCATCTCGATCACCGACGGCCAGATCTTCCTTGAGACCGACCTGTTCTACCAGGGCGTGCGCCCGGCGGTGAACGTCGGCCTCTCGGTGTCGCGCGTCGGCTCGGCCGCCCAGACCAAGGCGATGAAGAAGGTCGCCGGCAAGATCAAGGGCGAGCTGGCCCAGTACCGCGAGATGGCGGCCTTCGCGCAGTTCGGCTCCGACCTCGACGCGGCGACGCAGCGCCTGCTCAACCGCGGCTCGCGCCTGACCGAACTCCTGAAGCAGCCGCAATTCTCGCCGCTGAAGATGGAAGAGCAGGTCGCGGTGATCTACGCGGGCGTGAACGGCTACCTCGACCCGATCCCGGTCAACCGGGTGCGGGCCTTCGAGGACGGGCTCCTGTCGCTGCTGCGCGGCAAGCACGCCGACCTCTTGGAGGCGATCCGCTCCTCCAAGGACCTCAGCGACGATTCGGCCGCCAAGCTCAAGGGCGTGGTCGAGTCCTACGCCAAGTCGTTCCAGTAAGCCCCGGCGCGAGCCTCACGAGGGACACCCCAAGGGACAGCCGATGCCGAGTCTGAAGGACCTGCGCAACCGCATCGCTTCGGTGAAGGCGACGCAGAAGATCACCAAGGCGATGCAGATGGTCGCCGCGGCCAAGCTGCGTCGCGCGCAGAACGCGGCGGAGAACGCCCGTCCCTACGCCGAGCGCATGGCCGCCGTTCTCGGCAACCTCGCCAGCAACCTGACCGCCGGGGCGGAGACGCCCCGGCTCCTGTCGGGCACCGGCCAGGACCGGGTGCACCTGCTCCTCGTCTGCACGGCCGAGCGCGGCCTGTGCGGGGCGTTCAACTCCTCGATCGCGCGCCTCGCGCGCGATCACGCCCGGCGCCTCCTCGCCGAGGGCAAGACGGTCAAGATCATCTGCGTCGGCAAGAAGGGCTACGACATCCTGCGCCGCGAGTTCCGCGAGCAGATCGTGGAGCTGATCGAGCTGCGCGGCGTGCGCCAGCTCGGCTTCGAGAACGCCGAGGCCATCGCCGAGAACCTGCTCCGCCGCTTCGAGGCGGGCGAGTTCGACATCGCGACGCTGTACTACTCGCGCTTCCGCTCGGTGATCGCCCAGATCCCCACCGCCCAGCAGATCATCCCGGCCGAGATCGTGCCGGCGAGCGAGGCCGTGCAGACCGACGCGGTCTACGATTACGAGCCGGGCGAGGGCGAGATCCTGGCCGCGCTGCTGCCCAAGAACCTCACCGTCCAGATCCTCCGCGCGCTCCTGGAGAACGCCGCCTCCGAGCAGGGCGCGCGCATGAGCGCCATGGACAGCGCCACGCGCAACGCCGGCGAGATGATCAAGAAGCAGACCTTGATCTACAACCGGACCCGCCAGGCCATGATCACCAAGGAGCTGATCGAGATCATCTCCGGCGCCGAGGCGCTCTGACCGCACTCATTCAGGGATAAACAGACGATGGCGAACACCGCTACCCCCGGCGCCGGCTCCAACAAGGTCGGCCACATCACCCAGGTCATCGGCGCGGTCGTGGACGTGCAGTTCGAGGGCCACCTGCCCGAGATCCTGAACGCGCTGGAGACTTCGAACCAGGGCAACCGCCTCGTGCTCGAAGTCGCCATGCAGCTCGGCGAGAATACCGTGCGCTGCATCGCGATGGACACCTCCGAGGGCCTCGTGCGCGGCCAGGAGGTCACCAACACCGGCGCGCCGATCCGGGTGCCGGTGGGCGCCAACACGCTCGGCCGCATCATGAACGTGATCGGCGAGCCGATCGACGAGGCGGGCGAGATCAAGGCGGACAGCTTCCGCGCCATCCACCAGCCGGCCCCGACCTACGCCGAGCAATCCACCGAGGCGCAGATCCTCGTCACCGGCATCAAGGTGGTGGACCTGCTCGCTCCCTACGCCAAGGGCGGCAAGATCGGCCTCTTCGGCGGCGCGGGCGTCGGCAAGACCGTGCTGATCATGGAGCTGATCAACAACATCGCGAAGGCCCACAGTGGTTATTCGGTCTTCGCCGGCGTGGGTGAGCGCACCCGCGAGGGCAACGACCTCTACCACGAGATGATCGAGTCCAAGGTCAACATGGACCCGAAGGAGCACGGCTCGGCCGACGGCTCCAAGTGCGCCCTGGTGTACGGCCAGATGAACGAGCCCCCGGGCGCCCGCGCCCGGGTCGCGCTCACCGGCCTCACCGTCGCCGAGCATTTTCGCGATGAGGGCCAGGACGTGCTCTTCTTCGTGGACAACATCTTCCGCTTCACGCAGGCGGGCTCCGAGGTGTCGGCGCTGCTCGGCCGCATTCCGAGCGCCGTGGGCTACCAGCCGACGCTCGCCACCGACATGGGCGCGCTGCAGGAGCGCATCACCACCACCACCAAGGGCTCGATCACCTCGGTGCAGGCGATCTACGTGCCGGCCGACGACCTGACCGACCCGGCGCCCGCCACCTCCTTCGCCCACCTCGACGCCACGACCGTGCTGTCGCGATCGATCGCCGAGAAGGGCATCTACCCGGCGGTGGACCCGCTCGACTCGACCTCGCGCATGCTCTCGCCGACCATCCTGGGCGAGGAGCACTACAATGTCGCCCGCCGCGTCCAGCAGGTGCTGCAGCGCTACAAGGCGCTCCAGGACATCATCGCCATCCTGGGCATGGACGAGCTGTCGGAAGAGGACAAGCTGACGGTGGCGCGCGCCCGCAAGATCGAGCGCTTCCTCAGCCAGCCCTTCCACGTGGCCGAGGTCTTCACCGGCTCGCCCGGCAAGCTCGTGGCGCTCGAAGACACGATCAAGGGCTTCAAGGGCCTGGTCGAGGGCGAGTTCGACCACCTCCCGGAGGCGGCCTTCTACATGGTCGGCACCATCGAGGAGGCGGTGGAGAAGGCGCAGCGTCTCGCCGCGGCGTAACCCCGCCGGCGCGGCCGCGCCGCGCCAGGATCCTGACTGCGGGGCCGAGCGGCCCCGCGGCCTCACGTCTGCAACCGGGATCGATCCTTCGTCATGGCCACCTTCCAGTTCGACCTCGTCGGCCCCGAGCGGGTTCTCTACTCGGGTCCCGTCGATGCCGTGCAGCTCCCGGGCTCCGAGGGCGAGATGACGGTGCTGCCCGGCCACGCCCCGGTGCTCACCACACTCAAGACCGGCGTGCTGGTCATCACCGAGGGTCCCCAGCACGGCAAGCGCGTGCTGGTGCGCGGCGGCTTCGCGGAGATCAACGCCACCGCCCTCACGGTGATCGCCGAGCGTGCGAGCCCCATCGAGGAGCTGACGCCCGAGATCATCGACCGCGAGATCGCGGCGGCCGAGACGCTGCGCGACGCCACCGACGACCTCGACAAGCGCCAGGAGATCGACGCCTCGATCGCGCAGCTGCGCGAGTCGAAGGAGGCGCTGAAGTTCTGACCCGCCCCACGAAGGCGCCATCGCCGACCTAGAGCAAAACCCCTCGCCCGCTCCCGGGACGAGGGGTTTTTCGTGGCCCGATCAGGCCGCCGCGGTCTGGCCGCTCGGCGCGCCCGGGGGCCGCAGCGGCAGCGTCGGCAGCCAGGACGCCCCCTCCTTGACGACGTAGTCCCAGAAGGAGCGGGCGGCCGGCGACAGCACCTTGTCGGCCCGGCGGACCACGAACCACTCGCGGCGGATCGGCAGGCCCTCGACGTCGAGAAGGACGAGCCGGCGGCTCGCCACCTCCGCCGCGACGGTGTGGCCGGAGATCAGCGCCACCCCGAGGCCCGCCATCACGGTCTGCTTGATGGTCTCGTTCGAGCCGCTGTCGATGCCGAGCCGGGCGCGCTTGATCATCACGCCGGTCATGAACTCCTCGAACACCGTGCGGGTGCCCGAGCCGTATTCCCGTACCAGAAAGGGTTCTTCGGCGAGTTCGCGCTTGGTCAGCCCGACCCGGCCGGCGAAGCGGTGGCCGGGCGCGGCGATCACCACCAGCGGGTGCGGGCCGAACGACTCGGCCGAGATCGGGAAATCCCGCGGCGGCCGGCCCATGATCGCGAGATCGACCTTGTAGTCGCGGACGGATTCGAGCGTGGCGCCGCGGTTGCCCACCACGAGGTCGATCTCGACCGAGGGGTGGGAGTGCACGAAGCCGCTGATGATCTGGGGCGCGAAGTACTTCGCGGTCGACACGACGCCGATCGACACGCGCCCGCCGCTGCCGCCCCGCAGGGCCTTCAGGCGCTCCGAACAAGTCTCCAGCACCGTGTTGATGCTGTCGATCGCCCACAGCATCTCGCGCCCGGCATCCGTGGGCTTCAGCCCCGCGCTGGTGCGGTCGAACAGCAGCAGGCCGGCCTCGTCCTCAAGCGCCTTGATGCGCGCCGTGAGCGCCGCGGGCGTCACGTTCAGCTCCTGGGCCGCCCGGGTCATCGTGCCGAGCCGCGCGATGGAGGCCACCGCCTGAAGCTGCTTGAGCGAGAGGTTCCGCATACAATCCTGCCACGTTGGCCGCATGCTCAGTTTTTCTGAAGGCGCACGCAAGTTTTTTCAGATTTGCTCCGTGCATGATTGCACCGCATAGTCGCGTCAAGGTGACCTTAGGCGCGGTTCGTCCCGGCGGGCCGCGACTCGTCGTGGGCGCGGTTCAGCGTCGCCAGAAGCGAAAAGGGGACGGCGCGATGATGGTCGGCTCACGCCTCGCCGCCTGCCTCGGGGAGGACGAGGCGACCGTCGACCGTGCGGTGGCCGGCGTCATCACGGCGCTCGCCCGGGCCGCCGCCGAGACCGGCGCTCTCCTCGCCCGCGTCACGCCGAACGGCGCCGGCGGCTCCTCCCCCCAGGATCTTCCCGGCATGGTCGCGGCGGGCTTCGCCCGGGCGCTCCGCGAGGCTTCCGTCGCGGCGCTGGCGCAGCGCGGCGCGGCCCCCGAGGCGCTCGACCCCTCCGCCCCCATCGCCGCCGCCGTCTCGGCCCTCGACGGCGCGGCCAACCTCGCAGGCAACATGCCGGCGGGCAGCATCGTCTCGCTGCGTCCGGCCGGCCCGGACGCCTTCTCGTGCCCTGGGCGCGCCCAGGTCGCGGCGGGCGTCGTCACCTACGGCCCCCGCACCGAATTCGCGCTCGCGCTCGGCGGCCGGACCCGGGTCTTCACCCTGGACCCCGCCGAGGGCGAGTTTCGGCTCAGCCGCGAGGCGGTGACGATTCCGCTGACCAGCCCCCGCTACGCGGTCGACGCCGCCCAGGCGCGGTTCTGGGAGGCGCCGATGCGCGCCTTCGTGGACGATTGCCTGCGCGGCGCGGAGGGGCCGCGGGGCCAGGATTTCACGATGAGCTGGTGCGCCTCCCTCGCCGCCGGCGCGCAGCGCGTGCTCGCCCAGGGTGGCGTCCACCTGAGCCCCGGCGAGACCCGGCGCGGCGGGACGAACGGCCCGACCCTGCTGCTGCACGAGGCGCAGGCGGTTGCGCTCGTGATCGAGGCCGCTGGCGGCGCCGCGACGGACGGGCGCGACGCCCCGATCCTCGACCTGCCGGTGCTCGACCCGCACCAGTGCACGCCCTTCGTGTTCGGCTCGGCCGAGGAGGTCGCCTGCGTGGGCAAGTATCATGACGGGCGGCGCCACAGCGCGGGGCGCTCGCCGCTCTTCGGCCAGCGGGGCTTGCTGCGGGCCTGAGATCCGGGAGCCTTTGGGCCGGATCCCTTGGGCCTTTGGGTTGGTCGCCTTTTGCGCCGCGGCGCGGCATCCATGAGGGGCAGGAAGCAGTCACGGAACCGGCCGCGCGATGTCCGCCCTCCACCCGATCATCTCGGTGACGGGCTCCTCGGGAGCCGGCACCACCTCGGTGCGCAACACCTTCGAGCAGATCTTCCGCCGCGAGAGCGTGACGGCGGTCTACATCGAGGGCGATGCGTTCCATGCCCTCGACCGCGCCGCCATGCGCAAGGCGATGGCCGCCGAGCCGACGCTGAGCCATTTCGGCGAGCGGGCGAACCTGCTGCCGGAGCTGGAAGCGGTCTTCCGCACCTACGCCGAATCCGGCCGCGGCCGCACCCGCCACTACATCCACGACCGCAACGATTCCGATCGCTGGGGCGGCGCCCCGGGCACCTTCTCGGCCTGGGAGGATTTTTCCGAGGGCTCCGACCTGCTGTTCTACGAGGGCCTGCACGGCGCGCTCGCCAACGAGCGCATCAACATCGCGCAGTACGCCGACCTCAAGATCGGCGTCGTGCCGGTGATCAACCTCGAATGGATCCAGAAGCTGCACCGGGACCGGGCGACGCGCGGCTATTCCACCGAGGCCGTGACCGACGTGATCCTGCGCCGCATGCCCGACTACGTGACCACCATCTGCCCGCAATTCACCAACACGGACATCAACTTCCAGCGCATCCCGACGGTCGACACCTCGAACCCCTTCATCGCCCGCTGGATCCCCACCGCCGACGAATCGATGGTGGTGATCCGCTTCCGCGATCCGAAGGGCATCGACTTCCCCTACCTGATCTCGATGATCGCCGGCAGCTTCATGTCCCGGGCGAATTCCGTGGTCATCCCGGGCGGCAAGCTCGACCTCGCGATGCAGCTCATCCTGACCCCGATGATCCTGCAGCTCGTGGAGCGCCGCCGCCGGCTGCTGTGAGGCGGCCCCCGGCAACCGTTTCGTGATCGCGGCCCGGGCTGAGGCGCTCGGTTGCCGGCTCCCCTTGCGGACGCCGCCGCGCTATAGACCAAAGCATCATTCGCCGAAGTGGTCACCGGTTCGGCGATGAAAATGATGCAATATCAAAAGCCTTAGCAGAATTGCCTGGGGCAATTCTGCTAAGGTCCGAACCGGAAGCCTCGCCCGTGCTCAAGGCCTTGATCTTCGACGTGGACGGCACGCTCGCCGAGACGGAGCCCGTCCACCGCGCGGCCTTCAACGCCGCCTTCGCCGAGGCCGGGCTGGCATGGTCGTGGGACGAAGCTCTCTACGGCGACCTCCTGCAGGTCACGGGCGGGCGCGAGCGGCTGCTGCACTACCTCGCGCATCACCGGCCCGCGGAGGCGGCCCGCCTCGCGCCGCGCGTGCCCGAGATCTACGCGGCCAAGACCCGCGCCTACGTCTCGCTCCTCGCCTCGGACCGGCTCGCGCCGCGCCCGGGGGTGCTGCGCCTGATCGCGGAGGCGCGGGCGGCGGGCCTGCGGCTGGCCGTCGCCACCACCAGCCACCCCGACAACGTGGCGGCCCTGCTCGACCGCCTGCTCCCGGAGGGCGGCTTCGACGTGGTCGCGGCGGGCGATGCGGTGGCGGAGAAGAAGCCTTCCCCGGCCGTCTACGCGCTCGCCCTCGACGGGCTCGGGGTCGCGGCCGACGAGGCGGTGGCGTTCGAGGATTCGCTCAACGGCATCCGGGCGGCGCGCAGTGCGGGCCTGAGCGTCGTGGCGACGCCGAGCCGGGCGCTGCCGGACGACGATCTCGGCGAGGCGCAGGCGGTGATCTCCGACCTCGGCGAGCCGGATGCGCCGCATCGGCTGATCGCGGGCGCGCCCTGGCCGGGCGGCCACGTCTCCCTGTCGGCCCTGCGGGACTGGCATGCCCGGCAGGCGGCCGCTTGTCCTGCGGTCGGGATGGCGTAAGAGTCATGACGTATCGTCCGGTGCGGGACGCATCGGTGCCGCGGGTGCCCTGACGATGTCGAGCGAGGTGCCGAATCGGGAGCTGGCGGAGGCCGGACGGGCCGAGTTGCCCTATCGCCTCCGGCAGCAGGGGCTGCTCGGCGCGTTCGCCCGCTTGGCGCTGCAGAGCCGCGACCTCGACGGCCTGCTCCAGCGCGCGGCCGATGTCTGCGCCGAGGGCCTGGGCGCGCCGTGCAGCCAGATCCTCGAATACCGCCCCCAGGAGCACAGCTTCCTGATTCGCGCCGCCACCGGCTGGCCGGAGGGCACGGTGGGCAGCGCCTACCCGGCCGGCGACGAGGCGGCGCCCGCGGCCTACGCCTTCCGCACCGGGGCGGGCGTGCTGGCCAACGCACTCTCCGACTCGCCCCGCTTCCGCCTGCCCGACCCCTTCGCGCAGGCCGGCATCCGCCACGCGGTCAACGTGCCGATCGTGCTCGGCGAAGAGGGCCGCCGGGCCTACGGCGTGCTGGAGGTCTGCGGGCGCGCCGATCCCGGCTTCGACCGGGCCGATCAGGATTTCCTCGCCGGCATGGCGGCGCTGATCGGCCTCGCGGTCGAGCGCCAGCTCGCGGACCAGCGCCTGCGGGACGCCCTCGACCATCAGGCGCTGCTCGCCCGCGAGATGAGCCACCGGGTGAAGAACAGCCTCGGCGTGGTGGCCGGCCTCCTGCGCCTCCAGGCCCGCGACGCCCATTCCCACGAGGTGCGCTACGCCCTGGAGGATGCGGGCGCCCGCATCGCCACCGTGGCGCAGGTCCACGACCATCTCTGGCGCGGCCTGCACGTCAGCACGGTCGAGGTCTCGGATTTCGTGCGCGAACTCGTCGGCCGGCTGCAGGAGGCCGCCCCCGGCCACGCCCTGCACTGCGAGGCGGATGCCCGGGTGATCGCGGCCGATCAGGCGATCCCGATCGGCCTGATGGTGAACGAACTCGTCACCAACGCGGTCAAGTACGCCTACCCGGCGGGCACCGGCCCGGTGCGCGTCGCGGTGGCGGTGCGCGGCGACCGCCTGCGCGTCGACGTCTCGGACGAGGGCGTCGGCCTGCCGCCGGGCTTCGACATCCATGCCCGCCAGCGCAGCCTCGGGCTCAAGATCATCCACAACCTCACCCGCCAGCTCGACGGGCGCCTCTTCGCGGAGGCGAACAACCCGGGCGCGCGCTTCGTGCTGGAGATGCCGCTGGGCTGAGACTGCCTCAGGGAGAGGCAGCCTGCCCGCCGATATGTCTATACAACATCACGCGTCGCCGTTACGAAAAGGGCGGTTCGGGACAGCGGCGGGGACACGTGATGAGAGCGGCTGCGATCGGGATGTGCCTCGCCTCGGCGCTGGCGGCCACGGGTGTCGTGCAGGGGGCCGCGGCGCAGGAGACCAAGGTCACCATCGGCATGAGCGGCTGGACCGGCTTCGCGCCGCTGACGCTGGCCAAGGAAGCCGGGATCTTCAAGAAGAACGGCCTCGACGTCACCATCAAGAAGATCCCGCAGGCGAGCCGCCACCTCGCGATCCGGTCGGGCGACGTGCAATGCGCCGCCACCACGGTGGAGACCTGGGTGGTGTGGAACGCCAACGGCGTGCCGACGAAGCAGATCTTCCAGCTCGACAAGTCCTACGGCGCCGACGGCATGGCCGTGCGCAACGACGTCGCGGCGATCAAGGATCTCAAGGGCAAGACCGTGGCGGCCTCGGTGCCGGGCACCGCGCCCTACTTCACCCTGGCCTGGATGCTCAAGCAGAACGGCCTCTCCCTCAAGGACGTGAAGGTCGTCAACCTCGAACCCGGCCCGGCCGCGCAGGCCTTCATCGCCGGCCAGAACGACGCCGCGATGACCTACGAGCCCTATCTCTCCTCGGTCCGTGCCGCGCCCCAGTCGGGCAAGATCATCGCCACCACTCTCGACTACCCGATGATCATGGACACGTTCGGCTGCACGCCGGAGTTCCTGGCGCAGAACCCGAAGGCCGGCCAAGCCCTGGCCGACAGCTACTTCGAGGCGCTCGACCTCATCGCCAAGGATCAGGCCAAATCCTTCGAGACCATGGGCGCGGACGTCAAGCAGACGGGTGAGGCGTTCGGCAACTCCGCCAAGTTCCTGCGCTGGCAGGACCGCGCCGCCAACAAGGCCTTCTTCTCCGGCGAGATCCAAAAGTTCTCGAACGAGGCCGCCGACCTGCTCCTGGAGATCGGGGTGATCAAGCAGAAGCCTGAGATCGAGACCCTGTTCGACAGCCGCTACGTGCAGTAGCCCGTGCGCCCGCTCCAGCCGGTCGGGCAAGGCGCCCGCATCGTCCTCGGCATCGGCTTCTTCGTCCTTTTTCTCCTGGCCTGGAGCGTCGCGACCTTCGGCGGCTTCGTGCCCGCGACCTTCCTGGCCAGCCCGCTGGCCATGCTGCAGGACGGCTGGCTGCTGCTGACGCGGTTCGACTTCCTGCACGACATCGGCATGACCGTCTGGCGGGTGATGGGCGGCTTCGTCCTGGCCGCCGCGGTGGCGGTGCCGCTCGGCATCGTGATGGGCGCCTACAAGCCGGTCGAGGCGTTCTTCGAGCCCTTCGTGTCCTTCGCCCGCTACCTGCCGGCCTCGGCCTTCGTGCCGCTGCTGATCCTGTGGGCGGGCATCGGCGAGACGCAGAAGCTCCTCGTGATCTTCATCGGCTCGGTGTTCCAGATCATCCTGATGGTGGCGGTGGCCGTGGGGCAGGTGCGGCGCGACCTCGTGGAGGCCGCCTACACGCTCGGCGCCAGCGATTCCGGCATCATCCGCCGGGTCCTGATCCCCGCCACCGCCCCCGACATCGCCGAGATCCTGCGCCTCGTGCTCGGCTGGGCCTGGACCTACGTCATCGTGGCCGAGCTGATCGGCTCCTCGTCGGGCATCGGCCACATGATCATCGAGAGCCAGGCGCTGCTCGCCACCGGGCAGATCATCTTCGGCATCATCGTCATCGGGCTGATCGGCCTCGTCTCGGACTTCCTGTTCAAGGGGGCGAACCGGATGCTGTTTCGCTGGAAGCTCGCGTGAGCGCCCCCGCCGTCTCCATCGAGGGCGTCGCGCGGGAGTTTCCGGGCGTGGGCCGGCGCGGGCCGGTGCAGGCGCTGGCCCCCACCGACCTCACGGTGGCGCAGAACGACTTCATCACCATCCTGGGGCCGTCCGGCTGCGGCAAGTCCACGCTGCTGCGCATCGTGGCGGGGCTCGACCGCCCGACGCACGGCCGGGTGCTGGTGGGCGGGCGCGAGGTGCGCCGGGCGGGGCCCGACCGGGGCATGGTCTTCCAGTCCTACACCCTGTTTCCGTGGCTCACGGTGGCGGAGAACATCGCCTTCGGCCTGCGCGAGCGCGGCGTGCCGGCCGCGCAGCGGCGCGAGATCGTCGCGGCCTACATCGACACGGTGGGGCTCTCCGGCTTCGAGGGGCATTATCCCAAGCAGCTCTCGGGCGGGATGCAGCAGCGCACGGCGATCGCCCGGGCGCTCGCCAACGACCCGGCCATCCTGCTCCTCGACGAGCCCTTCGGCGCGCTCGACAACCAGACCCGGGGCCTGATGCAGGAATTGCTGCTCGGCATCTGGGAGCGCGACCGCAAGACCGTGATCTTCGTCACCCACGACATCGAGGAGGCGGTGTTCATGGCCTCGCGGGTGGTGGTGATGACGGCCCGGCCCGGGCGCATCAAGGCCGACCTGCCGGTCGACCTCGACCATCCGCGCCACTACACGGTGAAGACCAGCCCCGAATTCTCGCAGCTCAAGGCCCGCCTGACGGAAGAGATCCGCAGCGAGGCGGTGCTCGCCGCCCGGGAGCAGTGAGCGGACCGAGCGGGCGTCATCACCGCTCCGGCTTGAGTCCCGAGCGGCTGGCGAGTTCGTTCAGGGTCCGGACCGGCACCTGGGCCGGACCGGGCAGGCTGCGCTCGCGCTCGAAGCGCGCCAGGGCCGCCCGCGTCGTCGGCCCGAGCAGCCCATCGATCGCGAGCGGCCCGTAGCCGAGCTTCACCAGCGCCCGCTGGGCGAAGGCGATCTGCGGATCGCTGGCGGGCGCGGCGGCCTTGGCCGAGGCAGTGGCCGGCGGCGCGGCGGGCAGGGATTTTGGCCGCGAGGGCGGCACGACCGCCAGCGCCTTCTGGGCCGCGGCCCGGGCGGGCTCGCGCGGGGCCAGCGACGCGGTGGTCTGGGCGGTGGTCGGGGTCTCGCCCCGGATCACCTCGGCGATCGCGTCGCGCGGCGTCTCGGCGGGCTTGTCGGTAGGTCTGGCCGGCCGGGCCTGCCGCGCTTCGGCCGGGGAGGCCTCGGGCCGGCCCGAGCCGGACTTGCCGGAGTCCTGCTTGGCCGGATCATGTTTGGCGAAGAGCGGCGCGGGATGCCGGCCCTTCTGGGAATTCAGGGCATTGACGGCCACCGCCGAGATCGCGGCGAGCCCGACGATGCCCCCGACCACCCAGGCGGGCCGGCGCAGCACCTGGGCCACGCCCTCCTGCAGGCGCAGGACGCTGCGCGACGGCGCCGGCGCGCGGGGGCCAGGAGCCCGCGGGGCGGGCGCGCGCCGGGACGCGCCCGACGCCGACCGGGGGCGCGGCGCGGGCCGGGCCTCGGGCGTGATCGTCAGGTTGGGGTCGCTGGGCCGGGCGGGCGCCTCGGACATCGGATCTCCTCGGGCGGACACGTCAGCCCGCGCGCAGCAGCGGCAGGCCGGATTCGGGCAGCGGCGCGGTGCGGATCGGGACCGGCTCGCCCGGCCGGTGTCCGAGGCGGCCGTCGATCGGCAGGGCGAGCACGACGCGGGTGCCGCGGGCGGGGGCGCTCTCGAGCGTCATCTCGCCGTTGTGCAGGCCCACGAGGCCGCGCACCACCGACAGGCCGAGCCCGGTGCCCTCGTGCATCCGCGCGTAGGTCGCCGCCGAGCCCGCCTGGAAGAACGGGTCGCCGAGGCGCGGCAGGTCCGCCTCCGCGATGCCGATGCCCGTGTCGGCCACCCCCAGTTCGATGCGGTCGAACGTCCGCCGCACCGAGACCGTGATGCGCCCGCCGCGGGGCGTGAACTTCACGGCGTTGGACAGGAGGTTGATGAGCATCTGGCGGCAGGCGCGCGGGTCGGCCGTCAGGTCCGGCAGGTCGCGGGGCACCTCGCGCACGATCTCGATCCCGGCCTGGTCGGCCCGCAGCTGCATCAGGTCGCAGCAGCCGTGCACCACCGTGCCGAGGTCGAAGGGCTCGGGGGCGAGGTCGAAGCTGCCGCTCTGGATCTTCGACAGGTCGAGGAGGGCGTTCACGACCTCCAGCAGGTGCCGGCCGGAGCCGTGGATGATCGCCGCGTATTCGTGCTGGCGCTCCGGCGGCAGGGTCAGCTTGGCCTCGGCCGAGAGCATCTCGGAAAAGCCGATGATCGCGTTGAGGGGGGTGCGCAGCTCGTGGCTGACGACCGCGAGGAAGCGGCTCTTGATCTCGTCGGCGCGCTCGGCCCGCGCCCGGGCGTGGTCGAGTTCCTCGGCGTGGCGCTGGTGCTCGGAGACGTCGCGCGTCACCGCCACCACCGCCGCCTGCCCGGCGGCGCCCGCGCCCGCCGGGACGCGGTGGGCGCGCATCTCGGCCCAGATCACCCGGGCGGGCTGGTCGGGCCCGCGGGCCTCGACGTGGAGGCGGAACTGCACCGTGACCGGCAGGTCGCGCCCGCCGGCATCGTTGAGCGCCTTGAGGAAGGCCGGACGGTCCGAGACGTGGACGCGGGCGAGCAGGCCGCGCCCCTGGAGCGCGGGAGGCGCGGCGCCCATGAGCCGGACCGAGCCGCCGCTCGCCTGCAGCACGCTGCCGCTGCGGTCGTGCCACGTCACGAGGTCGTCGACCACGTCGAGCAGGAGGGCGTTGCGGGCCGAGGCCGCCCGCAGGCGGTCGCTGAGCGAGCCCTCCCGGCGCCGGTACTCGATGGCGAGCGAGAGGACGTGGCAGATCGCCGTGATGGCGAAGATCGGCATGGCGAGCCCCGCCGGCCAGGCGAGCCGCGCGGGCTCGGGCGCCGGACCGAGGAGCGCGATCGCCACCGCGCCCGCCGTCGCGAGCAGGGCCGCCACGATCGCGGCCCGGTGCGTGCCGGCCATCAGGGCCTCGATGGGAATCATCACCAGCCAGATCGCCGCCGCCGAAGTGGGACCGCCCGTGAGGTGGGCGAGGCAGACCACGAGCCCGGTGAGGGCCGCCGACGAGATGGCGTGGGCGAGCGTGAGCCCCCCGGTGCGGGACAGGAGGAAGGCCGCCACCACCGGCAGGATGAGGCAGACCGCCACCGCCGCCTCGATGCCGGACGGCACGCCGCGCCAGACGAGGTAGGGCGGCAGCAGCGCCATGGTCACGGCGCCGGTGGCCAGCCGCGAGATCAGGAACCGCTCGTGACGCGCCCGCTCCCCCGACTCCTCGGTGACCGAGTCGTGGACGAGCCCCGCGAGGCGGGCGTCGATCAGGGCCGCAAAGGCATTGTTGATACGCACACCGCCACGCCTGCGCAGGGAATCCCGAGGACCCGTGCGCCCCTCGACTCCGGAGCCCCGACCCTCGCAGAGGCGGCTTAAACGATCGTTAGAGCGCGCCCGGCCGGTCCGGACACCGCGCCGGCCGCGAGAGACCGCGTCCGATCAAGGCGTTAGGGCCGCCGCCACCGCATTCCGATTGGGGCCGGCCCCGAGAAAGGGGCCGGCCGAAGGTGCGGCGGCGCACGCGGCGGGCGCCGCCGGTGGCTCACCCGGTGACGGCGCGGGCCTCGTAGCCGGCGCGGCCGAGGGCCTGCGCCACGTCGAGCGCCTGCGCGCCGGTGGTGACGGACACCCGGCCCTGGTCGAGGTCGACCGCGACCTCGGCGGTCGGGTCGAGCCGCTGCACCGCCCGGGTCACCGCCTGCACGCAGCCCTGGCAGGTCATGCCCTCGACCCGCATCAGCAACGCGATCCGCTCCCCGGCGGGGACCTGTCCCTGGTGTGCCATCGTCCGTTCGCTCCTCGCCTGCCCGGCCGCGATTCCGCGAGGCCCGGGCCGCGAGCGGCATGTCGGGCGCCGCCGCCTGATCGGCAAGGGCCGGCCCGAAACGGTCGTCTAGCGTGTCTCCAAGTCCAGTATCGTGCCCGGCCACTGCGAGTTTGTGGACCGCAATACTGCCGAACGCAGGCCGGGATGTCGTAATCGGCGCGCGGGGCGCCCCGGGGAATGCGTGAAAAGGTCGGGGGTGGATCGCGGCGACGTCTTGCATCGCCGCGGGCGCCTGAGCGACAAGTGCCGAGGGAGCGTCGTCTGCCGGCGCCCGTGTTCGCTCCGGGAGTAGTACCGCCATGGCCCCCACGAACGGCCGGCGCGCCGATGGGCCTTCAGCGGGATGGGTGTCGCTCTGCCTCGCCGCACTGCTCGGCGGCGGCCTGTGCCTGGTGGTGGCGTTCCTGGCGGCCCCGGCGCTCGGCGTGGTGGCGGGGCTGGCCCTGGCCTGGGCGATCGGGGCGAGCCTCGCGGCGGGTTTCGCGCTGCGGCGGGCGCGGCGCCTCGCGGCCCAGGGCGAGAAACTGTCGGGAGAGATCGACCTGCTGTCGCGGCGCCTGCTCGCCGTCGAGCGCGGCGCCGCCCAGGCCTCGCCAGCGGGGATGGCCCCGTCCAACCTCCCGCCCCGTCCCGACCGGCTCGCCGAGGAGGTGGCCGAGGTGACCGCGGAGATCGGCCTCCTCGGCGGCATCGTGCGCGAACTCGCGGTGGCGGTGGCGGCGCAGGACACCGAACTGACACGCTTGAAGGAGCAGGCCGCCTCCGCCCCGGTGGCGCCCGTCCTGGCCCCCGTCCCTGCCCCCTTGCCGGCCCCTGCCCCGGCCGCCCCCGAGTCCCCTCCCCCGCCGGCCGCACCGTCCCCCGCGCCGACGATCCTGCCGCGGGCGAGCGTGGCCCCGCGCCCGTTCGTGCCCGAACCGGCGGTGCCGGCCCCGTCCGCGGAGGTCCGGCGGCGCGAACCCGAAGAAACCGCCCGGCGCCGCGAGCAGGCGATCCTCGATGCGCTGGCGGAGGTCGGGCCGGAGGTGCACCTCCAGCCGATCGTGAGCCTGCCCCAGCGCCGGGTGGCTTTTTACGAGGCGCTGGCGCGGCTGAGCCTCGGCGAGACGCGCCTGACCCCGGCCGAGTTCATGCCGGCCCTGGAGCGGCACGGCCTGACGATCGAACTCGACCGGCTGATGCTGGCGCGGGTGACCGCGATCAGCCGCCAGCTCGCCGCGCGGGGCAGCGCCGCGGCGGTGGCCTACGCGCTCTCGCCCGCCTCGCTGTTCGAACCCGGCTTCCTGCGGGCGCTGAGCCGGCTCATCGAGCTGCATCCCGAGCTCGCCGGCCGGCTGATCCTTTTTCTGCCGCAGCGCAGCTGGCGCTCGCTCGATGCCGAGCAGACGAGCGCGCTCGCGGCCTTGCGGGAGCGCGTCACGCTCGCCCTCGACCGGAGCGTCGATCTGCGCTTCGACGCACCCGCGCTCGCCGCCCAGGGCGTCGCCTACGCCAAGGTGCGGGCCGACCTGCTGCTCGGCCGGGGCGCCGCCGGCACCGACATCGCCGTGGAGGATCTGGCCGCCTCCCTTGCGCGGGGCGGCGTGCGGCTGGTGGCGGAGGGGGTCGACCGCGAGAGCGACGTGCCGGACCTGATCGACCTCGACCTGCCGCTCGCACAGGGAACGGCCTTCGCGCCGCCCCGGATCGTGCGCCCGGAGGTGCTCTCAGGCCACGCCGAGGCGCCCGCCCCGCCGCCGGACCCGGCCCCCGACGACCCGCCCCCGGTGCGCCGGCCTTTTCGGGATTTCTTGCGGCGGGCGGTCTGAGGACCGGCCCCGAGAGCATTGTCCGACGAAGGGGACGCCGGTTCGTCGCAGACCATGCGGCCCATCAAAGACGTGGAGCGGCGCCGGATGGCACCGTCACGGTCCACGACCGTCGCACACGGCCATGCCGTCGTGCGGCGACCGTCAGGACCGGATCGAGGAGGGTCCAGGAAGCGGTCGCGCGGCAGCCTCTCGGCGATGCGCCCTGTCATGCCGAACGAAGCGCGGGGAACCCTTCTCCCGTGCGGGAGAAGGGCAGGGATGAGGGTCCCGGGAGGGAGCCGCAGTAAGGCGCAGAGGATGGTGAGGGGAGCGGAGCGGGTCAGCTTCAAACACTGACCGAGGTGCTGGTAGCGGTCAGCGTTCCGCCTTCTTGCTGCACCCTCCCGGGACCCTCACCCCTGCCCCTCTCCCGCACGGGAGAGGGGATCCCGCGCTCGTCCATTGACAGCGGGGATTGCCGCGGAGACGACCTGTGCGGGTCAGCCCCCATGTCAGGCATCCGCCAGAAGCGCTGGCAGAAGCGCGGGGGTGTTGGCCGCCCGCCCCACCATCACGTGGTCGTGGACCGTGGCGCAACGCGATCGGGCGTTGCGCTAGCGCCCGTAGGGGTAGCAGCGCGTGCGGTCGAGGTCGCGGCCGAGATGGGCGGCAAGCGCGCGGATCGCCGCGGCCTGCTCGATGTAGGGGTCGCGGTTGCCCGGACCCACGACGATCGGACAGGAATCTTCCTGCCAGGGCACCATCGCGGTGGCCAGGCCCTCACCCTCCGGGTCGCGCAGGGTGAAGAACCGGGGCATCGTGCGGCGGAGATGCGCCTTGAGGCCGATCTCCTGCTCGAAGAAGGGGCCGGGCGCCGGGACGTAGGCGGCGCTCGCGCGCGCCTTCGCCTGGCGGAAGTGCTTTTCGACCGCGTGACCCATCAGCGCCGATTCCCGGATCGCCTCGGCCTCGGTCTCGATCAGGAACCAGGTCGTGCCGCCTGGGGCGTCGCAGACGTACTCCATCACTCCTCCGCGGCTTCGACGGAAGCGGCCCGAACGGGCCGGGCACGCCCTAGTCTAACCCCGGAGCGCCCGCGCCCCAACTGACCTCGCGTCGCGGCCCCAACGCGATCACCTCGGTGATCGCTCGGCCCCCAAGCCGATCGCGTCGGTGATCGCCTGGGGCCACCGCCTACTCGGCGGCGGTCGCCAGCGGCGCCTCGGGGGCGCGGAAGCGGGCGAGCAGCGCCGCCTCCTCCGCCTTGACCGCCGCGAGCGCCTTCGCCTTCACCGGCCCGAAGCCCCGGATGCCCTGGGGCAGGTTCGCGAGCCCCACCGCCAGCGCGTGGTTGCGGGGCGTGAGGTCGCGCAGGATCTCGGCGACGAGGGCCTCGAAGGCGATGACGAGCCGGCGCTCCTCGCGGCGCTCGTGCGTGTAGCCGAACGGGTCGAGGGGGGTGCCCCGCAGCCGCTTCATCCGGGCGAGGACCCGGAAGGCCCGCATCATCCAGGGGCCGAAGCGCATCTTGCGCGGGCGCCCGGTGCGCGGGTCGGTGCGGGCGAGGAGCGGCGGCGCGAGGTGGAACTCGTAGGTCAGGTTCTCGCCCTCGAAGGCCTGTCTGACCTGCGCCTCGAAGTGCCCGTCGGTGTAGAGGCGGGCGACCTCGTACTCGTCCTTGTAGGCCATCAGCTTGAACAGCGAGCGCGCCACCGCCTCGGTGAGCGGCTGCCCGCCCGGATGCACCGCGGCCTCGCGCGCGCGGATCGCCTCCACCGTCCTGGCGTAGCGCGCCGCGTAGGCCGCGTCCTGATAGGCGGTCAGGAAGGCGGTGCGCCGGGCGATCAGGGCGTCGAGGTCGTCCGGGACCTCGGGCTCGGAGGCCGCGAGCACGGAGAGCGTCTCGGGGGCGGCCGCGGCCCGGCGGCCCCAGGCGAAGGCCGCGAGGTTCATCGGCACCGCCTCGCGGTTCATCTCGATCGCCCGCAGGATCGCGGCGCGCGAGAGCGGGATGCGCCCGCGCTGCCACGCGTAGCCCAGCATGAACATGTTGGCGGCGAGCGCGTTGCCGAGCGCCGCGAGCGCGAGGCCCGTCGCGTCCGTGAGGTCGGCGTGCGCGGAGCCCGCCGCCTCGCGGATCGCCCGCTTGATGCGCTCGGCCGGGAGCGAGAAGTCGGGCTTGCGGGTGAAGTCGCCCGGCATCACCTCGGCGGTGTTGACGACCACGTGGGTGCGCCCGTGGCGGACCGCGCCCAGCACCTTGCGGGTGCCCGTCACCACGAGATCGCAGCCGAGGATCAGGTCGGCGGCGCCCGCGGTGACGCGGATTGCGTGGATGTCGTCCTGGTGGTGGGCGAGCCGCACGTGGCTGTAGACCGCCCCGCCCTTCTGGGCGAGGCCGGCCATGTCGATCATGCCGAGCCCCTTGCCCTCGAGATGGGCCGCCATGCCGAGGATGGCGCCCACCGTGACGACGCCGGTGCCGCCCACCCCCGTGACGACGATGTTGTAGGTGCCGTCGATCGCCGGCAGCGCCGGCTCGGGCAGGCCGGCATCGGGCGCATCGTCGAGCGCCACCGCCGTGCCGGTGCGGGGCTTGGCCCCGTGCACGGTCACGAAGGACGGGCAGAAGCCGTTGAGGCAGGAAAAGTCCTTGTTGCAGCTCGACTGATCGATGCGGCGCTTGCGGCCGAACGGGGTTTCCAGCGGCTGCACCGCCACGCAGTTCGACTGCACCGAGCAGTCGCCGCAGCCCTCGCAGACGAGATCGTTGATGATCACCCGCTTGTCGGGGTCGGGGAAGGCGTTGCGCTTGCGGCGGCGGCGCTTCTCGGAGGCGCAGGTCTGGTCGTAGATCATCACCGAGACGCCCGGCACGGTGGCGAGGTCCCGCTGGACGTCGTCCAGTTCGTCGCGGTGATGGATGCTGAGGCCGTCCGGCCAGCGGAATCCCGGCGGGTACTTGCCGGGCTCGTCGGTGACGAGCGCGATGCGCTCGACGCCCTCGGCGCGCACCTGTGCGGCGATGCGGTCGACGGTGAGCCCGCCCTCGTGGGGCTGGCCGCCGGTCATCGCCACCGCGTCGTTGAACAGGATCTTGTAGGTGATGGTGGTGCCGGTATCGACCGCCCAGCGGAGCGCCAGCGAGCCCGAGTGGTTGTAGGTGCCGTCGCCGAGGTTCTGGAAGACGTGGCCGCGCTTCGAGAAGGCGGATTCGCCGATCCAGTTCGCGCCCTCGCCGCCCATCTGGGTGAAGCCGTCGGTGCCGCGCTCCATCCACTGCACCATGTAGTGGCAGCCGATGCCCGCGTAGGCCCGCGATCCCTCCGGCACCTTGGTCGAGGTGTTGTGCGGGCAGCCCGCGCAGAAATGCGGCGTGCGGGTCGCGATGTCGGTGGTCTGCGCCAAGCGCTCCTGCGCGGCGCGCAGGGCGGCGACGCGGCCCGCGAGGTCGTCGTTGCGGTGGTAGCGCAGCAGGCGCTCGCCCAGGGCCACCGCGATGTCGTTGGGGTCGAGCGCGCCCTTGACGGGAAACAGCCAGCGGCCCTCCTCGTCCCGCTTGCCGACGCAGATCGGCTGGTCGGGGGTGCCGTACAATTCCTCGCGGACCTGGACCTCGATGAGGGAGCGTTTCTCCTCCACCACCATGATGAGGTCGAGGCCCTCCGCGAAGGCCACGAGTTCGCGCCGCGACAGCGGCCAGGGGCAGGCGACCTTGTAGAGGCGAAGCCCCATGTCGTTGGCCTTGACCTCGTCGAGGCCGAGGTCGTCGAGGGCCTGGCGGACGTCGAGGTAGGACTTGCCCACCGTGATGACGCCGATCTTCGGCTGGCGCCCGCCCGAGAGCACGATGCGGTTGAGGTTGTTGGCCCGCACGAAGGCCATCATCGCGTCGCGCTTGAAGTCCTGGAGGCGGGCCTCCTGCTCCAGGATGTTGTCCGGCGTGCGGATGTTGAGGCCGCCCGGCGGCATCAGGAAGTCGTCGGGCAGGAGGATTTTCACCCGGTCGAGGCGCGCATCCACGCTCGCGGTCGACTCGATGTTCTCCTTCACGCACTTGAAGGCGACCCAGGCGCCACAATAGCGGCTCATGGCGTAGCCGTAGAGGCCGTAATCGAGGATCTCCTGAACACCCGCCGGGTTCAGGATCGGCATCATCACGTCGACGAAGTGGAACTCGGACTGGTGGGCGACCGTGGAGGATTCCGCCGTGTGGTCGTCGCCCATCAGCGCCAGCACACCGCCGTGCCGGGAGGTGCCCGCCATGTTGGCGTGGCGGAAGACGTCGCCCGAGCGGTCGACGCCCGGCCCCTTGCCGTACCAGAGCCCGAACACGCCGTCGTGGCGGCCCTCGCCGCGCATCTCGGCCTGCTGCGAGCCCCACACCGCGGTGGCGGCCAGCTCCTCGTTGAGCCCCGGCTGGAAGACGATGTTGGCCTGATCCAGCACCTTGCGGGCGCGGAAGAGATTCTGGTCGAGGCCGGCGATCGGCGAGCCGCGGTAGCCGGAGACGAAGCCCGCGGTGTCGAGCCCGGCGGCCTTGTCGCGGGCCTGCTGCATCAGCAGCATCCGGATCACCGCCTGCGTGCCGGTGACGAAGACCTGTTCGCGCGAGAGATCGTACTTGTCGTCCAGGCTCACGGACCTGAGGGTCGGGACGACCGGGCGCTGGCCCATCGGGTTTCCTCCGTCACACTCCCCCCAAGGCCGCGGGCGGTCCGGTTCGGCCGGACCTGCATGCGCCCCGATACGTCAGTAATGCTGACATTCTTTGGTACGGTCGTCAATCTGGAGATGCCCGGCACGCGCCCCGCGCCTTGCAGGGGGTCGGCGCCTTGCCCGCACGGCGGATTACCGGCATCACGGACCCCCTTCGCCGCGGAAGCCCGCCATGCCGCCCAAGCCCGACATCCTCGCCGCGATCGGCCGCACGCCGCTGATCCACCTGAAGCGCGCCTCGGCCGAAACCGGCTGCCGCATCCTCGGCAAGGCGGAGTTCATGAATCCGGGCCAGTCGGTGAAGGACCGGGCCGCCCTGTTCATGGTGGAGGCGGCGGAGCGCGCCGGGCTGATCCGGCCGGGCGGCACCATCGTGGAGGGCACGGCGGGCAACACCGGCATCGGGCTCGCCATGGTGGGCAACGCCAAGGGCTACCGCACCGTCATCGTCATCCCGGAGACGCAGTCGGTGGAGAAGAAGGACGCGCTGCGGCTCGCGGGCGCGACCCTGGTGGAGGTGCCGGCCGTGCCCTTCGCCAACCCGAACAACTACGTGAAGGTGGCCGGCCGCCTCGCCGAGCGGCTGAGCGCGACCGAGCCGGCCGGCGCCTTCTTCGCCGACCAGTTCGACAACACCGCGAACCGGGACGCCCACGTGGCGACCACCGGGCCGGAGATCTGGGAGGAGACCGGGGGCGAGGTGGACGGCTTCATCTGCGCGGCCGGCACCGGGGGCACGCTGGCCGGCACCGCCGCGGCGCTGCGCGCGCGCAACCCGCGGGTGACGATCGGCCTCTCCGACCCGCAGGGGTCGGCGCTCCACCGCCACTACGCCACCGGCACCCTCAAGGCCGAGGGCAACTCGATCACCGAGGGCATCGGCCAGGGCCGCATCACCCGCAACCTCGACGGCTTCACCCCCGACGTCTCCTACGAGATCCCGGATGCCGAGGCCCTGCCCCTCGTCTTCGCGCTCCTGGCCGAGGAGGGCCTGTGCCTGGGCGGCTCCTCGGGCATCAACGTGGCGGGCGCGATCCGGCTCGCGCGGCAGCTCGGCCCCGGCCACACCATCGTGACCATCCTGTGCGACGGCGGCACCCGCTACGCCTCGAAGCTGTTCAACCCGGCCTTCCTGCGCGAGCGCGGGCTGCCGGTGCCGCCCTGGCTCGCGGCGGCGCGCACGATCGACCCCGGACTCGTGTGATGACGCGCGGGGCGGGATTAAATCCGCGCCCTCGCTCGTTCATCAGGGTATGAAACCTCGCAAGCGACTCGACGTCGTCGACCTCGTGGTGCCCCTGCGGCGCTACGCCCGGGCGCTCACGCGCGACCCGACCCAGGCCGACGACCTCGTGCACGACGCCCTGGTGCGCGCCCTGGAGCACCAGGGCTCGCTGCGCGGGGGCACGAACCTGCGCACGTGGCTGATGACGGTGCTGCATAACGCCTTCATCGACGGCCAGCGCCGCCGGCAGGTGGAGGCCCGCTACGCCGACTCGCTCGGGCACCTCGCCGACGAGGCGGTGCCCCCCGCCCAGGACAGCCACGTCCGGCTCGCCCAGATCCGCGAGGCCTTCGGGCGCCTGCCGGAGGAGCAGCGGGCGGCCCTGCACCTCGTGACCATCGAGGGCCTCGCCTATCAGGAAGCCGCGGACGTGCTCGGCATCCCGATCGGCACGCTGATGTCGCGCCTTGGGCGCGCCCGCGCCGCCCTGCGCAGTTTCGAGAGCAACGCCCCGGCCCTGCCGGCGCCCGCCCCGCAGCCCCCGCGCCTGCGGGTGGTCCAGGGGGGCGGGGGACGCGGGGACAACAATCCGTGACGGGACCCATGCCGCGCCCCGTCCCGTGGAGCACAGACCGATGACCGACCCGATCACCGAGAGCGACCTGAACGCCTACATCGACGGGCAACTCGACCTCGGGCGCCGGATCGAGGTCGAGGAGCACCTCGCGGCGAACCCGCAGGCCGCCGCCCGCGTGATGGCCGACCTGCGCACCCGCGACGCCCTCAGCGCCGCCTTCGCGCCCGTCCACCCGAACGTCCGGCCCGGCCCGGTGCCGGAGCGACTGGCCCTCGCGGCGCGCCGCCTCGACCGCGCCCTGACGTGGCGCCGGATCGGCGCCCGCTTCCAGCGCGCCGCCGTGGTCGCGCTGCTGGTCGGGACCGGCTGGCTGATGCACGCGGATTCGGGGCTCGTCGCCTCGGCCCAGACGCCGCCCTTCCTGGAGGAGGCGATGCAGGCGCGCCAGACCGCGCAGCTGCGCGCCCGCGTGGCCTCGCTGCGCCCGACCCTGGCCTACGACCGGGCGGGCGTCGAGGCGGCGACCGGGATCCGGCTGCCCGATCTGCCGCGCGACTGGCGCGTGAACGACCTGCAGATCTTCCCCGGCCGCAGCGGCGCGGGGGTCGAGATCGCCATCGAGGCGGGGGCGCTCGGCCCGGTGGCGCTGTTCGCCACCCGCACGCCGGATGCGGAGGCGCTCTCACCCGAGGTCGTGCGCGCCGCCGACGCCGTGACGGTCTACTGGAAGACCGGCCACACCGCCTTCGCGCTCAGCGGCTCGCGCGACGAGCCGGCGCTCGGGCGCGCCGCCGCGACCCTCGCGGCGCTGACGCCCTGAACTCCCCTCTCCCGCCCGGCGAGGGCCGGCGGAGCCAACCCGAGGACCATGAACCGATGAACACGCCTTACGCCTGGCAGGCCCGCCCGGCCGCCTCCGCCGCGGCCTTCGACGAGGGCCTGCGGCAGCACATGCTGCGGGTCTACAACTACATGGGGCTGGGGCTGGCGCTCACCGGCCTCGTCGCCTTCGCGGTGGCCTCGACCCCGGCCATCGCCCAGCCGCTGTTCGGCACGCCCCTCAAGTACGTGGTGATGCTGGCGCCGCTGGCCTTCATCCTGTTCCTGTCGTTCCGCATCGAGCACATCTCGGCGGGCACCGCCCAGATCCTGTTCTGGACCTTCTGCGCCGTGATGGGCCTCTCGCTCGCCTCGGTGTTCTTGGTCTTCACCGGCACCAGCATCGCCCGCACCTTCTTCATCACGGCGGCGATGTTCGGCGCGACCAGCCTCTACGGCTACACGACCAAGCGCGACCTGTCGGGAATGGGCTCGTTCCTGATCATGGGCCTGATCGGCTTGGTGATCGCGAGCCTCGTGAACATCTTCCTGGCGTCGAGCGCCCTGCAATTCGCCATCTCGCTCATCGGCGTCGTGATCTTCGTCGGCCTCACCGCCTACGACACGCAGTCGATCAAGGAGCAGTATTCCGAGCACTGGGGCCAGGAGGCGAGCACCAAGCTCGCGGTATTCGGCGCGCTGTCGCTCTACCTGAACTTCATCAACCTGTTCCAGCTGCTGCTGAATCTCACCGGCGAGCGGGAGTGAGGTCAGAGGACCCCTCTCCTCCGGGAGAGGGACACCGCGCGCACCGTTCGGCCGGGGCGCTTGGTCCGACGGCCCGGGGTTTCGGCCCCGGGCCGTCGTCGTTCGGGGGAAGCGTTACGGCTTCTTGGACTCCGGATTCTTGGGCTCCTGGGCCTTCGGCGCCGCGTCGGCCTTCTCGATCTTGGCCTGCTCGCGCAGCTTGGTGATGATGTCCTGCTGCGTCTTGCGGGTCAGGTAGGCGTCGATCTGCTCCTTCATCTCGTCGAA
Organism: Methylobacterium oryzisoli; assembly: GCF_046557895.1. NCBI lineage: Bacteria > Pseudomonadati > Pseudomonadota > Alphaproteobacteria > Hyphomicrobiales > Methylobacteriaceae > Methylobacterium > Methylobacterium oryzisoli. Next base: position 12,858 of record NZ_JBKIBX010000026.1, on the reverse strand, counting down.
GCCCGGCACTGGCTTGGTGCGCTTCTCCTCGACCTTGATGACGTGCCAGCCGAACTGCGTCTTGATCGGGTCCGAGACCTTGCCGGCATCGAGCTTGAAGGCGGCCTCCGCGAAGGGCGCCACCATGCGCTCCTTGGTGAACCAGCCGAGGTCGCCGCCCTCGGCCTTGGAGCCGGGATCCTTCGAGGTCTCGGCCGCCACCTTGGCGAAATCCTCGCCGCCCTTGATGCGCGCGGCGATCTTCTTGGCCTCCGCCTCGCTCTCCACGAGGATGTGGCGGGCGTGCACCTCCTCCTCCGGCTTCATCGCCTTGACGGTCTCGTCGTAGAGGGCGCGGGCGGCCTCCGGCGTCACGGCCTTCTTGCCCTCGCGCTCCAGGTACTCGTCGAGCAGGAGCTTGTCGCGAAAATAGGCGAGCTTGCGGGTGAAGTCGGGGCTCTCGCCGATCTTGGCCTTCTCGGCCGCCTGGGCGCCGAGCTTCAGGTCGACCATGTAGTCGACGAGCAGGGATTTCTTCTGGTCGTCGCTCACGCCCGGCAGGGACAGGGCCGGGTCGTCGGCCGCCACCGCGAGATCGCCCGCCGTCACCGGCGTGCCGTTCACCCGGGCCACCACCGTGTCGGGCGCCTGAGCCGGCGCTTGGGCTGCAGGCGCTTGCGCCGGTGCTGGCGTCTGGGCCGCGGCCGGGACCGCGAGGACGAGCGCGAGGGCGCCCGTGCGCCAGAGGAGGGAGCAGGTCTTCATCGGACGATCCTTGGGCCTGTGCCTTGGGTCTGTGCGCGATTGCCGTCTCGGGCAAGGTCGGCGGACAGGTGGCTCAGATCGGCCGGCAACACAAGCGGCGCGGGGCCGCAGCGTCGCCCCGGGGGACGACGCTGCGGCAGCACGCGAGGCCGGAATCAAAAGGTCGGAATCAGAGGGTCGTCATCAGAAGGTCGGCTTGCCCGGCAGCACGACCTCCAGGCGGTCGCCGCGGCGGGCGAAGGCGATCTCGGTGGCGCTCGTGCCGGCGGCGCCGGGCACCGAGAGGCTGACGCGCTGGTCGGGCGCGAGGGTCGTCACGAGACGGACGGGCGTCTCGTCGGAGGCGAGCGTCGCGACCACGCGCAGACCGTCACGCTCGACCGTGTAGTAGGCGGTGCCCTGGACGCGGCCGAGATCGAGGCTGTGGGCCTGCTGCGGGCGCAGTTCGGTGGCGCTCGCGGCCGTGGAGCCGAGGAGGCCGAGGGCGAGGAGGCTGAGGGGACGCATGGGATCCTGGTGCGGTTCTGTCCGGCGCAATGGGCGCTTCGGAAAGCCGGCGTGACCGGGAGACATCAATTTAATTTGCCTAGCATGCGCTGCAACGCAAATTTTTGCATCGCACAAATGCTGACGACGCATGGCCAAGCCGCCCGATGCCTGGCCAGGACGCCGCGCCGGCCGAACCGACCCACGGCGCAGCCGTTGCACCTGCGGCCTCAGCACGCGAAAGTTGATCGGATGGCCCGATGAGCACCTATCGCTTCGACCGGATCCTGAGGCCCCGTTCCGTCGCGCTCGCGGGCGCGAGCGGGCGCGAGACGTCGTTCGGTGCCGCGATCCTGCGCAACCTGCGCGGGGCGGAATTTCCCGGGCCGATCTGGCCCGTGAACCCGCAGCGCGACCGCGTGGACGACCTGCCGTGCTACCCCGATATCGGCGCCCTGCCGGAGGCCGCCGACCTCGTGGTGGTGGCCTCGCCGCCCGAGACGGTGGCCGGGATCGTGGCGGCGGCGGGGGCGCGCGGCTGCGGCGGCGCGGTGATCATCACGGCGAACCTCGACAGCGGACCGGATTCGCCCGCCGAGACCGCCCGCCGCGCCGCGCGCGCCCACGGCCTGCGGCTCCTCGGCCCGGAATGCATGGGTCTCGCGGTGCCGGGCGCGCAGCTCAACGCCAGCCTGCTCGCCCGCATGCCGCCGAAGGGCGACCTCGCGCTGATCGCGCAGTCGCGCACCGTGGCGGCCGGCATCGTCGAGTGGGCGGCGGGACGGGGCTACGGCTTCTCGGGGGTGCTCTCGCTCGGCCTCGCCCTCGACGTCGACATCGCCGATTGCCTCGACCACTTCGCGGAGGATCGCCACACCCGGGCGATCCTGCTCCACCTGGAAGCCATCGCGGACGCGCCGAAGTTCATGTCGGCGGCCCGGGCCGCCGCCCGCGCCAAGCCCGTGGTGGTGCTGCGCTCAGGGCGGCACGAGGCCGCCGCCCCGGGGCCGTTCGCCACCCACAGCGGCATCCTGGCGCGGCCGGACGCGGTCTACGACGCCGCCTTCCGGCGCGCCGGGCTGCTGCGCGTCCAGGCGCTGCCCGAGATGTTCTCGGCCGTGGAGACGCTCGGGCGCCAGCGTCCCTTCCCGGGCAAGCGCCTCGCCGTGGTGACGAACGGGCGCGGGGTCGGGGCGCTGGCGGTGGACCGCCTCGCCGATCTCGGGGGCACGCTGGCCTCGCTCTCCGAAGACACCTGCGCGCGCCTCGCCGCGGCCCTGCCCGCCCTCGACCTGCCGCCCGCTTCCTGGCGCAACCCGCTCGACCTCGGGGCCGACGCGGACGGGGCGCGCTACGCCGCCGCCCTGGACCCGCTGCTGGCCGACCGCGGCAACGACGCCGTGCTGGTCGTCAACGTGCCCACCGCCCTCTCGGGCGGCCAGGACGTGGCCGAGGCGGTGGCCGGCGCCGTGCGGCGCGCCCGGCAGGCGAGCTTTCGCGCCAAGCCGGTCTTCGCGGTCTCGATCGGGGACGGGGCGGCGGCCACCGAGGTGTTGCGTGCGGCCGGCATCCCGCGCTTTCCCACCGACGCCGAGGCGGTGGAGGGCTTCATGCACCTCGTGCACTACCGCGAGGCGCAGGACGACCTGATGAAGACCCCGGCCTCGCTGCCGCAGGACTTCACCCCCGACGTCGCGGCGGCGCGCCGCATCGTCGGGGCGGCGGTCGCGGCCGGGCGCAGCTGGCTCGACCCGCGCGAGGTCGCGGGCCTGCTGGCCTGCTACGCCATTCCGACCCTGGAGGTGCATTTCGCAGCCGACGCCGAGGCGGCGGCGGGCGCGGCCTGGCCGTTCATCGCCGCCGGGCGCACGGTGGCGCTCAAGGTCGTCTCCCCCGCCATCGTGCACAAGTCCGACATCGGCGGGGTGCATCTCGACCTCACCAGCGAGGCGGCGGTGCGCGAGGCGGCGGCCGAGATCCTGGCCCGCGCCGCCCGCGACCGGCCGGACGCGGCGGTGACGGGCTTCGTGGTGCAGCCGATGCTGCGCCGGCCCAAGGCCCGCGAGCTGATCGCCGGGCTCGCCGACGATCCGGTCTTCGGGCCGGTGGTGGTGTTCGGGCGCGGCGGCACCGCCGTCGAGGTGGTGGACGACCGCGCGCTCGCCCTGCCGCCCCTCGACCTGCGGCTCGCCGCCGAGCTGATCGGGCGCACCCGGGTCTCGCGCCGGCTCAAGGCCTACCGGGACGTCGCGGCGGCCGACGAGCACGCGGTGGCGCTGGTGCTGGTCAAGATCGCCCAGCTCGCCGCCGACCTGCCGGAGGTGCGCGACCTCGACATCAACCCGCTGCTCGCCGACGAGACCGGCGTGATCGCCCTCGACGCCCGGGTCGCGGTGGCGCCCGTGACCGGACGGCGGCGCGATGCCGGGGCGGGCCTCAGCCACGCGCGCTTCGCCGTGCGCCCCTACCCGGCCGAGTGGGAGCGCCGCATCCGCCTCGACGATCATCCTATCCTCGTCCGGCCGGTGCGGCCCGAGGACGAGGGCCTGTTCGAGGAGTTTTTCCGGCACGTGAGCGAGGCCGACCTGCGGCTGCGCTTCTTCGCGCCGGTGCGCGACTTCAGCCACGCCTTCCTGGCCCGGCTGACGCAGCTCGACTACGCCCGCGCCATCGCGTTCGTGGCCGTCGACGCGGCGAACGGCGCGATGATGGGGGCCGTGCGCCTGCACGCCGACGCCAACCACGCCTCCGGCGAGTACGCCATCCTGGTGCGCTCCGACCTCAAGGGCCTGGGGCTCGGCTGGGCGCTGATGGGGCTGATGATCGAGTGGGCGCGGGCCGAGGGCCTGCGCCACGTCGAGGGCCAGGTGCTGCGCGAGAACACGACGATGCTCGCCATGTGCCGCAAGCTCGGCTTCGCGATGCGCAGCGATCCGGCGGACCCGGAGGTGATGCTGGTGCGGCTCGCCCTCGACGAGGCAGCAGGGCCGGCCGATCCGTGATCCGGCGTCGGGGCGGCCCGGGGAGCCTCGCGCGCCGGCGATGCAGCGTGACGATGGGGGACGCGGGAAGTCAGGTGGGGCCGCCGGGTGCGGCCCCGCTCAGCGCCGCCGCGGTGAGATCGCGCGTGCGCCTCGCCTCCGCCAGCAGTGCCGCGTAGTCCTGGCCGCCCTGCGCGGCCAGTTCCAGCCGGCGGCAGACCTCCGCGAGGCGGGGGCAGCCCATCATGCCGGCGGTCGAGATCAGCCCGTGGGCCTCCTGCGCCACCGCGTCGCGCGCCTCGCCGTGGAAGGCCGCCCGCATCAGCTCGATCAGGCGCAGGACGAGCCGCTCGACGGTCGGGACGCCGATCATGTCGCGCAGGTCCTGATGCGACTCCCGGTCGACGACCGGCAGCGCCTCCATCTCCGGCGCACCGGGTCCGGCCGCGTCGTCCGTCATCGCGAGATTCCTCGGCGAAACCCTCGGCGAAGCGCTTGCGTCGCCCGCAGGTGATAGCCTGTGCGGGAAGGCCCTGCTACGGCGCCCGCCGCGAGCTGCCGGCGGCCGATGCCCTCACCCGATCATCGACGGCACGCTATCCTCCGCGAGGATCCGGCGCGCCGCCGCCGCGTCCTCGTGCATCCGGGCCGTGAGGGCCTCGGCGCTGGCGAAGCGCGCCTCGCCGCGGATGTAGCCCACGAACTCGACCGCGATCGTCTGGCCGTAGAGGTCGCCCGAGAAGTCGAACAGGGTCGTCTCGAGGAGCGGCGCACCGTTGTCGAAGGTCGGGCGGCGGCCGTAGCTCGCCACCCCGTCGCGCAGGCGGCCGTCGGGCAGGCGCGCGCGCACCGCGTAGATGCCGTGGGCGAGCCCGCAGCCCGGGAGCGCGACGTTGGCGGTCGGGAAGCCCAGCGTGCGCCCGCGCTTCTCACCGTGGCGCACCTCGCCCTGCACGAACCAGCGGAAGCCGAGCAGGCGGTTGGCCCGCGCCACGTCCCCTGCCTCCAGGCTCGCGCGGATCGCGCTCGACGAGACCGGGCTCTCGCCGGTCTCGGCGGTCACCGCCTCGACCACCCGGCAGGTGAGCCCGTTCTCGGCGCAGAGCGCGGCGAGCACTTCGGGCGTGCCCTCGCGGCCGCGGCCGAAGTGGAAATCGTGCCCGATCACCACGCCCGAGAGCCCGAGTTCGCCCTTGAGGAGCCCGGCCACGAAGGCCGCCGCCCCGGTGCGCGCCAGCGCGGCGTCGAAGCGGCGCACGAACACGCCGTCGACGCCCAGACGGTCGAGCACCGCGAGCTTCACCGCCTCGCCGGTGAGGCGGAACATCGGGGTCTCGGGGGCGAAGAAGCTGCGCGGATGCGGCTCGAAGGTCAGGACGGCGCTCGGAACCCCGGCGGCGGCGGCCTCGCGGCGCACCGCCGCGATGAGCGCACGGTGGCCCTGGTGGAGGCCGTCGAAATTGCCCAGGGCCGCCACCGCCCCGCGCAGACCCGGCGGGACCGGCGCGCCGTCGCGGTTCACGATCAAGCGCGGAGGGGCGGACGCCGCCGCCGGATCCTTCGCGGCGGTCTCGTCGCTCGACGGCATGAGGCTCCGAATCGGTTCGACGCAAGGAACTCCCCGGAGCGGGGAGAGGCCTCCGGCCGAGGCGGGCGCGACCCTGTCGAAAAGCACCCGGGGGGTCAAGCAGGGTGGAGCGGGCGGGCGCGGACCGCCCCGCCGGACCGGAGAACCCTCCCGACAGTACGCCCGAGCACCGAGACAATCCCGGCGCATCGGCCCCGGTGCGGGAGGTCGCAGTCGCGTGGTCGCCGGCCGGGCTCCCGGCCTGCGGGGAGCTTCGCGGCGGACGCGAACACTCCGGCGCGCCGCGCGAAGTCTCGCGGTGACAATCATCGCCGGCCCGGCCCGTGATCTCGGGGGGATGCCGGCAGTTCCGGGCCGCGAAATCACGGCCGCGCGCGCATTGTGTTCCGAGTGTGGCACGTGAATCACGCCGCTTTGCGCAGAGTCGTGCAAGTCTCCAGCTCGGCTGATTCGGGGGCTGGTGATGGCGTCGGGGCGTGGGCGGACTTCCTTTGTTAGGTCATTGTTAACGAGCGGGAGCCTGATTCTGCTCGGGGGTGCGTCGCCGGCCGTCGCGCAATCGATCTTCTGCCCGAGCGGCGCCGTGACGGCGCAGATCGGCAACAACCTCTGGGACGGGACCACCGCGCCCTACACGCTCCAGAACGGGAGCTGCACCAACGGCGTCAACGGCGCGGGTGCCTTCTCGGGCGCCGCGCTCGCGAGCCAATCCCTCAGCGACCTGTCGCAATCCGCCACCACCGAGACCAACCGCACCACGTCGAACGCCATCGCCAACCGGCGCGCCGAGGAGACGCAGCGCTCCGCCGACGCGGACCGGCAGCGGCAGCGGGATGCGGATTCCCGCAACGAGCAGGCCCGCGAGCGCCGCCGCGCCGATCGGCCCCAGGACACGCGCAGGCAGGAGTCGCGCCGACAGGATGCGCGCACCGAACGCGCGGCGGAGCGGCGGCGCGAGAGCGACCGGCGCGACGAGGCGTCCCGCACGCGGCGGTCCGAGGCGCGGGCGCAGGCCGCCCGGACCCGCCAGGAGGAGGCGCGCCGGGATGCCGAGCGCACGCGCCGGGCCGACGCCGCCGAGGAGCGCCGCGAGGCCGCCGCCGCGTCCCGCCGGGCGCAGGCGCGTCGGGACGCGGAGCGCCGGGCGCAGGCCGAGGAGCGCCGGGACGAGGTCGCCGCCCGCCGCATGCGCGCCCGGCCGGATTACGACGCCCGCGACTACGACGCCCCGCCGCCGGCCGGTCCCGGGCCGCGCCCGATCGTGCGCAAGGGCTACGACGTCGAGCCGGTGCCCGTGTTCGTCCCGCCGCCGCAAGGACCGCGCTTCGGCGTCTTCGCGACCGGCTACGGCGACTTCGAGCAGCGCTCGGGCCGGACCGCCGGGTCGATCCAGTACGATCCGGGCGGCGCGCCGCAGAACTTTCCCTTCACCGTCCTGCAGCGCAGCACCACCCGCACCGGCGGCTTCCTGGGCGGCATCGACCTGACGGTGCGCGACCTCGCCGAGCCCGGCGACGGCGCGATCTTCGGCCTGATCACCGGCTACACCGACACCTCCATCACCATCTCGACCCGGACGCTGTCGCCGAATCCGGCCCTGCTGCCGAACGGCGCGGCCTCGACCCGCGTGTCGCTCACCGGCCCGTCGGTCGGCGCCTTCGCGACCTACTTCAACGGCGGGTTCTCGTTCGATCAGACCCTCAAGGCGGATTTCTACGGCCTCGATCAGACCTTCACGGAGGCCGCGGGCTTCGCCGGCATCGTCACGGCCGTCGCCAACCTGGCGGGCTCGGGCCGCACCGGCGTGACGCAGCTCTCCGCCTTCGGCAACGCCAATTACCGGTTCTTCGCCAGCGACACGGTCTGGTTCGAGCCGACGGTCGGCTACCAGGTCACGCACTCCTTCTACGAGGCGAGCGCGGCCCAGCTCGGCCTGCGGGACGGCAACCTGATCCGGGTCCAGGGCGGCGCCCGCTTCGGCTTCGAGACCTTCCTGGGTTCGACCCGCCTCACCACGATCCTGACCGGCCTCGCCTACGAGAACGTCGTCATCGACGGCGGCTTCATCCAGGCGGGGGCGTTCGGCAGCAACGTGCTGGCGCTCAACGACGAGGGCAAGCTGCGCGGCCAGGGCATCCTCACCTTCGCCCTCGACCACGGCAACGGCCTGTCGAGCTTCGTGCAGGGCGACGTGCGGGGCGGCGACCGCTACTTCGCGGCGGGCGGGCGCGCGGGCTTCCGCTACCAGTGGTGAGCCTTCACTCCACCCGCACCACCGCGTAGCCGTCCTGCGCCAGGAGGCTCACCAGCCCGGCCTCCCCGGGCAGGTGGGCGGTGCCCACGGCGATGAAGGCGCCGCCCTGGTCGAGGAGCGGGCGCGCCCGCTCTCGCAGGCGGCGGTTGCGCCGGTCGATCAGCCGGTCGAGGAAGGCGGCGGGCAGGCGCGCGCCGGGCTCGCCCGGCAGCGGCTCGCCCGCGCGCATCCAGGCGAGCAGCCCGCCCCCGTCGCGGGCGACGTAGCGGGCGATCGTGGTCTCGACCGAATCCTCGGCCAGGGGCGCTTGGCGCAGCACGGCGCGCAGGAGGTCGCGCTCCGCCGGCGCCGGGAGGTCGGCGAAGGTGCCGATCTGCTCCTCCAGCGTCTCCAGCCCCACCACCGCGATGCCGCGCTCCCGGGCACGGCGGGCGAGCACCCGCTCGGCATGGGCCGCACGCCCCTCCCCCGACGTCTTGGCGCAGGGCGGCAGGTCGAGCACCAGCGCCAGCACGGCGGGCTTCAGCGACGCGGCCGAGGGCGGCAGGCCGCGCGCGGCGATCAGCGCGCGCAGTCCCGCCGCCTCCTCGGCGTCGAGCAGGTCCGCGGCGGCGCGGCCGGGCTGCGCCGCCAGGGCGGGCGCCACCGCGAGCGCCCGCCGTGCGCGCAGGCTGCGCGGCGCCTCGTCGATCTCGACCGCGAGGCGGCGCGCGCCGTCGAGCGCCGCGAGGGCCGCGGCCGGGAAGCCCACCACCCGCGGGTCGCTCAGGTGCAGGGTGCCGAACAGGTGGGAGGGCGCCACGCCCTCCCGGCTCACGCGAAACAGGATGCCCTGCGCGTGCGGCCCGCGCCGCCCGGCCTCGATCTCCGCCCAGGCGGCGGGAGCGGTCGCCTCGATGCGCGGGAAGAGGTCGTGACCCGCGCAGGCCGCCCCTGCGGGGCCGGCAGCGGCCGCCGCGAGCAGCAGGCCGGCCAGCGCCCGCGCGGCACCCCATCCGCGCGCCCGCCCCGCACGATACCTCCGGCTCCCCATCGCATGCTCCCGGTCCCGCCCACGCTTATGCCACGTCCAGCGCCCGCACGCCTCTCGGCGCCCGATTCGGCCGTCTGTGACCCGGATCACGGACGGATCGCCCGGAACGATGCGACGCGCGCGCGGCCGGTGCGCGCCCGCACCTCCGCGGCGGGCGGGCGGTGCGAAGGACGATCCGTCCGCGCCGCCACCTGTGCTATGCTGGCGCGGTGCCTGGGGGGTGCGCGATGCGTCTCGGCCGCGGGTTGATCGGAGGTTTCTTCGCCATCGTGGTCGCCGTCGCGGCGATCCGGCCCGCTTTGGCGGGCGATGCCGAGACCTGCGCCCGCTCGGCCGCCGACCCGGATGCCGGCATCCCGGCCTGCACCCGGCTGCTCGACCAGGAGCGCAATCCCGCCGCCGTGCCGGGCCTCTACAACAACCGCGCGGTCGCCAAGGTGATGCGCGGCGACCACCGCGGCGCCATCGACGACCTCACCCGCGCCCTCGACCGCCAGCCCGCCTTCACGGACGCGCTCAAGAACCGCGGCATCGCCTGGCACATGCTCGGCGAGTACGACCGCGCCATCGCGGACTTCACCCAGGCGCTCCGCCTCGACCGGCGCTCGCCCGCCATCCTCAACGCCCGCGGCGCCGCGCTGCTGGCCAAGGAGGAGTTCGACCGGGCGGTGACCGATTTCGACGCGGCGATCGCCCTCGACGGCAAGTTCTTCCGCGCCTTCGCCAACCGCGGCCTCGCCTACCTGCACAAGCGCGACCTCGACCGGGCGCTCGACGACTTCAACGCGCTGATCCGGCTGCGGCCGACCGATCCGCTGGGCTACGAGAACCGGGCCGCGCTGCTCATCGACCGGGCCGAGTTCGACGGCGCGATCGCGGACTACAACACGGCGATCCGCCTCACCCCCACCGCGTGGCGGGCCTACAGCCGGCGGGGCGAGGCGTGGCGCCTGAAGGGCGAGCTGCAGCGCGCGCTCGCCGACCACGCCAAGGCCATCGCCCTCGAACCGGCGCCGGAGGCCTACAACAACCGGGCGCTGGTCTGGAAGGACATGGGCCAGCTCGACAAGGCCCTGGCCGATTGCGACGAGGCGCTCCTCAACAACCCGCGCCACGCGCTGGTGCTCGCCAACCGCGGCGAGATCCTGCGCCTCAAGGGCGATCTCGGCCGCTCCCTGGAGGACCTCAACCGCGCGGTGGCGGCCAATCCCCGCTCGCCCATCGCCCTCACCTTCCGGGGCGACACCTACCGGGCCGGGCGCCAGACCGAGCGGGCGATCGCCGATTACGACGAGGCGCTGCGGGTCCTGCCGGATTTCGTCGCCGCCTATACGGGGCGCGGGCTCGCCCACGAGCAGAAGGGCGAGACGGCGCTGGCCCGCGCGGATTTTGAGAGGGCGATGAGCCTCTCGCCCGACCGGGACGCCGGCGTGGCGCGCCCCGCCCAGGCGCTGGCCCACGAGCGCATCGCCGCGCTGGCCACGGCCCAGACCGAGCAGGCGCGCAGCGTCGTGCGGGCGGCCGAGTCGCGGGTCGCCGAGGAATCGGCCAAGCGCGCCTCGGCCACGCAGGCGGCCGCGGACGCGCGCGAGGCGCGGCTGCGCGCCGAGGCGGATGCCCGCGAGAAGGGCCGGGCCGAGAACCAGGCCCGGGCCGAGTTCGAGGCGCGGGTGAAGGCCGAGGCGCGGGCCGAGTCGCTCGCCGGCCTGCGCATGGCCGACGAGGCGCGCCGCACCGCGCTCGCGGAAGCCGCCCAGGCCCGTGCTACCGCCGAGGACGCGATGCGCACCGCCACCGCGGCCCGCGCGGCGGCGGAGGCCGAGGCGAAGCTCCGGGGCGAACAGGAGACGCGGGCCCGCGCCGACCTGATGGCGCAGATCGCCGCCTCGAACGCCGCGCTCGCCACCAGCCGCGCCGAGGCCGAGCGCGCCAAGGCCGCCGAGGAGCAGGCCCGCAGGAGCGCCGCCGAGGCCGAGGCCCGCGCCAAGGCCGCGGAGGCCGAGGCCGGCAAGGCCCTGCGGGAACTGAAGGCGAAGCTCGCCGAGGCGCCGAAGGCCCCGGCCGCCGTCGAGACCGGCCGCCGCGTGGCGCTCGTCATCGGCAACTCGTCCTACCGAGATTTCGCGCTGCTCAACAACCCGCGGCGGGACGCCGACGCGGTGGCGAACGCCTTCCGCAGCCTCGGCTTCCAGACGGTGATCGCGGAATCGAACCTGTCGCGCCAGAATTTCGTAGCGGCCCTGCGCCGGTTCGAGGATCAGGTCGAGAGCGCGGATTGGGCGGTGGTCTACTACGCCGGCCACGGGCTGGAGGTCGGGGGCATGAACTACCTGATCCCCACCGACGCGCAGCTCAACGCCGACCGCGACATCCAGGACGAGGCGATCACGGTCGAGCGAGTCCTCGTCGCCACCGAGAAGGCGCGCAAGCTGCGCCTCATCGTGCTCGATGCCTGCCGGGACAACCCCTTCGTGCCCCGCATGCGCCGCACCCTGGCCTCGACGCGCTCGGTGGGACGGGGGCTGGCCAAGATCGAGCCGGAGGGCGGCACGCTGGTCGCCTTCGCGGCCCGCGACGGCCAGGTGGCGCAGGACGGCACCGGCGCCAACAGCCCCTTCGCGGCCGCCTTCGTGAAGCTGATCATGGAGCCCGGTCTCGAGATCAACATGCTGTTTCGCCGGGTGCGCGACGAGGTCTTCGCCGCCACCAACCGCAAGCAGGAGCCGTTCACCTACGGCTCGCTGCCCGGCGAGGCGTTCTACTTCCGGCCCAAATAGCCGGACCGCGCCGCCGTCAGGCATCCGCATCATCGCGCCCTCAGCCGAGGTCGTGATCCGACCGCCGGCGGCGCGCAACCAGCGCGGGCGCTAGAGCAGTGCCCGATCGCGTTGCCATCGGGCTGCTCTAAATCTTTGTGTCGCTGCATTTTCTGCGACGAACCGGTATCCACTTCGTCGGAAAATGCTCTAAGGGCCGGAACGCCGGCACCCCGGACGAATGGCCCCGGCGATGGCCGGCACGACCGTCCGGCCGCGTACCGGTCTCATAGCCCCGGTCTGCACCCGTCGATCGCTCGCTGCGGCGCGGCGTCCCGCGAGCAAGACGCACCCCCGAATCAGGCCGGAGAGGCGCGCAAGGCAGCCGTCTTCGACGCGCTCGGCCGTCCCGTCGTCCCGCTCCGGCGCCCATTACCGACCGGGAGAGCCGCCCCTCGTTCAAGCACGATCGCTGCGAGCCGAAGGCGGCAGGTTCGATTCCGTTCGCTGTCGCAACGCATACGATCGGAGACCTCGACACACATCGCAGCATTCGCGCGCTGAACCTGTGCCCGGCCCGCCGCAATGCAGCAACATCGAGAAACAAACCTGCCGCGGTGCCACAATGCTGCCACAATGCGACCTATGACATTAACCATAGTTATTAACTTGAATCAGCGCTGAGCGTGAGTTTGCGTACGGCGTCGTACAGAAGCGCTGATTTGTACTTCCAAATACAATCCACTTCCCTCCCATCCCGGGAGTGAAGCTTGCCCGCCGAGCCGTGCTCGACGCGGTGCCGCTCGTCCGAGCGGCACCGGCCGGACCGTCGTGCGCGGTGCACGCCTCCGCACCCAGCCACCACCCGTGGCCGGGATGATCGCCTGCGCCCAGGCTTGAGGGCTGGCGCACCACCGTCAGGAAAGATTATGGCCGATACACCTTCGATCCCGCTCACCCGTTACAACGGGACGATCTACGCGAAGAGCGGTGACGTCATCGAGAACCTCGACATC
>NZ_JBKIBX010000025.1:0-86551 GCF_046557895.1 Methylobacterium oryzisoli | reverse complement strand
ACCTGCGCCGCGACACCGAGTTCGCCGTCGTCCGCGCCGGCCTGAACTACAAGTTCGGCACCTACTAAGCGATCAAGGTACGAGGGTCCGGCTTGCGCGTCCCCAGACCCCGATCACGTCTGGTCGCACGACCGGTCGGCGCCCCAGGAGCAATCCTGGGGCGTTTGCATTTCAAAGAAGCTCGGGGAAGGGACACCGTGCTCAGCCCGCGGCCCTTGCATTGTCAGCGCTGTGACGGGTGTGCCCGCCCATTGTCGTGCGAAATACGCGGGAATGGATGAGGTCTGAGATGAAAGAGCCCGCCGCGGCTGAGCCGGGCGGGCTAGGTCTGATTCAGTTAAAAGGACCGCCACCAACAAATCACATCCCGTGATGTGGCGCCACTCCCTGGGCTGGCCCTACCCATCGAAGCGGAGCGTGGCGAGCCGAGCATCAAGCCTGTGCAAGAGCACCGGCCGGAACGGCCGGGCTGTTCGCACCGTGGTGGCGCAACAGCATCGGGCGCAGCACCGCAATCGCCAGGAAGGCCGCAAACAGGTCTAGGACTGCCACCGTGTACAGCACTGGCATGCGCATCGCGAGGAGATCTTCAGGACGATCGATCGCCTGGAGGCTCAATCATCCTGAGGGCGGTACTCCGCCGACTGCTAAGTCTCAGGGACTTGGCTTCTGGCCACCTCCCATCCGGCAGCATCAGACCTCGCGACGCTTTCGCTGGCGAACCGGGACCGCGCAGTGGCGTCGGCCTGCACGCCACGCTCCTTGCACCAAGCGACGAACTCCTCGGGCGTGATGAGGACGCGGATCACCGCCATACCGCTGCGCGTCACCTCGCGCTCAACCTGCTCCGCTGAGATGCGCCAAGCGTCGTAGCTGTCGGGAAGCCGGTCAGCATCCTGCATCAGTTCCCGCAGCCGGGTGTAATCCTCGGGCCTGTACCAAGCCATGCCCACGCGACGTGGACGTTCCATCACCACCTCGCGGCTAGGAGATCTGGTTGTACGGCAGGCCGCCCTGCAACGAGGCTATCTCGATGGTTTCCAGCAGGGCTGGGCCTGCCGGCCATCCAGCCGCATCGAGAAAGTGCTTGGCACGTGCCAGCCGATCCAGGGTCGGGCTGGACCAGCGGTAGTTCTCGCGCAGCAACTGCGGGGAGCCTTCGTGGGCGAGATCCTCAGCGAGCTCGGCTATAAGCCGAAGGCTGACGGTTAGATCATCCCGGTCCAACATGACGTAGCACTCTTGCTGGTGCGCGATCATATCGGGATCACGCGGCACAGCCTATCAGATGCCATGACGGATGATGGGCTTCTACACCCCCACAAGGAGACGGATCGCCTGGGAACGGCATCCTGTGCATTCAGGGTAGCCATCCTTGTAGGCGGCGGTAGCCGAACCGGCGCTGCTCGACGGCCAACGCCCGCGGTCATGCCGGCTTTCAGGGCGGCTGTGATCCGTGCCTTCTGCCCATCCACGGGTGCTAATGCGTGGCAGCGCTCTCACTTGATGTGCCCCCTTGCCGCGGCCAAGCTATCGTCTACTCTGGTATCTCGGCACCAAACACCAAGATTTGGTCTGTTCGCCAAAGCTATGACCTATATGGGCTCATCAATCGCAATAGATGAGTCATAAATAAAAACTGCTTCAGTCATGAGGCAGGGAGGCGGAGGAATTTGCCTGCAAGGAGGCGAGAATGCGTAAGCTTATCCTCGGCCTGACCACGGTTGGCCTGATCGTCTGCACTGCTACTCTTAGCCTAGCCGAAACAGCAGCGGACCGAGCCGCCTGCACCCCAGACGTGTTCCGCTTCTGTAGCAGCGAGATCCCGAACGTACCGGGCATCAAGGCGTGCCTGCGTCGACAGAGGAAGAGCCTCAGTACCGCCTGCAAAGAGGTCTTTAAGACACTGGATCGGGCTGAGATAACTCCAGCCGTCGTAACCCGGGAGCCGCGCACCAGCTGACTGTACTCCGACCTGGGTGACGGCGGCCGATCGGGGGCGGGCCATCTAGCGGCGCCCCTTCTCCACCCTAACGGTATGTAATCCGTCCAACCGGGCCTGTCCTGCATGCACAACGATGTCCGGAGCGCGACTCGTAGCCCTAGGTCGCGTGGCGGCCGGTAGCCGGTGCCTGCAACAAACGGCAGCGGCGCACGTTATCAGACATCCCTGACACACCTCCAGCTGCGCGCATCCGGCCCGCGCCAAGGCAGATTTTATGTCGCTTACTCATCCCAAGACCACCTCGCATCCGAAAACCCACCTCGACATCTACAACCCGCACCAAGTGCGCTTACTGGCCCGCGACCTCGACGTGACTGTGGATGAACTGAAGCAGTCGGTCCGGATGTTCGGTACGCGGATCGGTGCGCTCCGAGCTTGCCTGAGCAAGTAGAGCCAGAGCCGCTGCCCGAGTTCCAACAGGCAGGGTTTGCGCGCTGGCAGCCACAGATGCAGTGTTGATGAACCGGGGTGGTCCTGCAACCCCCGGTTCATTGCAAATTCAGGCCGTCTTCAGGCCACGCTTGCCCTTCGAGGATCCCGCCTCGGCCTCGTCGTCCGATCCCTCGACGTTGATGCGCTCGGCGATTTCGGTGAGAAGCTGGTCGGTCTTCTTCTCCTCCTGCAGCGTCTCGTCGAGCAGCTTGGCAGCGTCCTCATAGCCGAGCTGGATCGCCCAGGTCTTGAGGGTGCCGTAGCGGGCAATCTCGTAGTGCTCGACGGCCTGGGCGCAGGCGGCGAGGACGGCATCGGCGGCCGGGCTGTCGCCGAAATCCTCAAGATCCTCTTCCATCTCAGCGGTCAGGCCCTGCATCGCCTCGCAAGTCTTGGCGCGGGCTGGCTTGCCGATGATCTCGAACACCTGTTGCAGGCGCTCGACTTGGTTAGCGCTCTCTTCTGCGTGGGCCTCGAAGGCTAGGCGCAGCTCCTCGTGCTCAGCCGCTTTGGTCGCCTTCTTCAACGCGCGCACTGACTGCTTTTCGGCATAATAAACGTCCTTCAGCGTCTCGTAGAACGCGTCCTGCAAGGTTTTCGGCTTGGTCGCCATATGATTTTCCCTTCTATTTGCGCGATATATGTGCCTGCCGGGAGCGCGCTCACCGGCAGGCGATGTCGGAAGAACGTGGCAGCTTGAGGCAGGATCCGGAAATTGTGCTGTGTGCCGCAACAATTTTCTTGGGAACCCGACATGTGGCTCAAGCGTGGGCGAAGGCGCTGAGCAACTCGTCCGGATAGTACGGCTTGGCCAGGAACTGACCGTCATCGGGCGTCTCCTGATTGCGCAGGCGGACGCGTCCGTAGGTGACCACCAGCCGGATGTGCGGCCAGCGTGCAGCCACCCGGCTGGCCAACTCCACCCCGTTCATGGAACCGGGCATCTCGATGTCGGTGAACAGGGCACTGATTGTCGGGTCGGTCTCAAGGATGGTCCGTGTGTCGTCAGCGCTGGCGGCCTCGACCACGGCGAACCCGGCATTCTCCAGCATGAGGACAGCGGTCATGCAGACCAAGTCCTCGTCCTCAACAATCAGCACGACACCTCATCGAAGGCGCTCCACGTCACAGCGCCCGATCTCTGCTCCGCGGAAGCGAACGGGTCCCGAACAGGGGAGGGGAACGGTGGGGGAACGCCATGGGGAACATGGGGAACACCTCGCCTGTCCGGCCGCCAAAAAGGTGTTCGGTTCCAAGGGGTTGGTGGAGCGGGCGATCGGGATCGAACCGACGACATTCAGCTTGGGAAGCTGACGTTCTACCACTGAACTACGCCCGCACCCGGAACCCAGGGGATTCCGGCGGCCGGGAGGCGATGCCCCGCTCGACCGACCCCGTTTAGCAGGCCCGCCGCGAAGGCGTCAAAGGCATTTTTGGCGGGCATCGCCCCGCATCGGGGACTCGTCGGCAAGTGATTTGCCGGATTGTCCCACGAATCATCCCATTGCCGACACTTCGCGGGAATCCGCTGACACTCCGTTCAGATCCGCCTGCTCGACTTCGGGTTGCAGTCGAACGGTGTGTCATGCGGACCTGGATCGCCAAACTTCTCTCGGACGAAGCGGGCTCCGGCGCCGTCATCTTCGGGATGACGTTCCTTCCCTTCGTCATGCTGATCGGCGCCAGCATCGACATCAGTCTCGCCTACGAGGCGAAGGTGCGGTTGCAAGCGACGGCCGATCAGGCCGCCCTCGCGGCGGTGTTGATCTCGACCGATTCGAAGACGCCGGTCGATGTGGTGCGCACCTTCCTCCCGGCCCCCGACAATACTGCGTCCGCAGGACCCGGGCCGACGGCCACCGTCAGCGTCGAGAACGGCGTCGTGACGGTCGATGCCGCGCAGAGGGTGCCGACGAAGTTCGCGGGCATCCTCGGCGTCGCGGCCCTGCCGATCGCCGTGCGCTCCAGCGCGGCCGTGGGCAGCGAGGCGGGGACGGTGCCGATCTGCATCCTGGCCCTCAACCCGACCGCCGCCGATGCCGTGCTGTTCACCGGCAACACGTCGGTGGTCGCGCGCCGATGCAGCATCTACAGCAACTCCTCGAACGCGGCGGCCATCTCGCTGAAGGGCTCGGCCACCGTGCAGGCGGCGGCCTATTGCGCGGTCGGCGGCACGAACTTCCCATCCGGCACCCTGCCGGTGCCGCGCAGGGGCTGCCCGCGCCTCGACGATCCCTTCCGCAACCTGCCCCTCGCCTCCGGCTCCGGCTGCCGGGATCCCGGGCAGGCCGGCAAGCCGAACAAGTCCCAGACCCTCGATCCGGGTGACTATTGCAGCCTCGACCTGAAGGGGACGGTGACGCTCAACCCCGGCTTCTACTTCATCAACGGACCACTCACGATCAGCGCTCAGGCGACGGTGACCGGCCGGGGCGTCACGCTCTACCTGACCGGGTCCAACGCGAGCTTCCGGATCAACGGCGGGGCGAGCGTCGACCTTAGCGCCACCACCACCGGGCCTTACGCGGGCATCGTGCTGATGCAGGACCGGCAGGTCACCGGCGCCAACGGCAACGTCATCAACGGCGGGGCCGACGTGAAGCTCGTCGGCGCCATCTACGCGCCGCGGCAGGCCATAGATCTGCGCGGCAACGGCAGCTTCGGCCAGCAGAGCGACTTCATGCCGATCATCGCCGACACCATCACCTTCACGGGCAACACCACGGCCACGGCGGACGCGACCGCCATGCAGCCCGTGGTGGCCCTGCCGAAGCACCCGAGCGGAGGCGCCCGGGTGACGAACTGAGGGCCTGGCCTCCGGCGCGTCAGGTCCCGAGCAGCGAGCCGACCCGGAGGCCACCCTCGCGGGCAAAGTCGGCGGCCGCCATCTTGCCTCCCCCCTCGGCCTTCAGCTTGAGCACCTCGATCTGCCCGCCCTGCGCCGTGATGCGGATCGAGGTCTCGCCGATCTCCGTCACCTCGCCCAGCGCGCCCGTCACGGCGCCGAAGGTGCGCACCGGGTGCTTGCGCGCATCGTAGATCTGGAGCTTGCGGCCCTCCAGCGTGGTCCAGGCGCCCGGCGCCGGATTGGCGGCCCGGATCAGGTTGTAGAGGTGGTCGACATGCGCGTCCCAGTGCAGGCGCGCGGCCTTGGCGGAGAACCAGCCCTCGTAGCTCGCCGCCGCCTCGTCCTGCACCGTCTCGCGGTGCCGCCCGGCCACGACGAGATCGGCCGCCTCCAGCATCGCGGCGACGCCCATCGGAAACAGCCGGCCGAAATAGACGTCGCCGAGGGTGTCGTCGGGGCCGATCTCGCAGGTCTTCTGGAGGAGCACCGGCCCCTCGTCGAGGCCGTCCGTGGGCCGGAAGATGCTGAGCCCGGTCTCGGTGTCGCCCTTGGCGATCGGCCAGTTGATCGAGGAGGGGCCGCGATAGCGCGGCAGCAGGGACGGGTGGTACTGGATCGTGCCGTGGCGCGGGATGGTGACGAAGCTCTGCGGCGCGAACTGCAGCACGTAGGCCATCACGCCGAGATCGGCGTCGAGGCCCCGCAGCGCCTCGGCGGCCTCCTGGCTCTTGAGGCTCGCGAACTGGAACACCGGCAGGCCGCGCTCCTGCGCCGCGGTCCTCAGGGCGTCGGCCTTGGCACCCTCCTTCTCGGGGGCGCAGAAAACGCCCGCCACGGCATCCCCCCGCTCCAGGAAGGCGTCCATCACCGCCCTGCCGAAATCCTGCTGACCGATGAGTGCGATGCGCATGGCTCCTCCGGGGGGAAGCGCCGGGCGGGCACGCCGGCGCTCCCGTTGCGGCCGGGCGGGGTCCCGGCCAGGTGACGGCGTCGGTGCGAATGCGGCGCCCGGCCTGGCTTTGCCGGGCCGGGCGCTTGAACGAGGGGTTACTCGGCCGCGATCTTCTGCACCGAGCCGATGGCGCCCGAGCCGGCGACTTCGAGCACCCGCTCGTCGGAGTAGGACAGCACTTTGCGCAGCACCTCGTCGGTGTGCTCACCGAGCAGCGGCGAGCGCGTGACCTCGGTCGGGCTGTCGGAGAGCTTGATCGGGTTGCCGACCGTCAGGTAGTTGCCGCGCACCGGGTGCTCGACCTCCACGATGGTGCCGGTGGCGCGCAGCGACGGCTCCTCGGCCAGTTCCTTCATGGACAGGATCGGCCCGCACGGAATGTCGTACTGGTTGAGGATGTCCATCGCCTCGAACTTGGTCTTCGTCATCGTCCATTGTTCGATGCGCTCGAAGATCTGGGTGAGGCGGGGCAGGCGGGCCGCCGGCTTGGCGAAATCCGGGTGGGTCTTCCAGTCCGGCTCGCCGATGACGTCGCAGATTTTTTCCCAGACCGGCGCCTGCGTGATGAAGTACAGGTAGGCGTTCGGGTCGGTCTCCCAGCCCTTGCACTTGACGATGCGGCCGGGCTGCCCGCCGCCAGAATCGTTGCCGGCGCGCGGCACGGCGTCGCCGAAGGGCACGCCCTCGCCGTACTGGCTGTACTCCTTGAGCGGGCCGTGGGTGAGGCGCTGCTGGTCGCGCAGCTTCACCCGGCAGAGGTTGAGCACCCCGTCCTGCATGGCGCAGTCGACCCGCTGCCCGCGGCCTGTCTGGGTGCGCTGGTAGAGGGCCGTGACGATGCCGAGGGCGAGGTGGAGGCCGGTGCCCGAATCGCCGATCTGCGCGCCGGTGACGAGGGGAATGCCGTCCCGGAAGCCGGTGGTGGAGGCGGCCCCGCCCGCGCACTGCGCCACGTTCTCGTAGACCTTGCACTCCTCGTAGGGGCCGGGGCCGAAGCCCTTCACGGAGGCCACGATCATGCGCGGATTGAGGGACTGGATGCGCTCCCAGGTCAGGCCCATGCGGGCGAGCGCGCCGGGCGCGAAGTTCTCGACCAGCACGTCGCAGACCCGCACGAGGTCTTCGAGCACCTCCATGCCGGTCCGGTTCTTCGTGTCGAGCGTGATGGAACGCTTGTTCGAGTTCAGCATCGTGAAGTAGAGGCTGTCCGCGTCCGGCACGTCCTGCAGCTGCGTGCGGGTGATGTCGCCCACGCCCGGCCGCTCGACCTTGATCACGTCGGCTCCGAACCACGCAAGAAGCTGGGTGCAGGTCGGCCCGGACTGGACATGCGTGAAATCGAGGATCTTCACGCCTTCGAGAGCCTTGGTCATGGGATCATCTGCCGTCTGATCGGGTTGCACGGGGCGGGGGCGAAAGCCGGGAGGGCGGCCTGGGCGACGCCGCACCCGGCCGCCGGCCGGCGGCGCGTCGAGCCTCTCGTCATGGCCGTTCCCTCGCTGTCCTGAGCGCACTCTCGGCGCGCGACGAGCCGTCAAGATAGCTCAACGCGCGGCGCGGCGCTTTCGGCGCATCTCGTTCTGTTCGGACGTTGGCATACCAGATACCATGTGTCAAATTCGGCGCACGATCAGGGAGGTGCAGGCATGCGGCGCGAGCCCCCGACCGCAGGGATCGACGGTCCGAAGACCGATCTCTGCCCCTCGCCCTACGGCCCGTGGAATCCGGGCATCGAATCGGCCCTGCCGCGGCGGTTCCTGCCGCTCGCCACGGTCTTCAGGCCGGAGAACGTCGAGACCAGCCTCGGCGCGGCCCAGGATCTCGCCGGGCTGTGCGGCCTGCCGCTCCACGACGCGGTGGCGTTCCGGGCGGAGCGCCTCGCCGTGCACGAGGTGCTGGTGCGCGTCACCGCCGACCTGTCGGTCCCGGTGGGGGAAAAGTACGCGGATCTCGGCGTCAACTTCCGCCGGATGACCAGCCACCTGCTCGCCGTCGCGGTGAGCCCGCGCCTCGACGCGGTGACCGACCACCTGCGGGCCGTGCAGCAGGAGGGGAGGGCGGTGATGGCGCGCGCGCTGGCGGCGGTCTTCGCGGAGCCCGAGCCGCCGCGGCCGAGCCGGCGGCGCTGGTTCTCGCGCGCGTCCTCCACCCCGGCGGCCTGCGAGACGCTGGAGGCGCGCGCCGCGCGCCTGCTCGACGCCGCGGGAGAGGAGGCCATAGCGGCCGGGCGGGAGGCGGAGGCCGCGGCCCTCCAGGCGCTGCAGCGCGTCGTCGCCGGGGTGATCCAGCAGCGCGGGCGGCTCGTGCGCGATCCCGGGCTGCTCACGGAGGTGGGCCAGACGCTCTTCTCGAACGGCTTCGGCAGCCAGCGCATCGGCCGCCTGATCGATCCGTGGCTGAGCGAGGCGGCGGAGCGGGAGGGCTACCACCGGCTGGCGCCGCAGGCCCGCCCGGTGGTGATGAACGTCAAGGGCGCCTCGGCCTCGGGCAAGAGCACGATGCGTCCGCTGCAGCGGGCGCTCGCCGGGCGCATCGGCGCCGCGTGGTCGGACTTCGCGCTGATCAGCCCCGACATCTGGCGCAAGTTCCTGCTCGACTACGCCTCCCTCGGCCCGGCCCGGCGCTACGCCGGCACCCTGACCGGGCACGAGGTCGAGATCGTCAATAAGAAGCTCGACCGCTACATGGCCGCGAAGGCCCGCGAGGGGCGCATGTCGCACCTCCTGATCGACCGGTTCCGGTTCGACAGCTTCGCGGCCGATTCCAGCGCCGAGGACGGCAGCCAGCTCCTCACCCGGTTCGGCGACCGGGTCTACATGCTGTTCATGATCACGCCGCCGGACGCGACGGTGGAGCGCGCGTGGCTGCGCGGCGAGCAGTTCGGCCGCTACAAGGCGGTGGACGACCTGCTGGCCCACAACGTCGAGGCCTTCACCGGCATGCCGCGGCTTTTCTTCACCTGGGCGCTGAAGGACGACAAGCGCGTCCACGCGGAGTTCCTCGACAACAGCGTGCCGGAAGGGCGCCGCCCGCGCACCGTGGCCTTCGGCTGGAACGGCGAGATCACGATCTTCGACCTGCGGCCGATCCTCGACGTCGACCGCTTCCGCAAGATCAACGTCAACGCGGCCACCCCGCAGGAGGTCTATCCCGGCGCCGCCCAGATGGCGCCTTCCCACAACACGGAGTTCCTGCGCCAATGCGCGCGCCGGATGCGGGTGATCCGCTTCGCCGAGCCGCAGACGGGACGGGTCTACGCCCGCCTCGACGGCGGCACCTTGCGCTGCCTCGACCCCGCGCTGTTCGCGGCGGCCCTGGACGATCCCGAGACGCAGGCGGCCTTCGCGGCGGTCGCGAGCCCGCGGGATCTGGCGCAGGCGCTCGCCGACCCCGCGCCCCCCGAGGTGCTGGACCCCTCGGACACCCATACCCTCGGGGAGTGGGCGGCTCGTCCAAGCACGGCCGCGGAACACCCCTCCGCTCCCGGCGTTTGACCGTCGCCACCGCCGAGGGCGCCCCGCTCTCGACCGGTAACCGGGAGAATCGACATGGCTGGACCATATGCAGGCGGCCCCGCGGCGGGCGGCGCGAGGCAGCAGTCGCACGGGTCGCAGGGGTCGTCCGACACCGGCGGCCTCTACGAGCAGGCCGCGGGCGCGGCGCGCGATCTCGCCGACCGGGCGTCGGACCGTTGGGACGACGCGGCCGAGTATGGCTCGCGCGCCATGCGCCGCGGACAGGATGCGATCGGAGAGGTGGAGGGGACGACGCTCGCCGGCTGGTTCGTCGCCGGCGCGATCGGGTTCGGCCTCGCGTGGCTGATGTTCGGCCAGCGCTCCGTGAGCGGCGACGACGTGGCGCGCGGCATGAGCCGGAGCAGCGACCGCTACCGCTGACGGGAAAACCGTCACCGAGCCCCGTAGGCCCGCCCCCAGCCCCGGGGGCGGGGTGCGCAGGCCCGCGCGTGGGCGCCGGGCCTCAGCTCTTCTTGCGGAAGGCGTCGAGGCTCACCACCGAGGCGCCGTTCTCCGGCGGCGTCGCCACCGGGTCTCCGTCGTCGCCCTTCTCGGCGGCCGGCTTCGCCTCGGCCTTGTCGGCCTGCGGTGCGATCTTCGGCACGCCCGTGAGCGCCGGCACCTTCGGGCTCGCCTCGCTCGGCTCCGATCCGGCGCCGCGGATGGAGCGCAGGCCCGCGGCCGGGGCCGGAGGCTCCTCGGTGACCCGCCCATCGTTGAGCTCGAACTTCAGGCCGAACTGCACGGACGGATCGAAGAAGCCGGTCACCGCCTCGAACGGCACGAGGAGCCGCTCCGGCACGCCCGAGAAGGACAGGCCGACCTCGAAGGTGTGCTCGGTGACGCCGAGGTCCCAGAACTGGTGCTGGAGCACGATCGTCATGTCCTGGGGGTACTTGTCGCGCAGGCGCTGCGAGATCCGCACCCCCGGATAGTCGGTCCGGAACGAGACGTAGAAGTGGTGGTCGCCGGCGAGCCCCTCGCGGGCCGCGTCACCCAGAACCTTGCGCACCACGCTGCGCAGCGCGTCCTGCACCAGGAGGTCGTAGCGAATCAGATCGTCTGCCATCAGCGGTCGCTTGCCTGGTGCCGCATCCATCGGCTGTCGGGAAATGAGTGGAGGCTTCTGTTGCCAGGTGCCTCCGAACCCCGCCTATGCGATGCTAACCGCTAGGACTTTGTTTGGTCTTGGGGACCGCTTACGCGGCCACCGCCACCGGAGCAAAGTTGTCGTTGGCAACTATTGCATTGGCCCGATAACGGCGGAACCATGCCGAGCGAAAGTCCAACCTTTACGCCCTCGTCGATCCTATTTCGCCCCCGCCGAAGCCCAGCGCGTGGAGCCCTGGGCTCGGGTGGAGGCGCCGGGTACCGCCCCCGGGTCCGATAGGTTTATTGCGAAGAACGTTTATCGCCATAGCCGACCTCGCGGCCGGCAGGACGAATATAGGGGGTCGCGCGAGGATTTTGAAGCCCACCGATCACCCTTCCACGCCCGCGATCACCGCCGTGGCCGTCGCGCCCCACCCGCCGGCCTCCGACTGGCCCCGCGCGCTGCGGATTCTCGGCCTCGCGCTGCGCCCGCCGCTCTTCCTCGCGGCCGCCGGGCTGGCCGCCTTCGCGCTCGTCGCCGGCAGCGCCCGCCTGATGCGGATGCGCGGGCTCAGCCTGTGGGGCTTCCCGTTCTCGGGCTTCGACGAGGCCGAGCGCTACGGCCTCACCCTCTCGGTCCTGCCGCTGCCGATCGTCGCCGCCCTGGTGATCTGGCGGGCGCGCCGCCGCTACGGCGCGGGCTGGGCGCGGGCGCTGGGTTGCGTGGCGCCACCGCCGGGCGCGGCGCTGCCGCTCGCGCTGCTGCTCTGGCCCGTCCTGCATCTCTCTTGGATCTCGCTGCTCGCCATCCTGTCGGGGCGCACGCCCGCCTCGGTGTTCCAGCTGCCGCACTGGCTGCACGGCGCGAGCCTCGCGGTCTGGCTCGCGTGGCTGGTGGTGCTCGCGCCGATGGCCGAGGAACTCGTCTTCCGCGGCGATCTGTTCGCCCGGGCGCGCGGCGTTCTGGGCGCGGGAGCGACCGTGGTTCTCAGCGGCGGGCTGTTCGCGCTCGGCCACGGCTGGAGCACCCTCGCGCAGCCGCTCGGCGTTCTGCCGCTCGGCCTCGCGCTCGGCCTCGTGCGGGCGCGCACCGGCAGCCTGTGGGCCTGCATGGCGCTCCACGCCGTCAACAATGGCGCCATCGTGCTGGCGATGCTCGCGCGCGCTTGAGCGATCGTGGAAAATACCGGGACGGCGCCCGCCCCGGCGCTGACCGCGCCCGCGCGAATGCGCTATCGTCGCGCCCCCGCGGAGGACAGATGCCATGCGCCCCTACCACGACCTCCTCCGGCGCATCCTCGACGAGGGTGTCGAGAAGCAGGACCGCACCGGCACCGGCACACTCTCGGTCTTCGGCCACCAGATGCGCTTCGACCTCGCGGAGGGATTTCCGCTCGTCACGACGAAGCGCCTGCACCTGAAGTCGATCATCCACGAGCTGCTGTGGTTCCTGGCCGGCGACACCAACGTGGCCTACCTGCAGTCGAACGGCGTGACGATCTGGGACGAGTGGGCCGACGAGCACGGCGATCTCGGCCCCGTCTACGGCCGCCAATGGCGCTCCTGGGCCAAGCCCGACGGGGGCAGCGTCGACCAGATCGCCTGGGTGCTCGACGAGATCCGCCGCAACCAGGATTCCCGCCGCCTCGTCGTGTCGGCCTGGAACCCGGCCGACCTCGACCGGATGGCGCTGGCGCCCTGCCACTGCCTGTTTCAGTTCTACGTCGCGCAGGGGCGCCTGTCCTGCCAGCTCTACCAGCGCTCGGCGGATGCCTTCCTGGGAGTGCCGTTCAACATCGCGAGCTACGCCCTGCTCACCGCGATGATGGCGCAGGTGCTCGGCCTGGCGCCTGGCGACTTCGTGCACACGCTGGGCGATGCGCACCTTTACTCCAACCACGTGGCCCAGGCGGAGCTGCAGCTCGCCCGCGAGGCGCGCCCGCTTCCGCGCCTGCGCCTCGACCCGTCGGTGCGTTCGCTGTTCGACTTCCGCTACGACGACATCGCCATCGAGGGCTACGACCCGCACCCGGCGATCCGAGCGCCGGTGGCGGTGTGAGGCGCGCGATGCCGCTCGTCACCCTCATCGCCGCGGTCGCCCGCAACCGCGTCATCGGACGCGACAACGACCTCGCGTGGCGCCTGCGCAGCGACCTGCGGCGCTTCCGCGCGCTCACCATGGGCAAGCCGGTGGTGATGGGCCGCCGGACCTGGGATTCCATCGGCCGCCCGCTCCCGGGCCGGCGGGTGATCGTGATGACGCGCGATCCCGCCTGGTCGGCGCCGGAGGTCGCGAGCGCCGCGGACTGGCCGGCGGTGCTCGCGCAGGCGGCGGGCGCCGAGGAGATCATGGTCGCGGGCGGCGCGCAGATCTACGCGCTCACCCTGCCGCTCGCCGACCGGATCCAGCTCACCGAGGTCGATGCGGCGCCCGAGGGCGACGTGCTCTTCCCGGCGATTCCCGAGGGCCGCTTCCGCGAGGTGGCGAGCGAGGCGCACCCCGCCGGACCCGACGACGAGCACGCCTTCCGGTTCGTGACGCTGGAGCGTCCTGGGGTGTCCGCGGACCGCCACGATTGAGCGCGTCGCATCATCCCGCATCGCCGGTGCGGCGAACGAACCCCGCCGGAAGCGGGCAAACTGCGCCGCGGGCCGGCGGCCAGAGGTTGCTTTCGCGCGAGGCGCAGCCGATATCGCTGCGGTGACATCTGTGAAACCAACCAGGTGCCGCGCGGGACGCGACCCTCGAGAGGCGTGCCGGCCGGGAAAGGATGTGGGCGAGCATGCCTTGGAGTAATCAGAGCGGCGGCGGCGGCAGTGGCGGCAGTGGCGGCGGCGGTGGCAACCCGGGCGGGCCGTGGGGCCGTCCCGGCGGCAACGGCGGCGGGCCATGGGGCGGGGGAGGGGGCGGCAACCAGCCGCCGGACCTCGAAGACCTGCTGCGCCGCGGCCAGGACCGCCTGCGCACGCTGATGCCCGGCGGCGGCTCGCTGGGCGGGCGCGGCGTGGTGCTGGCGGTGGTGATCGCCGCCGCGCTCTGGCTCCTCACGGGCTTCTACGTCGTCGCGCCGAACCAAGTCGGCATCAACACCGTGTTCGGGCGCTACACCGGACAGGTGGGCGAGGGCCTGCGCTACAACTTCCCCTATCCGGTCGGCGCCGTGGTGAAGCCGAATGTCGGCCAGGTGAACTCGATCCAAGTGGGCTACCGCTCCGGCGGCGGGCAGCGGATGCGCGACGTGCCGGAGGAGAGCCTGATGCTCACCGGCGACGACAACATCGTCGACATCGACTTCGACGTGCAGTGGCGCGTGAACCCGGCCAAGGCCGACGAGTTCGTGTTCAACCTCCAGAACCCCGAGGGCACCATCAAGTCGGTGGCCGAGAGCGCGATGCGCGAGGTGGTGGGACGGCGCAAGATCCAGCCGATCCTCACCACCGAGCAGACCAGCGTCGCCCAGGAGGTGCAGGAGATCATCCAGCGGGCGCTCGATTCCTACGGCGCCGGTGTGCTGATCAACGTCGTGCAGCTCCAGGGCGTCAGCCCGCCCCAGGAGGTGCGCCAAGCCTTCATCGACGTGAACGCCGCGCAGCAGGACGCCGAGCGCGCCCGCAACGAGGCCCGCACCTACCAGAGCCGCGTGGTGCCGCAGGCCGAAGGCCGCGCGTCCCAGCTGGTCCAGCAGGCGGAGGGCTACAAGTCCCAGGCGACCGCCGAGGCGACCGGTCAGGCGTCGCGGTTCCGCGAGGTCTACGAATCCTACAAGGTCGCCCCCGCGGTCAGCCGCGAGCGGATGTTCCTCGACACGATGGAGAAGGTACTGGGCAGCGTGAACAAGGTGATCGTGGACCAGGGCGGCCCCGGCTCGTCCTCCGGTCCGGCGACGGCGGGTGTACTGCCGGTCCTGCCCCTGAACGAATTCGCCCCGGCGCGTCCGGCCACCCAGGCTCAAGGGACTGCCCGATGAACGCCCAGACCGTCCGTACCGGCCTCCTGATCCTGGTCGCGCTCGCCGCGCTCCTCGTCTACGCCGCGGCCTTCACGGTGAGCCAGACCCAGCAGGCGCTGGTCCTGCAGGTCGGGCGCGTGCGCAGCGTGCTCAACCAAGCCGGCACCGACCGGCCGGGCCTCTACTTCAAGATCCCGTTCGTCGAGACGGTGGTGTACTTCGAAAAACGTCTGCTCGACCTCGACCTGCCGGTGCAGACCGTGCTGTCGGCCGACCGGCAGAACCTCGAAGTGGACGCCTTCGCCCGCTACAAGATCAGCGATCCGCTGCGCTTCTACCAGGCGGTGAACAACATCCCGACCGCCAACCAGCGCCTGTCGAGCTTCACCAACGCGGCGACCCGCAACGTGCTGGCCAGCGCCTCGCGCGACGCCATCGTGCGCACGCAGCGCGAAGCGCTGATGAACCGGATCCAGGAGGACGTGAACCGGCAGGCCAAGAATCTCGGCATCGAGATCATCGACCTGCGCCTGACCCGGGTGGACCTGCCGGCGGCTAACAGCCAAGCGGTCTACGGCCGGATGCAGACGGAGCGCCAGCGCGAGGCGGCGGACCTGCGGGCGAACGGCGAGCGCGACGCGGCGACCATCCGGGCGCGGGCCGACCGCGACGTGACGGTGCTGATCGCCGAGGCCAATCAGAAGGCCGATCAGCTCCGCGGCGCGGGCGACGCGGACCGCAACCGCATCCTCGCCGAGGCCTTCGGGCAGGATCAGGACTTCTTCGCCTTCTACCGCTCGATGCAGGCCTACGAGAAGGGACTGACCGGAAGCGAAACGCGCCTGGTGATCAGCCCCTCCTCGGAGTTCTTCCGCTACTTCAACGATCCGCAGGGCCGCGCCCGGCCGGCCGCCGCCGCCGCGCCCAGCGGCCAATAAAAGCCGAACCGGCCCAGCCGGCCTGACAGGGAGCATGCGCCGTGCGGGACCTCGCCGCCGCCCTCGGGCTCGCGCTCGCGATCGAGGGGCTGCTCTGCGCGGCCTTCCCGCGGGCCATGCGCCGGGCGATGCTGGAGGCCGCCCACACGCCGACGGAGCGCATGCGCCTCGTCGGCGTCGTCTCGGCGGTGGCGGGCGTCGTGGTGGTGGGCGTGGTGCGGCTGCTGATGCGGTGATCACGCCACCTTGAACGGCCCCGCGGCGCCACGATCTGTAAGGGGTGATGCAGCCGACGCGTCGGCTGTTCGACGCCGGGCCGATCTGGCAGCATCGCGGATGACCCACGACGCTCTTCGCAAGACGGCCCTTCGTCAGATCGCCCTTGGATTGATGCTCCTTGACCGAACGAGGTTTCCGATGCCCGTAGCCGAGTCCGCGCCCGCGCGCCGTTCCTCAGCGTACGCGAAACGGCGGCTGCCGGCCCTCGCGGGCGCCTTCCTGGCCCTGTCGGTCGGAACCGCCGCCCTGCCGCCCGCCGCGCTCGCCAAGGGGCCTGAATCGCTCGCCGACCTCGCCGAGCAGGTGACGGACGCGGTGGTGAATATTTCCGCCTCCACCACCGTCGAGACCCGCAACCGCACCCTGCCGCAGCTGCCGCCGGGCACGCCGTTCGAGGATCTGTTCGAGGAATTCTTCAACCGTCGCGGCCAGGGCGGCGAGAACCAGCAGCCGCAGCGCCCGTCGCCGCGCCGCTCGAACTCGCTCGGCTCCGGCTTCATCCTCGACGCCTCCGGCATCGTGGTGACCAACAACCACGTGATCGGCGACGCCAACGACATCCAGGTGATCCTGCACGACGGCCGCAAGCTGAAGGCCGAGATCGTCGGCAAGGATCCCAAGACCGATCTCGCGGTGCTGCGGGTCAAGCCCGACCCCGACCGGCCGCTGAAGGCGGTGCCGCTCGGCGACTCGGACAAGATGCGGCCGGGCGACTGGGTGATCGCGATCGGCAACCCGTTCGGCCTCGGCGGCTCGGTCTCGGCCGGCATCGTCTCGGCGCGGGGCCGCAACATCGAGTCCGGCCCCTACGACAACTACATCCAGACCGACGCGGCCATCAACAAGGGCAACTCGGGCGGACCGCTGTTCAACATGAACGGCGAGGTCATCGGCATCAACACCGCCATCCTGTCGCCGACCGGCGGCTCGGTGGGCATCGGCTTCGCCGTGCCCTCCGCCACCGCCGGCCCGGTGATCGAGCAGCTGCGCCAGTTCGGCGAGACGCGCCGCGGCTGGCTCGGCGTGCGCATCCAGAACGTCGACGACACCACCGCCGAGGCGCTCGGCCTCAAGGGCGGCGGCCGCGGGGCGCTGATCGCCGGCATCGACGACAAGGGACCCGCCAAGGCCGCTGGCTTCGAGGTCGGCGACGTGATCACGCGCTTCAACGGCGTCGACGTGAAGTCGTCGAGCGACCTGCCGCGCATCGTGGCGGCGACACCCGTGGGCAAGACGGTCGACGTCCTGACGGTGCGCAAGGGCCAGGAGCAGACCCGGCAGGTGACGCTCGGCCGCCTGGAGGACAACGACAAGCCGCAGCCCGCCGCCCTCAACCGGCCGCAGCCGGAGCCGGACGTCACCCGTCAGGCGCTCGGCCTCAACCTCTCGGGCATCACCGACGAGACGCGCCGCCGCTTCAGCATCAAGGACGGGCTCAAGGGCGTCGTCGTCACCCGGGTCGATCCCAACTCCAACGCCGCCGACAAGAACATCAAGGCGGGCGACCTCATCGTGGAGGTGGGCCAGGAGCCGGTGACGACCCCGACCGAGGTCACGCGCCGCATCGAGCAGATCAAGAAGGACGGCCGCAAGTCCGCCCTGCTCCTGGTCTCGAACAGCCAGGGCGAGGTGCGGTTCGTGGCGCTGAGCCTCGAATAAGCGAGAGCGTCCCGCCTGCGGGCGGGGCCTCTTTCGATTGCTCCGGGCGTCGATAGAGCGCGAGATTCCCGTGTAGGCTTGCGGATACACACCGTCGGGTCGTGCACGGTCTCCTCTCCCCGCGTGCGGGGAGAGGGTCGAGCCCCCCTTGTCGGGGGCGAGACGAGGCGGCAGCCGAGGGTGAGGGGGCGGTACTGGGTGCGCTCTGTCCTGAGACGCCCCCTCACCCTCGCCCTGCGGGCTCGCTGCCGACCCGACGAGGGGTCGGCAGCCCTCTCCCCGCACGCGGGGAGAGGAGATCCCGCGCCTCATTCGGCGATGTGTGAATATGTTAGCCCTAAGGGGAGAGGCGCTTGCCTTTACTCGAACGGATCGGATGTAAACCGCATCACACCGGTGGCGGCTCGCAGACATCCACCCAGGTGGCGCCGACGATCTCGGCCATGCGGTCGGGCGCGACGCGCACGGCGCTGTTCGGCGATCCGGCCGCTGGCACCACCTCGTCGAAGCTCTTCAGCGAGATGTCGCAGTAAACCGGCAGCGGCGTCGCGAGCCCGAACGGGCAGACGCCGCCGACCGGGTGGCCGGTGAGGTGCTCCACCTCCTCGGCGCCGAGCATCCGGCCCTTGCCTCCGAAGGCGGCCTTGACCTTGCGGTTGTCGAGCCGCGCGTCGCCGCGCGCCACCACGAGCAGAACGCGCTCGCCCACCCGCAGCGACAGGGTCTTGGCGATCCGCGCCGGCTCGACCCCGTGCGCCTCGGCCGCCAGCGCCACGGTGGCCGAACTCGCCTCGGTCTCGATCACCGCGAGGTCGGGGGCGTGCGCGGCCAAGTGCGCGCGCACGGAGGCCACGCTCATCGGGGCCGGCTCAATGGTGCGGCTGCGGGTTGACCGTGTAGGCGCCGCCCCGGATGCGGTCCGGGAAGCCCTCGGCATAGCGGGCGGTCGCCTCCTCGCCGTAGGTCTGTACCAGTTCCTGGAAGGCGGCGAACAGGGCGGCCTGGGCCATGCAATCGCCGTCGATCCCGTCGAGGCAGCCTTCGGCGAAGGCTTCCGAGACGTAGGTCAGGGCGGCGCGCTTGGCGTCCTGGTCGGAAGGATCCGGCGGAAAGGAATTCTCTGAATGCGGCATCGGCTTTGAGGGTGCGGTGTCCGGTGGGCCTCGCGTCGTCCCGATTCATAGGTGCCCGGGCGCCCCACGGCCAGCCAGGAATTGCGAAGAGGTTAACGCGGCCGGGGCAATGCGTCGTTTCCGTGCGGTGTGGCCACAGGTGTTGCGCTCCCGCGACAACCTCGGGAGCAGGCGCGGCGGAGTCACCGGCCCGTGGCAACCGCCCGCGCCGGCTCCGGTTCGGCCACGATGCCGCGCGTCCCGTCGGCGATGATCCGTGTCACGAGGTCCGCATAATCCGTGCGCGTGAAGCCGCCGCCGTCGCGGAACCACAGATAGTGCCAGTTCACCATGCCGAAGAACGACATGGTGACGGGCTTGAGCACCGGCGTGCCCTTGAGGTGCGGGGCCACTCCCGCGATCGCGTCCGCAAAGAGCCGCACCAGGGCGCGCTCGATCGCCCGCACCTCGTCCTGCCGTGCCTTGGGGAGCAGCGCGAGGTCGTTGATCTGCACCTTGTGCTGCGCATCGGCGTCCCGGTAGGCCTCCAGCAGCGCCCCGACGAGGCCGCGCAACCGCTCCTCTGGCGCGAGGCCAGGCAGGTCGGCCGCCTCCACCGCCTCCAGCAGCACCTCCAAGTGGACGCGGATGACGTCGAAGAGGATCGCCTCCTTGTCGCGGTAGTAGTGGTAGAGGTTGGCCTTGGAGACGCCGCAGGCATCCGCGATCCGGCTCATCGAGGCGCGGTCGAAGCCGTGGGCGGCGAAGAGCTCGGCCGAGCGATCGAGGATCGTCTGGCGCTTGTCGTCGTAGTCGCTGGCGCGGGTGCGGGCCATCGCGGGCTTCAGTCCTTCGGGCGGCGGTCGATGACGCGCTTGGCCTTGCCGAGCGAGCGCTCGATCGCCTCGGGGGCGAGCACCGCGACGCTCGCCGTCACGCCGATCGTGTCCTTGATCAGATGGGCGAGCCGGCCGGCGGCGGCATCGCGCACCTCCGGGGCGTCGGCGTCGGGCCGGATCTCCACGGTCACCGTCATGGCGTCGAGGCGCGCCTCGCGGGTGAGCACGATCTGGTAATGGGCCGAGAGGGCCGGCACCTTCAGGATCGCCTCCTCGATCTGGCTCGGGAAGACGTTGACCCCGCGCACGATCATCATGTCGTCGGAGCGCCCGGTGATTTTTTCCATCCGCCGCATGGTTCGAGCCGTGCCGGGCAGGAGCCGGGTCAGGTCGCGGGTGCGGTAGCGGATCACCGGCATCGCTTCCTTGGTGAGCGAGGTGAAGACGAGTTCGCCCTGCTCGCCGTCCGGCAGCACCGCGCCGGTCGCCGGGTCGATGATCTCCGGGTAGAAGTGGTCCTCCCAGATGTGCAGGCCGTCCTTGGTCTCGACGCACTCGCTGGCGACCCCCGGCCCCATCACCTCCGAGAGGCCGTAGATGTCCACCGCGTGCAGGTCGAAGGCCTCCTCGATCTCCTCGCGCATGGCGTTGGTCCAGGGTTCGGCCCCGAAGATGCCGATCTTCAGCGAGGACGCGCGCGGATCCAGGCCCTGCTTGCGGAACTCGTCGAGGATCGCGAGCATGTAGGACGGCGTCACCATGATGATGTCGGGCTTGAAGTCCTGGATCAGCTGCACTTGGCGCTCGGTCATGCCGCCCGAGATCGGGATCACCGTGCAGCCGAGGCGCTCCGCCCCGTAGTGGGCGCCCAACCCTCCGGTGAACAGCCCGTAGCCGTAGGCGATGTGCACGCTCATGCCGGGCCGACCGCCCGCCGCGCGGATCGAGCGCGCCACCGCCTCCGCCCAGACGTCGAGGTCGGCCTTGGTGTAGCCGACGACGGTGGGCTTGCCGGTGGTGCCCGACGAGGCGTGGAGGCGCGCCACGCGCTCCCGCGGCACCGCGAACAGCCCGAACGGGTAGTTGTCGCGCAGGTCCACCTTGCTGGTGAAGGGGAAGCGCGCGAGGTCGGGCAGGTCGCGGAAGTCGGACGGATGCACGCCGGCCGCGTCGAAGGCCGCGCGGTAGTGCGGCACGTTCTCGTAGGCGTGCCGCAGCGTGCCGGCCAGGCGCTCGCGCTGCAGGGCCGCGAGGTCGTCCCTCGCGGCGATCTCGGCGCGGTCGAGGGTCTGCGGATCGGGTTTGAGCTCGGCGAGCTTCCGGGGCGTGATCGGCTGCAACGAAACCTCCCTGATGGTCTGTTTTCTTGGCGTCGTCGAATTCCGGTCTCAGTCCTCCACGGGGTCGCGCCGGCCGGGGAAGGGGGCGGACGTGCCGCTCCCCTCGCCATCCGCCTGCGGCAGGAAGCTGCCGCCGATGGTGCGCGAGTGCCCGCGGAACTCCGCCACCACCCCGTCCTCCGCGCCCCGCACCGTCACGTCGTAGAGGCCCGAGCGCCCGCCCCGTGCGCGCTCGACCGCGTGGGCGGTCAGCGTCTCGCCGAGGCGTCCCGGGCGCAGGAAGGTGACGGCGCAGTGCTGCGCCACGGTTGTCTGGTCGTAGGCGTTGCAGGCGAAGGCGAAGGCCGAATCGGCGAGCGCGAAGATGAAGCCTCCGTGACAGAGGCCGTGGCCGTTCGTCATGTCCTCGCGCACCCGCATGGACAGCACGGCCTCGCCCGGCCCGACGCGTTCGAGGCGCATGCCGAGGCCGCGGCTCGCCCGATCCTCCGCCCACATCGTGGCGGCGCAGGCCTGCGCCAGCGCGTCCGGGGATCGCTCCTGCGCCATCAGGCCCTCCCGGTGAAGCGGGGCGGGCGCTTCTCGAAGAAGGCGGCGACGCCCTCGGTATAGTCCGGGGTGCGTCCGGCCTGCCCCTGGAGGTCGCGTTCGAGATCGAGCTGCGCGTCGAGGTCGTTGGTCTCGGCGGCGTCGAGCGCCCGCTTGATCAGCGCGAGGCCGGCGGTGGGCTGGGTCGCGAAATGCGTGGCGAGGCGGTGGGCCTCCTCCATCAGCGTCTCGTCGTCCACGGCCTTCCAGATCAGGCCCCAGGCCTCGGCCTGCGGCGCCGGCACCGGCTCGGCCAGCAGCGCCAGCGCCCGTGCCCGCGCCCGCCCGACGAGGCGCGGCAGCAGCCACGTGCCGCCGGAATCCGGCACGAGGCCGAGCTTGGCGAAGGCCTGGATGAACTTCGCCGACCGCGCCGCCACGACGATGTCGCAGCCGAGCGCGAGGTTGGCGCCCGCGCCCGCCGCCACGCCGTTCACCGCGCAGACCACCGGCATGGGCAGGTCGCGGATCTGGCGCACCAGCGGGTTGTAGAGGGTGTCGAGCGTCTCGGAGAGGTCCGGCATCCGGCCCGGCTCGAACACCCGGTCGGACAGGTCCTGGCCGGCGCAGAAGCCGCGGCCCGCCCCGGTGAGGATCAGCGCCCGGCAGGTCTCGTCCGCGGCGGCCGCCGCGAGGGCGTCGCGCAGTGCCTCGTGCATCGCGACGTTGAAGCTGTTGAGGCGGTCCGGCCGGTTGAGCGTGATCACCCGATAGCCGTCGCGCCGTTCGCTCAGAACGACATCTTCCGCCAAGGCGGCCTCCCTGTATGGCGCCCGGCCGTCTCGGCGGCCGGTATTTCTATGACCAACCGTTCGGTAAATTAATCAAGGAGGCGCGGTTGTCAATTTGGCGTCTGCCCGGTCGCCGCCCGGGCGGGCGACGCCGCCGCGCCGCTCACTCGGCTTCGGCCACCTGACTCAGGATGGGGGCGCGGCCGGGGCGAAGACCCTTGCGCGCCCCGGCTTCGAGAGCCTGCAAGGTCTCGCGGTAATCGCGAAAATCCCGGGCCGCCACCGCGCCCGTGATGCTCCGGTCGGCGCTCTGGCCGGTCCAGTGCGCGCTGATCGAGCGGCCCTCGACGCCGCCGACGAACCAGCCGTCGCGCACGAAGGCCGCCTGCCGCGGGCCGAAGCGGTGCTGTCCGTCGCTGGTGCCGGTCTTGCCGAACAGCAGCTTGCGCTCCTTCATGGTCTGGAGCCCGGCCGCCACGGTGGAATGCAGCCGCTGCCCGCCGCCGGCCCGGGAGGAGTCCATCGCGGCGACGTGCCGGAGCGCCTCCCGCATCCCGGCCGCGACGGAGGGGCCGACGACGAATCGGCCGGGCTGCGCCGGGACGGGCGGGCGGAGCGTGCCGCCGTCGAGGCCCGCGACGTCGCGGATGGCGCGCGGCTCCACCCGCGCGCCGCCCCCGACGAGTGTGGCGTAGACCGCAGCCATCTGCAGGGGCGTGGCGGAAAAACCGCCGAGGGCCAATTGCAGGTTGTCGGCGGCCATGTCGGGCAGGCCGAGATGCGCCCACAACGTCTTGATCCTGCGCCCACGCCCCGACTCGAAGGCGAGGTTGACGAAGGCGCAGTTGAGCGAGGCCGCGAAGGCGTGACGCAGCTCGACCCGTCCCTCGGCCCGGCCGGCGCGGGCGAGATCGGCGGCGGCCCGGCGCCCGCCCTTCACGAGGCAGCGCTCGTTCCTGTACTCCGCGCTCTCCTCGTCCCAGAGGGGCGAGGCGAGCGTGCGCTTGTCGGCCAGGGCCGTCGCCAGAACGACCGCCTTGGCGAGGGAGGCGATCGGGCGCGGCTCGGCCGTCGCGAGGTTGAGGTGGACCTTGTCCGGGTAGACCGCCCGGCTGGCCAGCGCCACCAGGAAGCCGTCCGGCGTGAGATCGACCAGCGCCGCCGCCCGGTCCTGCTCCTCGGCCCGCTGCACGACCAAGTCCGCCGCGTGCTGATGGCGCCCGCCGAGCGCGAGATAGGCCCGGAAGCGGTCGGTCCCGCCCGGGCGGTAGACCAGCGCGTCGCCGACCCGCTCCTCGCGCACGAGGCCCTGCCGGGCCAGTTCCTTGAGGGCGAACCCGACGTACCACCGCGTCTCCAGGCGCAGGGGCTCCGCCGACGGGCGCTGGCGGACCGTCACGAGGCGGTCGAGGCCGGCCCGGCGCTGCTCGCGAGTGGCGCGGGTCGGCGGGGCCGGGAAGGCGTCGAGCACCAGCATCGTCTGGGCGCGCAGGCGCTGGCGGCGGCAGATGCTGAGCGTGTTCACCTCGCGGAACGCGGCCATGAGCGGCGCGCGCTCCTCCCGCGTCAGCGGCGCGTCCGGGGACCGGCCGGGAAACCGGGACTGGATGAAGCTGCGCTCCAGATCGCGCTTGTAGCGTGCGCAGCCCTCCGGCCCGAACCGCTCCTTGCGGCTGTAGAGCTGGATCTTGCGGATCTCGGACAGGCGCAGCCCGGATCCTTGGGGATCGAGGCGCCAGAAATCGTAGCGGTTGGGGCCGTGCAGCGTCGCCGCCATGGCGGCCGCCTCGACCTGCGTCAGGGCCGAGGCGCTCTTGTTGAACAGGTACTGCGCCCCCTGCTCGATGCCGGTCCGGTTGCCCGGGAAGGGCACGATGTTGAGGTAGGCTTCGAGGATCTCGCGCTTGGACAGGACGCGCTCGATGCGCAGAGCCGCCCAGATCTCGACGAGCTTGCGGACGTGGCCGCGGTCGTTCGGATCGAGGAGCGTGTTCTTGGCGAGCTGCATGGTGATGGTGGAGCCCCCGCGCGGGCGGCCCATCACGGTGTCCCGGGTCGCGCTGAGGAGGCTCGCGACGTTGACGCCCGCATGCTTGAGGAACCGGCGGTCCTCCCGCTTGATCACCGCGTAGGGCAGGTCGAGCGGCAGGTGCTCCAGCCGGACGGGCAGGGGGCAGTTGCAGTGGATGTCGAGGACGTTCGGCTCCCCGCGCCGCGGCACCGCCAGGAGGTGCGCCGAGGTCAGCCGCATCCGCAGGGTCGCGTCGTCCGGCAGGGCCGCGACGCGCTGGGCGACGATGGCGGAGACGATTCCCACGGCCAGGACCGCCACCGCGACCGCGGTGCTCAGCACCCGACGCAGCACTCGT
Organism: Methylobacterium oryzisoli; assembly: GCF_046557895.1. Taxonomy (NCBI): domain Bacteria; kingdom Pseudomonadati; phylum Pseudomonadota; class Alphaproteobacteria; order Hyphomicrobiales; family Methylobacteriaceae; genus Methylobacterium; species Methylobacterium oryzisoli. The sequence goes on along the minus strand of NZ_JBKIBX010000025.1, from coordinate 61,902 downwards.
CCGATCCGTGACATCTCGATCGACCCAGGCGATGACCCGAGCTTGAGAGTTTGTCCGAGCTTTATGGCCGCGGAAAGGCCGTTTTCATGGAATTTTAACCATGATGCGCCGCTCTCTGCTGCGGCAGAATGCCGGACTGTTCTAGATCAGTCGAGTACACCACATCCTGCGGCGCGTTCGGCGGCCGGTGCGAGCTTCGTCCGTTGCGGCCCGGGAAGGTGCCGCGGCCCGACGACGTCTCAGCGCCCTTCCCGAAGGGTGGTGGCGACCGCGTTCACCCACAGCACCACCGTCTCGTCGCTCTCGGAAGGGTTGCCGTAGCGGTGCGGGCGGCGGCTGGCGAAGCGGAAGCTGTCGCCGGATTCGAGCCGCATCGTCGCGTCCTCCACCGCCAGGTCGAGGCGGCCCTCCAGCACCAGCCCGGCCTCCTCGCCGTCATGGGCGAAGAACTCGTCCCCGGTGCTCGCGCCCGGCGAGAGCCGCATCAGGAAGAGGCTGAGGCGCGCATCGCCGTCCGGGCGCGTCAGAAGCTGCTTGGCGATGCCGGAGCGCCACAAAGTCAGCTCCGCCCGCTCGTGCGGACGGGTGACGATCGCGTCCGGCGCCGGCGCCGCGGCGCCGAAGAGGCCGGAGAGGCCGACCTCCAGCACGTCGGCGATCGCCGTCAGCACCCGCAGCGACGGGGAGGAGAGGCCGCGCTCGACCTGGCTCAGGAAGCCGATCGACAGCCCGGCGCGCGCCGCCACCGCCTTGAGCGACAGCCCGCGCGCGCGCCGCAGCGCCCGCACGCGTCCGCCGACCGCGAGGTCCGCCGCGATCCCGCCGGACCCGGCCTGCCCATTCGTTCGCCCGTCGCCGGCCTGTTTCATGTGCGTGAAATCGGATTGCGTCTCGCAATGGAATATGCCCAAATGTTCATGTCAATGAAATTTCCGCCGCGGAACGCTGCGCCAAGCAGGTCCGCCCCGACCAGGAGCACGACGATGAAGCGTCTCGTTCAGGCGGCCCTGGCGGCCGCCGCGCTCGGCTTTGCCGCTCCGGCCACGGCTCAGACAACGCTGAAGGTCGGCTCGACGCCCACCGGCATCCCGTTCACCTTCCTCGACACCAAGACCAACACCATCCAGGGGGTCATGGTGGACGTCATCACGGCGGTCGGGCGCGAGGCGGGTTTTTCCGTGCAGGTCGAGCCGCTGCAATTCTCGACCCTGATCGCCGCGCTCACTGCCAAGAAGATCGACCTCATCTCGGCCGCGATGTTCATCACGCCGGCCCGCAAGGAGGTGATCGATTTCTCCGAGCCGGTCTACACCTACGGCGAGGCGCTGATCGTGCCGAAGGCCGACGGGCGCGACCACGCGGCCTTCGCGGACCTCAAGGGCGAGACCGTGGGCGCGCAGGTCGGCACCGCCTTCGTCGAGCCGCTGAAGAAGTCCGGGCTCTTCCCTGAGGTGAAGATCTACGACACGATCCCGGATGTGTTGCGCGACGTGAATTCGGGCCGCCTCAAGGCCGGCTTCGCGGACGGGCCGATCCTCGCCTACAACCTCAAGCAGGGCCTGTTTCCGAACGTGCGGCTGGTGGAATCCTACAAGCCCACGGTCGTCGGCTCGGTCGGCATCGGCCTGCGCAAGGAGGATGCGGCGCTCAAGGCCAAGATCGATGCCGGCCTCGCGAAGATCAAGCAGAGCGGCGAACTCGCCCGCATCCTGGAGAAGTGGGGCCTGAAGCCCTCCGTGAACCCCTCGTGAGCCGGTCTGGCGCGCGATGGAGAGCTTCCTCGCCGATGCCCGCGAGTTCCTGCCGATCCTGCTCCAGGGCGTGCAGCTCACGATCCTGATCACGGTCGGTTCGCTCGTGGTCTCGACGGCGCTCGGTCTCGTCTGGGCGATGATGCGGGTCTCCGGCATCCCCCTGCTCTCGGGGGCGGCGGCCCTGTTCATCAACGTGATCCGGGGCATCCCGATCATCGTGCAGCTCTTCTACATCTACTTCGTGCTGCCGGATTTCGGGATCGCGCTCACGGCCGTGCAGGCCGGGGTGCTCGGGCTCGGTGTCGCCTACTCGGCCTATCAGGCGGAGAATTTCCGCGCGGCCATCGAGGCGATCGACAAGGGGCAGATCGAGGCAGCGCAGACCATCGGCATGGGCTGGGGCCTCACCATGCGGCGCGTGGTGCTGCCGCAGGCCCTTAAGATCGCACTGCCGCCCTACGGCAACGTGATGATCATGATGCTGAAGGATTCCTCGCAGGCCTCGACCATCACGGTGGCCGAGCTCGCGCTGCAGGGCAAGCTGATCGCCTCCGCGACCTTCAAGAACACCAGCGTCTTCACCCTGGTGGCGCTGATGTACCTCGTGCTCAGCCTGCCCCTGATCCTGATCGTGCGCCACCTCGAGAAGCGGGCGGGGCGGCCATGATCGAGCTGGACGACGTCCGCAAGCAGTTCGGTGCGGTGCCTGTGCTCAAGGGCATCACCGCCCGGGTGGCGAAGGGCGAGGTGGTCTGCGTGATCGGGCCGTCCGGCTCGGGCAAGTCGACGCTCCTGCGCTGCATCAACGGCCTCGAATCCTACGACGGCGGCGAGGTCCGGGTGAACGGCACCCGGGTCGACCGGTCCGGGCCGGGGATCCGCGCGGTGCGCACCCAGGTCTCGATGGTGTTTCAGCGCTTCAACCTGTTTCCCCACCGCACCGCGCTCGAGAACGTCATCGAGGGGCCCGTCTACGTGAAGGGCGAGCCGAAGGCGCAGGCCGCCGAGCGCGGGCGGGCGCTGCTCGCCCGCGTCGGCCTCTCCGGCAAGGAGGCGGCGCGGCCGCCGCAGCTCTCGGGCGGGCAGCAGCAGCGCGTCGCCATCGCCCGGGCGCTCGCCATGCGGCCGGACGCGATCCTGTTCGACGAGCCGACCTCGGCGCTCGATCCCGAACTCGTCGGCGAGGTGCTGGCCGTCATGCGGGCGCTGGCCGAGGAGGGGATGACGATGGTCGTCGTCACCCACGAGATCGGCTTCGCCCGGGAGGTGGCCGACCGCGTGCTGTTCCTCGACCACGGCGTGATCGTCGAGGAGGGGCCGGCCCGGGCCGTCCTCACCGAGCCCGAGCAGGCGCGCACCCGCGACTTCCTGCGCCGCGTGCTGCATCCCCTGTAGGCGTTCCGATGGCCGAACCCTTTCCGCTCCAGCCCTCGCTCTGGGCCTCCACGGCCGCGCCCGCGCCCGAGACGACCCCCCTCGACGCCTCCGCCCGCGCCGACGTCGCGGTGATCGGGGCGGGCTTCGCCGGCCTCTCGACCGCGCTGCACCTCGCCGAGGCGGGCCTTCGTCCGGTGGTGCTGGAAGCGCGCGAGATCGGCTTCGGCGGCTCGGGCCGCAACGGCGGGCAGGTGATCCCGGGCCTCAAGTACGATCCGGACGAGCTCGTGCAGCGCTTCGGGCACGAGCGCGGCGAGCGCCTCGCCACCTTCGCGGGAGAGACCGCCGACACGGTGTTCGACCTGATCACCCGCCACCGCATGGACGTGCCCCACACCCGCACCGGCTGGATCCAGGGCGCCCACACGGACGACGGGCTGGCCCAGGCCGAGCGGCGGGCCGCGCAATGGGCGCGCCGCGGCGCGCCGACGCGGCTGCTCGACAAGGCGGAGACCGACCGGCTGCTCGGCACCGCGCGCTACCGCGGCGGCTGGCTCGACGGGCGCGGCGGGGCGATCCAGCCGCTCTCCTACGCGCGCGGCCTCGCCCGGGCGGCGCTCCGGGCCGGCGCCGTCATCCACACCGACACGCCCGTGACGGCGATCGCGCGGGAGGGCAGCGGCTGGGTGGTCCGCAGCGCCCGCGGCCCCGAGATCCGCGCCGAGCGGGTGGTGCTCTGCACCAACGGCTACACGGGCGGTCTGTGGCCGGGCCTCGCCCGCACCATCATCGCGGCGAACTCCTTCCAAGTCGCCACCACGCCGCTCTCCGACAACCTGCGCCGCTCGATCCTGCCGGAGGGCCAGGTCTCCTCGGACACTCGCAAGCTCCTGCTCTACTTCCGCCTCGACCATACGGGCCGGCTGCTGATGGGCGGGCGTGGTCCATTTCGCGAACCGAAGGGCCCGGGCGACTGGGCGCATCTGGAGCGGATCGTCGCCAAGCTGTTTCCGCAGGCGGCCGATGTCGGCTTCGACCACCGCTGGTGCGGGCGCGTGGCGATCACCCGCGATTTCATGCCCCATCTGCACGAGCCAGCCCCGGGGCTCCTCATCGACATCGGCTGTCAGGGGCGCGGCGTCGGCCTGCAATCGAGCATGGGCCGCGCCATGGCGGCCTACCTGGCGACCGGCGACGCCGAGGCGCTGCCCTTCCCGACGAGCCCGATCGCCCCCCTGCCGCTCCACTCCCTCCACCGTCTCTACGTCTCGGCGGTGATCGCGTGGTACCGGATCAGCGACGGCGGTCTTTAGTACGAGGGACCAAACCGGGGTGAGTGGGTTGGGAGGCCATGGACGCTCTCGACCCCGATGATCTCCAGGCGGTGATCGCACCGCTTGTGCCGCCCGAGCCCGAGACGCCGAAGGATGGTCGCCCGGGTGCCGCGGATCGCGCGGCGCCGGCAGGCATGATCCCGGTGCTGCGCACCGGGGTTCATATGCCCCCCGGGGGTTTCCCAAGAGGCGAACCCGTGGCAGGCAGGGCTCGGCGGCGCTCATCATGCCGAACCGCCGCACCTGATTCCTGCGACCGGACGCGATGACGAGACGAGGCTACCCGGACGAGAGCATCTGGCGTCCCCAGACCAGTTTCCTGGCGAACATCGCCTCGCGCAAGCAACTCCAGTCCTTCAACGACACCGGCGGGATCGCGGTCGCCTTCGACGTCATGCGCGCGACCCCGCCAGAGATCCAGATCAGCGGCAGCCAGGAGGCCGGGATCGCGCTGTGGCACACGCATTCCCCGAGCGGGTTCGTGAGCCAGCCGAAATTTAACGCCAACCTGGTCACCATGCGGTTCGTGACCGGCGGGCACATCCTCTACCGCCACCAGGGCGGCGACTTCATCGGGGCGCCGACCTTCGCGACGCTGATCGGATTCGACGGCATCCGCCAGATGGAGGCCGCGCCCGGCTTCACCGCCGTCAGCGCGACGATCCTCGTGGCGACGCTGCTGCGCGCCCAGCGGGCGCTGACCGGGGACGAGACCGCGGAGCTGCCGCATCTCGAGCCGGTCGCCGAGGTCGAGAGCCCGAGCATGAAGGCCCTGGCCTTCACGGTGACGCAGGTCCACCGCAGGATGCAGGCGGCGGGCCGGCACGGCGATTTCGTCCTCCCGCTGCTGGAGGAGATCATGTGCTACCAGCTGCTGTCGGCTTGGCCCGTCCGGTCGCCGCGCGAGGGCGCAGGCCTCGCCACCCTGTCACCCCGTTACCTGCGGCTCGCCCTGAACTACATCGAAGCCAACCTGACGAATCCGCTGACGCTGGCCGAGATCGCGGCCGTGGCCGGCGTGAGCGTGCGCACCCTCCAGGTCGCCTTCCACCGGGAGGTCGGCCAGGCGCCGACCCAGTTCATCATCGGCCGGCGCCTGGAGCGCGCGCGCCGGGACCTTCTCGAGATCCGCGACCTCGACGTGCCGATCGCCGAACTCGCCAAGCGCTGGGGCTTCGCGCACGCGAGTGACTTCGGCCAGCGCTACCGCCGGCACTTCGGCTGCACGCCGTCCGAAACCCGGCGCCAAGCCCGCGAGACCGCCGGGCGACGGAGTCACGCCGCCACGGAGTGATGGCGTCCGGCGACGGCCCGGCCAGCCGACCCCCAGCCGAGCCGAGGCGCAGGGAACAACGCTTGGGCGCGCGATGCCGCTCCGCCGCAGGGACCGGGGCATCCCACACCATGATGTGCGGCGGGTCCACCGGTCCGCTACGTCAGGAATGGCTGCGCGTCGCAGTCATTTTTGCGAATACGGATATCAATTTTCCGCACGCGTTGACACTCTCGCATTTTCAGATCCAATATCGTTGCGTCCATAGCTCAGTCGCCGCCACTGAATTGGCGGAATACACGCATGCCAAGCACTCGTTGGCGGTTAGAATATTCTCTTGGGGGAGAATATGTTCTGTTCCATGCTGCTGGCTGCAACCCGGCCAGAACGAGCCTCACGGCATCGCTGATCAACGAACAAAAAGCGCTTTATCGAGAATCACACGCAGTCGACCCATGCTCGCACATTCCACATCTCACATGCCGCCGGATCACCAGGCCGACGTCGACCAGCTCCTGATGGAGATATACGGCGCCATCGGGTCTTTCGTCGCCCAGCGTGCGGAGTGTACCGGTGCACGTATTGACCGCGCCTCCGGCGAAGGCGACACGACCTGGGAGCCGGCCGGGATCACCATCAGGCCAGCCAGCACCGATCTCGGTGCGGTCCTGAGCGGGCATCACCTGCGCGCAGGACGTGCTCTGCTCGACTGGTCGATGTCCGATCTGGCCAAAGCCAGCGGGCTCTCGCTCTCGACGGTCCGCCGCCTCGAACAGGACGCCGAGGGTGTGCTCACCCGCAACCGCAGGTCGGCTGCGGAGGCGCTGCAGGAGGCGGGCATCGGTTTCCTCCCCTTGAGCAACGGCGCTGTCGCCGTGGTCGTGCTTGCGGACGCGGTTCCCTGACGCGAGTACCGAGCGACTTCGACTGATCGCCACTGACCAGAGGGGAGCATCCCCTCCCGGAGTCCGATACGGCGATCGGCGCCGCCTTCTCGGAGATGATCCAGGCCACCCAGGATTGGCGCGGCTCCTCGCATCGCGTGCATGCCGCGTCATGAGCGAGGTCGGATCGATCTGATGCGGGAGCCGCGGCCCTGATCCGCCCTTCCTGGCGCAGGATCGGGCCGCCGCCGCGCTCACCTGCCCGCCGAAACGGCTTGCGCACCGGGTCCGGGCGTGGTCGCCTGTGGGGGCAGGACGGGGAGCGCGAACGGATGACGACGGGCGGGCGGGGAGTGGATCGCCGGGCGGTGCTGGCGGGAGGAGCGGCGCTGCTCGCGGGGGGCACCCTCGGCGGCCCTGCCCGGGCCGCCAAGGCCCGGCCGGTGGCGGTGGCGCTCGTGGCCTCGGTGCCGATCGAGCAGCAGTGGATCAGCCGCATCCACCGCGCCCTCAAGACCGCGGAGGGGCGGGGCGACATCACCTACGTGTACTCGGAGAACGTCGCCAACACCGATGCCGAGCGGGTGATCCGCGAATATGCCGAGGCGAAGAAGGACCTGATCATCGGCGAGGCCTTCGGGCTGGAGCGCCCGGCCCGCCGCATCGCCGCGGACTACAAGACCACCGCCTTCCTGATGGGCTCGTCCTTCCCGGCGCAGGCGCCCAACCTCTCGGTCTTCGACAACTACATCCAGGACGCCTCCTACCTCACCGGCATAGTGGCCGGGAAGGCGACGAAGACCAACCTGATCGGGATGGTCGGCGGCTACGCGATCCCCGAGGTCAACCGGCTGATGCACGCCTTCATGGCCGGGGCACGGTCCGTCAATCCGGATGTCAAGTTCCTCGTCTCCTTCATCAATTCCTGGTACGACCCGCCCAAGGCCAAGGAGACGGCGCTCGCCATGATCGAGCGCCGGGCGGACGTGCTCTACGCCGAGCGCTTCGGCGTCTCGGACGCCGCCAAGGAGCGCGGCGTGAAGGCGATCGGCAACGTCATCGACACCGCCGCGCAATATCCGGGCACGGTGATCGCCTCCGCGCTCTGGCACATGGAGCCCACCATCGACCGGGCGGTGGCCAAGGTCATCGAGGGCAGCTTCACGGCCGAGGATTACGGGCCGTGGAGCCACATGGCCAAGGGCGGCTGCTCGCTGGCAGCACTCGATCCCGCGCTGGTGCCCCAGCCGGTGATCGACCTCGTGCTGGCCAAGGAGCGGGAGATCCGCGCGGGCGCCTTCACGGTGGCGGTGAACGATTCCGAGCCCAAATCCACCACCTGATTCCCGCGTGCCTCCCGAGACCCCGCCCGTCCTCCTCGCGCTGCGCGGCATCACCAAGCGCTTCGACGCGCTCGTCGCCAACGACGGCATCGACCTCGACCTGCGCTCCGGCGAGATCCTGGCGTTGCTGGGCGAGAACGGCGCCGGCAAGACCACGCTGATGAACATCCTGTTCGGCCACTACACGGCCGACGCGGGCGAGGTGCGGGTGGCGGACCGGGAGGGGCGCCTCGTGGCCCTGCCGCCCGGCCGGCCGCGGGCGGCGTTGCGCGCCGGCATCGGCATGGTGCACCAGCACTTCACCCTCGCCGACGCGCTCACGGGCCTCGACAACGTGATGCTCGGCACCGAGCCGCTCTGGCGGCCGCGCCGCCGCACCGGCCCGGCGCGCGGGCGGCTCGACGACCTGATGCGCCGCTCGGGCCTCGCGGTGGATCTCGACGTGCCGGTCGGGCGGCTCACCGTGGGCGAGCGCCAGCGGATCGAGATCCTGAAGGCCCTCACCCGGGACGTGCGGGTGCTGATCCTCGACGAGCCCACCGCGGTGCTGACGCCGGCCGAGAGCGAGGGGCTGTTCGCGACCCTGCGGGCGCTCGCCGACCGCGGCCTCGCGGTGGCCTTCATCTCGCACAAGCTCGGCGAGGTGCTGGCGGCCAGCGACCGCATCGCCGTGCTGCGGGCGGGGCGCAAGGTGGCCGAGCGCGCCACCGCGGGCGCCGACCGCGAGATGCTGGCCGGCCTGATGGTCGGGCGTGCCGTCCCGCCCTCGCGCCGCGCGGCCCGGGCACCCGGCCCCGAGGTGCTGTCTCTCGAAGCCGTGTCGGTGGCCGGATCCCACGCCCGCGACCGCCTGGAGGAGGCGAGCCTGCGCGTCCGCGCGGGCGAGATCGTCGGGGTGGCGGGGGTCGCGGGCAACGGGCAGGCCGCGCTCGCCCGCCTGCTGTTCGGCCTCGTGCGGCCGGCCGCCGGCACCGTGCGGCTGCGCGGCGAGCCGGTCCGCCGCTTCGATCCGGGCCTGTTCGTGCGGCTCGGCATCGGCCGCATCCCGGAGGACCGCCACCACGAGGGCGTGGTCGCCGACATGTCGGTGGCCGAGACCGTGGCGGCGGAAGAGATCCGCACCCGCTTCCAGCGCGGCGGATTCCTGCGCCTCGCCGCCATCCGGGCGCGGGCGCTGGCGGCGATCCGCGACCACGACATCCGCTGTCCCGGCCCCGATGCGCCGGTCCGGCTCCTGTCGGGAGGCAACATGCAGAAGGTCGTGCTGGCCCGCGTCCTCGACCGGTCGCCCGCGCTGATCGTGGCGGCCCAGCCGACGCGCGGCCTCGACATCGGCGCGGTGGCGGAGGTGCACCGCCGGCTCCTCGACGCCCGCGCCCGCGGGGCCGGGGTGGTGCTGATCTCGGAGGACCTCGACGAACTCTTCGCCCTCAGCGACCGGATCGCCGTGATGGCCCGCTCCCGCCTCTCGGCGGCGCTGCCGGCCGAGACGCTGGATGCCACGCGGCTGGGGCTGATGATGGCGGGGCAGGGGGAGGGGGCGGTGCGGGACCTCGCCCCGCAGGCGGGCTGACGTGGTCGGAGAGGATCACCTTCCGCCCACAGGAACGCCCGCGCTGCCCGCGCGTGGCCCTCAGGCCGCCAGTTCCTCCATCAGGAACTCCCGCACCGCTCCCGGGTCGATCCCCGGCGCGATGAAGCTCTTGCCGATGCCGCGGGCCAGGATGAAGGTCAGCGCGCCGTCGCGCACCTTCTTGTCCTGGCGCATGGCGTCGAGGAGTTGGTCGGCGTCGCCGCAGCCGCCCGGCACCTGCCGCAGCCGGGTGGGCAGGCCCGCCAGCGCGAGGTGGTTGGCGACGCGGCCGGCATCCTGGCCGGAGCAGAGGCCGAGGCGGGCCGAGAAGCGGAAGGCCAGCGCCAGTCCGATCGCCACCGCCTCGCCGTGGACGAGCCGGGTGGAATCGTAGGCCGTCAGGCGCTCCAGCGCGTGCGCGAAGGTGTGGCCGAGGTTGAGCAGCGCCCGCTCGCCGTCCTCGCGCTCGTCGCGCACGACCACGCCGGCCTTGGCCCGGCAGCAGGCCGCCACGGCCCGCTCGCGGGCCGGCCCGCCGGAAAAGATCTCCGAAAAATTCGCCTCGCACCACGCGAAGAAGCCGGGATCGTCGATCAACCCGTACTTCGCCACCTCGGCATAGCCCGCCCGCATCTCGCGGGCCGAGAGGGAATCGAGGGCGGCGGTGTCGGCGAGCACCAGCCCCGGCTGGTGGAAAGCGCCGATCAGGTTCTTGCCGTGGGGCGAATTGATGCCGGTCTTGCCGCCCACCGAGGAATCAACCTGCGCCAGGAGGGTGGTCGGGGCCTGGACGAAGCGCACGCCGCGGCGCAGCACGGCGGCGGCGAAGCCCGCGAGGTCGCCGACGACGCCGCCCCCCAGCGCCAGGACCAGGTCGCGCCGCTCGACCCGGTGGGCGAGCAGCCCGTCGCAGACCTGCGCAAAGGTGGCGTAGCTCTTCGATCCCTCGCCCGGCTCCACCGTCACGAGGGCGGCGCGCAGGCCGGCCTCCCGCAGGCTCGCGAGCACCGCCTCGCCGTAGAGGCCGGCCACATTGGTGTCGCTCACCACCGCGACGGCGCGCGCGCCCAAGGGCGCGAGGCGCGCGCCGACCTCCGCGAGGAGGCCGCGCCCGACCAGGATGTCGTAGGCCCGGCCCTGGTCGAGGGGGACGTGGACGGTCTCCAGGCTCATTGGGCCGCCACTCCGCGGCTCGACGGATCGCCCGCCAAGTAGGCGTCGATGGCTTCGAGCACGTCCTGCACCACGCGGTCGTGGGAGACGTCGCGGGAGACCGCCACCACGTCGGCGCCGCCGTAGACCGGGTGGCGGACGTCCATCAGGCGTCGCATCGTGCCCTCGGGATCCTCGTTCTGGAGCAGCGGACGGCCGGGGCGGCGGCGCACGCGGCGCATCAGCAGGTCGAGATCGGCCTTGAGCCACACCGACACGCCGGAGGTGGCGATGCGCTCGCGCGTCTCGGGCCGCATGAAGGCGCCGCCGCCGGTGGCCAGCACCATCGGCCCCTGGCGCAGCAGCCGGGCGATCACCCGCTCCTCGCCATCGCGAAAGCTCGCCTCGCCGTAGATCGCGAAGATGTCCGGGATGGTCAGGCCGGCCGCCGCCTCGATCTCGTGGTCGGCATCCTTGAAGATCATGCCGAGGCGGCTGGCGAGGCGCTTGCCCACCGTGCTCTTGCCCGCGCCCATCAGCCCGACGAGGACGATCGAGCGCTGACCGACGCCGCGGCGCACGCGGGCCTCGATCGGGTCGTCCTGGGGCGAAGGCTCAATCATGGTGCGTTCTTAGCCTGAATCCGAGGCCGCGTGAAACGATCCCGGCCGCGGGTCCACCGCGCAACACGCCCCGGCATTCGGGTGGGGCGACGCCCGGAACCCTTGCCTTGCGCCCGGCCGCATGGTCGAACCGTGCCGCATTGCAACCGACCGCACGCATTCCGGTCTTCCAGAGCCCCCGAGAGGCCCGTCCGACGTGCCGACCCTTTTCCGCTTCCTGGCCGTCGTGGCACTGCTGGCCGGGCTCGTCTACGCGGCGATGTTCGCGATGGCCACCTTCGTCGAGCCGACGCCGCGGGAGATCACCGTGACGATCCCCAACTCGAAGCTCCAGCCCGGGAACCGATGAGCCGGGCGCGCGCCGCATCCGGCGGCCAGCCGACGCATGGCCGGGAGAACGGGAGCCGGGCCTCCCGCGTCCGCGCCGGGCTGATGCAGGCCTTTCTCGACATGCTGGCGGCCGAGCGCGGCGCCTCGGCCAACACGCTCGCGGCCTACCGGCGCGACCTCGACGACTACCTCGCCCACCTCGCCGCCGCCGGGCTCGATCCCGCCGCGGTCGCGCCGCCGACGGTGCGCGCCTACCTCGCCGACCTCGACGCACGGGGCCTCAAGGCCTCTTCGGCGGCCCGGCGCCTGTCATGCGTTCGCGGCTTCCACCGCTTCCTCTACGCGGAAGGGCTGGCCGAGAGCGATCCGACCGCGCCGGTGGCCGGCCCGAAGCGCGGGCGCGCCCTGCCGAAGGTGCTCTCGGTGGCGGAGGTCGACCGGCTGCTCGCAGTGGCCAAGGAGGCGGCCGCGCCCGGCGAGGCCGCCCGCGCGGCGCGGCTCCACTGCATGCTCGAACTCCTCTACGCCACGGGTCTGCGCGTCTCGGAACTGGTGTCGCTGCCGCGCAGCGCCGCGCGCACCCGCGAGCAATTCCTGGTGGTGCGCGGCAAGGGCGGGCGCGAGCGGCTGGTGCCGCTCACCGGTCTCGCCCGCGCCGCGATGGCGGCGCACGAGGCGAACCTGCCGGCGGGCGCGTCCTGGCTGTTTCCGGCCGACAGCGAGAGCGGGCATCTGACGCGGCAGGCATTCGCGCGCGATCTGAAGGCGGCGGCGGCCGCCGCGGGGTTGCGGGCCGACCGGGTCAGCCCGCACGTGCTGCGCCATGCCTTCGCCAGCCACCTGCTCCAGAACGGCGCCGACCTGCGGGTGGTGCAGGAGCTGCTCGGCCACGCGGACATCTCGACGACCCAGATCTACACTCACGTGCTGGACGAGCGCCTGAAGAGCATGGTGCGCGACCTACATCCGCTGACGGACGGCTGATCCGATGAGTGCCGCGACGCCCGATGCCGGCCCGATCCACGCCTTCCTGGCGGGCCGCGGACCCGACGGGCGCGGCCGGCGCCTCGCCGACATCCTCGCCTTCGACGACCTGCACATCGAGGGCGTGCACGATTTCATCCAGTGGTGCTTCCCGCTGGCGGAGGCGAGCCGCGCGGTGCCCGGCGCGCCGGTGCTCGGCCCGGGCGAGGCGGCGGCGATCCGGGCCGATCCGGCGGCGCTCGCAGGCCTGCGGGCCGCCCGCGACCGGATGCGGCGCTTCTACGCCGAGACCGACGGCTGGCTCAGTCCGCGCGACCACAACCACCTGCGCATCACCCGCATCCTGACCGCGTTGCGCGACCTCGCCGGGCCGGAGGAGGCGCGGGCCTTCCTGGCCTTCGTGGTGGCGCGGGACGAGGCGGCCGGGCATCCGGTCAACCGCGAGAGCGTCGCATTCTGGCGCCGCGCCGCGGCTTGAGGGGAGGGCGGGGATGGCGCACTGGCTCTACAAGTCCGAGCCGTCGGCATGGTCGTGGGAGCAGCAGGTCGCGGCGGCCGAGTCCGGCACTTCTTGGAACGGCGTGCGCAACCACCTCGCCAAGCAGCACCTCCAGGCGATGCGCCTGGGCGACCAGGGCTTCTTCTACCATTCCAACGAGGGCAAGGCGGTGGTCGGCATCGTCGAGGTGATCCGCACCTACCATCCCGACCCCACGGACGAGAGCGGCCGCTTCGGCATGGTCGATGTGAGGGCGGTGACGGCCCTGCCGCGCCCGGTCACCCTGGAGGCGATCAAGGCCGAGCCCCGGCTCAAGGACATGATCCTCGTCAACAATTCCCGCCTGTCGGTGCAGCCGGTGACGGAGGACGAATGGACGATCGTGCGGGCGATGGGGGGCCTGTGAACCGGCCCCGCCCGGCACGCCGATGGGCCGGCCGCGCAGGCCTCGCGCTCGCCGCCGCGCTGGCTGCCGCGCCCGCCACGGGCGCCGAGAAGGGGGGGACGGCGAAGACCGCCCCGCCGGCGGTGACCTGCGGAGCGCTCGCCAACCTGCGCATGCTCCTGCGCGACACCAACGGCGACCGGTCGGCGATCACGCGCCTGTTCGCCGACCCGAAGGCCGACCATCTCGGCTGCGCCTTCACGCCACGCGATCGGATCGACGGGGTGGCCGACCACGTTGTCGTGGGCGGCACCCCCTACGATTGCCTCGCCGTGAAGGACAGCAAGGTCTGCCGCTGGGCGGAACGCGCGCAGTGACGCCTCAGACCGTCCAGTAGGGATGCGCGTTGTAGTAGCGGTGGACGTGCTCCTCCCAGGCCCGGTCCGAGGAGGGATCATGGCCCTCGGCCGACCGCTGGGGGGCGTTGCGGATCTGGTCGTCCGTGACGTCGATCTCGTAGGCGTCGAGTTCCGGGTTGAAGGTCAGCGCGCTCCAGGGGACCGTGAAGTAGGTCTCGCCGATGCCGAGGAAGCCGCCGAAGCTCATCACCGCGTAGGCGACCCGGCCGCTGCGCTTCTCGATCATCAGGCGCTCGATGCGCCCCAGGCTGTCGCCGTTCCGGCGGCGCACCGCCGTGCCCTCGACCCGGTCGCTGGCGATCAGCGTGCTGGTCTCGTTGGTGGTCAGGCTGCCCATGTCGGAACGGTCACCCACCGTCGGTGCTTCGGTCGTCATCGCGGCCTCCAGGGTCGACACTGTTGCGCAAGCAACGCAGTCCGGCCGACGCCGTTCCGGCCGGCGGTTTCGCGCGGCCCCGGGGCGGTCTAGCCTTCGCCCATGACGATTCGCTCCTCCGCCCTGTTCCTCGCTGCCCTTGCCCTGACGGCCCTGCCCGCGCTCGCGCAGGACCGCGGCAGCGTCAATCCGAAGCCGCTGCCGCCGCTCGCCAACCCGGATGATCCCGCGACGCCCGCCAAGGCCCTGTTCGGCCGCGCCACGACGGCGGCCTCGCTGCCACCGCAGGCGATCGGCAGCTACTCGCGCGGCTGCGTCGCCGGAGCCGAGGCGCTCGCCACCGACGGCCCGACCTGGCAGGTGATGCGCCTGTCGCGCAACCGGATGTGGGGCCACCCGCGCCTGATCGCCTTCCTCGAAAAGATCGCCGCCAAGGCGCCGGTTCAGGCGGGCTGGCCGGGGCTGCTCGTCGGCGACCTGTCGCAGCCCCGCGGCGGACCGATGCTGACCGGGCACGCCTCGCACCAGCTCGGCCTCGACGCCGACATCTGGCTCACCCCGATGCCGGACCGGCGCCTCACCCGGGCGGAGCGCGAAGAAATGTCGGCCACGAACGTCGTGCGGTCCGACCGCCGCGACATCGACCCCGCGATCTGGCGCCCCGAACACGTCCGGCTGATCCAGATGGTGGCGCAGCAACCGGAGGTGGCGCGCATCTTCGTCAACCCGGCGATCAAGCTCGCCCTGTGCCGCGAGGCGGGGGGCAGCCGGGGCTGGCTCAGCAAGGTGCGGCCGATGTACGGCCACAACTACCATTTCCACATCCGGCTCGACTGCCCGGCGGGCGAGCGCGCCTGCAAGGACCAGGACCCGCCGCCGGGCGGT
Organism: Methylobacterium oryzisoli; assembly: GCF_046557895.1. Lineage (NCBI taxonomy): Bacteria > Pseudomonadati > Pseudomonadota > Alphaproteobacteria > Hyphomicrobiales > Methylobacteriaceae > Methylobacterium > Methylobacterium oryzisoli. Next base: position 46,711 of record NZ_JBKIBX010000025.1, on the reverse strand, counting down.
GACGGCTGCAGCGGCGAGCTCGACTACTGGTTCAGCGACGCGGTGCTCAACCCCCGGCCCGGCCCGCCCGGCAAGCCGCGCCCGCCCATCACCCTGGCGGGGCTGCCCGACGCCTGTCGCGCGGTGCTGAAGGCCAAGTAGCCGGGTTAGGCAGCTCGGGGCTACTCCGCGGCGCTACGCACGCCCGTGCCGATCGGGCAGGCCACGCCGGTGCCGCCGAGCCCGCAATAGCCGCCAGGATTCTTGGCGAGGTACTGCTGGTGGTAATCCTCGGCGAAGTAGAACGGGCCGGGGTCGCGGATCTCGGTGGTGATCGGCCCGAACCCCTGCGCGGCGAGCGCCGCCGCGTAGGCGTCGCGCGAGGCCTCGGCTTCGGCGCGCCGCTCCGGGTCCGTCAGGTAGAGGCCCGAGCGATACTGCGTGCCGATGTCGTTGCCCTGGCGCATGCCCTGGGTCGGGTCGTGGCTCTCCCAGAAGGTCTGGAGCAGGCGCCCGAACGGCATCACGGCGGGGTCGTAGGCCACCAGCACGACCTCGTTGTGGCCGGTGAGGCCCGAGCAGACCTCCTCGTAGGTCGGGTTCGGCGTCGTGCCGGCGGCGTAGCCGACCGCCGTTACCCAGATGCCGTCGCCGAGCTGCCAGAACTTGCGCTCCGCGCCCCAGAAGCAGCCGAGGCCGACGATCACGGTCTCGATGCCGTCCGGGTACGGCCCTTTCAGCGGCCGGCCGTTGACGAAGTGGCGCTCGGCGGTGGGGAGCGGCGTCGGCCGGCCGGGCAGGATCCGGTCCGGGCTCGGCATCTCGGCGCGCTTGCGGAAGAACAGCATCGGCTCGCTCCGTCTCGGGCGGTCGCGGCGACCGCCCCGTGACTCTCGAGCCGGAATATGGGGATGCGCGCGGTCGGGCTCCAGGGCCGGGTCCCGCCATGGCCCCGCGTCAGGGACGGATCAGGGTGCCGATTCCGGCCCGGGGCGACTGGCCGAGCCAGAGCAGCAGGAGGCCGAGGACGAGGGCGGCCGGCGCGGCCGGACACACGGTGAGCGGCGCGCCCAGGAACTTCCACAGGGCCGGCTGGCTGCCCTCCACCGCCGCCTGCAGGCTCGCGGCGCGGTCCTTGAGGAGGGCGGACGCCACCTCGCTCACCGAGGAAACCGTGACCGTGTTGTTGGCGATCGACCGCGCGCCGTCGTAGACGAAGCCGACGAAACCGGCGGCGAGGAAGACGAGCCCGAGGCAGCGGGCCAGGAAGCGGATCATGCGGGGCTCCGGACCGCGCGGGAGGACGCTCTCGTCGGGCGCGTGTCCGCAGTAGACAGCCGACCCAGCGCGCGCAAGCGTGGCCCCGCGCCGCCTTGTTCCCCGGCCCGCCCCGTGCCAGGGCCTGCGCCCGAGACGGGCAGAGGACATGGGCGTGCAGCAACGGCCGGACCTGGTGATCTTCGACTGCGACGGGGTGCTGATCGACAGCGAGCCGATCAGCCTCGCGCGGCTCACCGACAATCTCGTGCGGATCGGCGTGCCGATCGACCTCGACACGGTGGCCCGCCGCTTCACCGGCACCAGCATGACCTCGATCATGGCCCACATCACGGCTGATTACGGCGTCACCGCCCCGGACGGGTTCGTGGACGCGGTGCGGGCCGACACCCTGCGGGCCTTCGAGGCGGAACTCACCGCGATCGCCGGGGTCGCCGACGTGCTGGAGGCCCTGCCGGACCGGCGCTGCGTGGCGTCGAGCAGCGATCCGGCGCGCCTCGCCCACGCGCTCACCCTCACGGGGCTGCTGCCGCTCTTTCACGGGCACGTCTTCAGCGCCAGCATGGTGGCGCGCGGCAAGCCGGCGCCCGACCTCTTCCTGCACGCCGCCGAGCGGATGGGCGCGGCGCCGGAGCGCTGCCTCGTGATCGAGGACAGCGTGCCGGGCGTGACGGCGGCGCGCGCGGCGGGCATGCGGGTGTTTGGCTTCGCGGGCGGCGGCCACTGGCGGCACGATCCGGCGGCCGATGATCTCGTCGCGGCCGGCGCGGCGCTCGTCTTCGCCGATTTCCACCGCCTGCCCGGTTTGATTGCGGATCACGCAGAGGAGTCGTGAGAACCCGCAAACGATCCGTTCGTCATGCCGGAGAAGGCGGTGATCCCGTTCCAACTGACTTAACCAGAGCCCGTCAAGTTCCGGGTGTCGGCGCGGGCGGATGCTTGACGCCGGCGCCCTCCGTGCCGAACTGATGGGTGTCACGAAGCGGCGCGGGGGTGCGGCGCCATCGCGGCCGAACCGGAACGGGCGGGCACGGTTGCTCCCCCACGAGGTCACCAGCGAAGCCGGGCGGTCCGGCGAACCGGAGTTGCGTCGTGAGACTTCCCCGCATCGTCGCTTTCTCGGGCAATCCCGGCCGGCCCTCCCGCACCCGGACGCTGGTCGAGGCCATCGCGGCGGATCTCGCGCGCCAGCGCCGCATCGACCTGAAGGTGTTCGATCTCGTCGATGCCGGGCCGGGCCTCGGCGTGACCCTGCGCGAGGCGCTGCCGCTGCCCGCCGCCCGGATGATCGAGGCGATGGAGGGCGCGGACGGGCTCATCGTCGCCTCGCCGGTCTACAAGGGCTCGTATTCGGGGTTGTTCAAGCACGTGATCGACTTCCTCGATCCCGCAGCACTCGCCGGCAAGCCGGTGGCGATCGCCGCCACGGGGGGCGGTCCGCGCCACGCGCTGATGGTCGAGCACCAGATGCGGCCGCTCTTCGGCTTCTTCACCGCCCACGTGGCGCCGACCGCGGTCTATGCCGGGGAGGGCGAGATCCGGGACGGGGTGGTGACGGACCCGCGCGTGGCCGAGCGCGTCGCGGCGGCGGCGACCGAGTTCGCGCATCTCCTCGACACCGCCGAGGCCGCCCGCCGCGCCCGCGAGGCGCCGCCCGCCGCCGCGGCATTCTGAGGGCTCACGGTTCCGGGCGATCGATCCCGAGACGATCGGTCTCAAGGCGGTCCTGGGCCTTGCGGTAGGCCCGGCCGTAACCGGCATATTGCTGGACGATCCGGCGCATCATCTCGCGCTTGCCCTCGTCGAGCCGGGCCAGCGGCCGTGCCGGACGCCCGCCCCAGAGCCAGCCGGATTCGAGCACCTGGCCGGGCTGCGTGACGGTGCCGGCCGCGACCATCACGTCCTCCTCCACCACGGTGCCCGGCGCGAGCCGGCTGCCGATGCCCACGAGGCTGCGCGGCCCGATGCGCCCGTCTGCGGCCCGCACGTTGTGGCCGAGCGTGGTGTCCCGCGCGATCTCCAGGCCCGCGCCGGCCGTGTGGAGCGCGCAGTTGTCCTGCACGTTGGCGTTCGCGCCCACCCCGATCGGCCCCGCCCCGGCGGCGAGGTCGCAGCCGAAGAAGATGCTCGCGCCGGCCTCGAGCGTGACCGCGCCGCGCAGGCGGGCCGTGCGGGCGACGAAGACCGAGGCGCCCGGATCACGCCCGGACTCGCCGGGCGGCGGGGGCGCAAATACCCTCTCCCGCAGGCGCGCCGCCCGGGCCGCGGCCTCGCCGGGTTCGAGCCGGCGCACCGGCACGGCGGGCGATCCCGCGCAGACGAGGCCCGTCGGCAGGGTCGTGCGCGGGAAGACGGTGCTGCCCGCTTCCACCACCACCCCGTCCTCGATCACCGTGCCGTCGAGCACCACCACGTCGTCCTCGATCACGCAGTCGTCGCCGACCGTGCAGGCGTGCACGCAGGCATCGGGTCCGACCGTGACCCGGTCGCCGAGGATGCACGGATACATGTCCTGCGCGATGTGCAGCGTCGCGCGCGGCCCGAGCCAGAGCCGGTCGCCCGCGATCACGTCGTGGCCGTCGCCGCGGATCACCGCCTCGTCCCCGAGCCACGCCTCGGCCCCGAGCGTCGTGCGGCCGATCACGGTGCTGCCGCGCCCGCACCAGAGGGGCGGGGTCGCGAAGTCCGGCGCGGTGCCGGCGAAGGGAAGCAGCAGGTCGGGCGTCACGGGGCGGTCTCCGGCTCGCGCCCGGTTCATGCACCGGACGCGGCGGCATCGCCAAGCCCGACGCGGCTGCCCGACGCTGCGCGCGGGTGTAATCCCGCCCGCGCCGTGGCCGCCGGGGCCTGCGGCATGGTAGGCAGGCCGCCATGACCTTGCGCGTGAGTATCCAGCCCGAATCCTTCGACGTCGCGGCCGAGATCGCGGCGCTCTCGGCCCGGGCCGGCCCGGGCATCGGAGCAGTGGTGACCTTCTCCGGCCTGTGCCGCGACGAGGGCGGCCGGCTCGCCGCCCTCGAACTGGAGCATTATCCCGGCATGGCCGAGGGCGAGGTCGGCCGGGTGCTCGATGCGGCCGCCGCGCGCTGGCCGATCCCCGCCGCGACGGTGATCCACCGGCACGGCCTGATCCGGCCGGGCGAGGGCATCGTCCTCGTCCTCACGGCCTCGGCGCACCGCACGGCCGCCTTCGAGGCCGCGAGCTTCCTGATGGACTACCTCAAGACCCGCGCCCCGTTCTGGAAGCGCGAACACCTCGCGGACGGCACGGTCGGCGGCTGGGTCGAGGCGACGGATCACGACGAAGCCGCGGCGGGCCGCTGGTGAGCCTCGAGGGATCTCCCCCGGGCGGACGGGGCAACGGGAGCACCGGCATGCTGAGTACGGGAGCGCGGCCCCTCCTGGTCGCGGGAATCGGCACGGTCGTGTTCGTGGCGACCCTGGCGCTGGTCTGGCACACGGCCGACACGCTGATGCTGATCTTCGCCGGCATCCTGTTCGGGGTCTTCCTCGACGGGCTCGCCCGGGCGCTGCGGCGGGTGGTGCCGCTCGGGCACGGCGTCTCGCTCGCCGCCGTCAGCATCGTTCTCGCCGGCCTCGTGCTGGGCGGGGCCGCGTTCGGCGGCGCCACGCTGGTGCGGGAGGCCGACACGGTCAGCCAGACCCTGCGCCGGCAGGCCCAGAGCGTGCGCGACTGGCTGAAGGAGAAGGGCATCGACACCCGCGCCCTGCGCCTCGGCGACGAGGGGAAGGGCGGGGCGGGCGAATCCGGGGCGGGCGCCAGCCTGCCGAGCCCCGGGGCGCTGCTGTCGGACGCGGGCAGCGTGCTCGGGCAGGCCACCGCCATCGCCGTGCAGGTCTTCGGGGCGGTCGGCAACGTCTTCGTGGTCCTGGCGCTCGGGCTGTTCGCGGCGGCCGATCCCAGCGCCTACCGCGACGGCTTCCTGCGCTTCGTGCCGCCGCGGCACCGGTCGCGGGCCGGCGAGATCATGAACGAGATCGGCAAGACGCTGCGCCACTGGCTGTTCGGCCAGCTCGTGATCATGGCGGCGATCTTCGTCTGCGTCTGGCTCGGCCTGACGCTGCTCGGGCTCGACGGCGCCCTGGTGCTCGGGCTGCAGGCCGGGCTGCTCTGCTTCGTGCCGACGATCGGCGCGCTGGCCGCCGGCCTCGTCATCGTGCTGGCAGGCCTCGCCCAGGGGTTGTCCGGTGCGCTCGGTGGCCTCGGGGTCTATCTCGTGGTGCAGGCGCTGGAGAGCTACGTGCTCACGCCCTTCATCCAGAAGCGCGCCCTCGACATCCCGCCCGCGACGATCTTCGCCGGGCAGATCCTGCTCGGGGTGCTGCTCGGGCTGTGGGGGCTTGCCCTCGCGCTGCCGCTCATGGCGGTGGCGAAGGTTCTGCTCGACCGGCTCTACGTCGAGGACGCCCTCGGCGAGCGGGAGCCGGCGCACCCGGCCTGACCGGCCCGGTCCCTGCGTGTCGGGATCGGGCGCCCTCGATCGTCCTCGGAACGAACCGGCGCGGGCCGGTGCGGGAGAGACCGAGATGCGGACGATCATCCCCTTCCTGTGGTTCGACGGACAGGCCGAGGAGGCGGCGCGCTTCTACGCCGCGATCTTCCCCGACAGCGGCATCGAGCGGATCGTGCGCAACGGGGCGGGCGGGCCGGGGCCGGAGGGGAGCGTGCTCACCGTGGGGTTCCGCCTCGCCGGCCGCTCCTTCGCGGCGCTGAACGGCGGCCCGCGGTTCCGGTTCACCGAGGCGGTCTCCTTCGCGGTCCCCTGCGCCGATCAGGCCGAGATCGACCGCCTCTGGGCGGCGCTCTCGGAGGGCGGCGAGCCGGGGGTCTGCGGCTGGCTCAAGGACCGGTTCGGCCTCTCCTGGCAGATCGTACCGGAGGCGCTGCCGGCGATGCTGGAGGATGCCGAGAGCGCCGGCCGCGTGATGGCCGCCTTGATGGGCATGACCAAGATCGACCTCGCGGCGCTGGAGCGCGCCCGCGACGGCTGAGCCGGCGCGGAATCAGCCCGCGGGCCGCCCCGGGACGGCGCGCAGGCTCTGCTCCATCAGGTCGAGATGCGCCACCCGGTAGCGGTCGAGATCGAGCGGGCGCACGGCGCCGAACAGGCTGCACCAAGTGGCTGCCATCATCACGGGCGAGAACAGCAGGTGGGGGAATTCCTCCGCGGCGCTCGCCCGGAACTCGCCGCGCGCGACGCCGTAGCGCACCACCCGGCGCAGCATCTCGACGGAGGGGCCGATCACCTCGTCGTGCCAGCGCTCGGCGATGTCCGGAAAGCGGCCCGCCTCCGCCACCACCATCCGGATGAGGTCGCGCCCGCCGCGCTCCTGCACCATGTACGCGTACACGAACTCGAAATGCGCCCGCAGGATCGCCATGGCCGAGCCCTTCGGGTCGGCGGTGAGCGCCGCCATGTGCTCGTTCACCGGCCGGACGCGCTCGCTGAAGACCGCGACGAACAGGTCCTCCTTGCTCGGGAAGTAGATGTAGATCGTGCCCTTGGTGATGCCCGCGCGCGCCGCCACGGCGTCGAGCCGGGTCGCCGCGAAGCCGTGACGGGTGAACTCGTCGAAGGCCGCCTCCAGGATCTCCCCGGGCCGCTCCTCCTTGCGCCGCTGCCGCGGCTTGGCCGATCCCTTGGCAGATCCTTGGGCCGATCCCTGGGCCATCTCATCCTCTATTGACTGACCAGTCAGTAATTAGTACGTGAGCGGCGGCTCCGGCAAGAAGCCCGCTTCCGATCCCTCGGCAGAGTAACGCCGATGCCGCATCGGACCGGCAGCCTCGGGCTGGAATAATCGTTGCCCCGCCGCCCGGCCGGGGCGTTGTCACAGGCTCCCGGCCGGCCCTGTCGACCGGGAGCCTGGAAGGAGCGGCCGCACCCGCCCCCTCGCGGCCGCTCCTTCACTCGACCCAGCGCACCCGTCCCTGCGCGCTCCGCCCGCCCCACGAGGTCAGGATGCTTCACCGTCTCCGGCACTCTGCTGCTGCCTCGGTCGCCGTCTGGGCCGCCCTCGCGGTGCCGGCCCTGGCCGAGACACCGCGCGCCGCAGCTACCCAGGGCAGCGGCGCACCGGCCGCGGACATCCACCTTGCGCTCGTGAAGACCGTGACGGCGACCCGCACGCCGGTCGCCGGGGAGGTGGTGCTGACCGGCGACGTCCAGGCCAAGTACCTCAGCAACATCGCGTTCCGGGTCAACGGCAAGATCGCCGAGCGGCGCGTCGAGGTGGGCGACCACGTGGGCGCCGACGACGTGCTGGCGCGGCTTGAACCGCAGGAGCAGCAGGTCGCCCTCGACACCGCGCAGGCGGCCCTGTCCTCCGCCGAGGCGCTCCTCGCCCAGGCCAAGGTGAATTTCGAGCGCCAGCAGGCGCTGATGCGCAACGGCTACACGACGCGCAGCACCTACGATCAGGCCGAGCAGCAGTTGCGCACCACGCAGGCCTCGGTCGATTCCGCCCGCGCGGCGCTCGGCTCCGCGCGCGAGCAATTCTCCTACACAGACCTGAAGCCCGGGGTGGCGGGGATCATCACGGCCCGCAACGCGGAGGCCGGCCAGGTGGTGCCGGCGGGCCAGACCGTGTTCACGCTGGCGCAGGACGGCCCGCGCGACGCGGTCTTCCTCGTCTCCGAGAGCCTGCTGGCGCAGCCGCCCGGCAGCCCGGAGGTCGAGATCACCCTGCAATCCGATCCGCGCGTGCGCACCACCGGCACGGTGCGCGAGATCTCGCCCTCGGTCGATCCGGCCTCGGGCGGGGTGCGGGTCAAGATCGGCCTCAAGAGCGTCCCGCCCGGCATGAGCCTCGGCGCGGTGGTGATCGGGCGCGGGCGCTTCCGGCCGCAGGAGGCGGTCAGCCTGCCCTGGAGCGCGCTGTTTCGCTGGCGCGACGCCCCGGCGGTCTGGGTGCTGGACCCGCAGACCCGCACGGTGACCCCGAAGCCGGTCGAGATCGCCCGCTACGCCGGCTCGGCCATCGTGCTCTCGCGTGGCATCGAGGCCGGCGAGCAGGTGGTCACCGCGGGCATCCAGCTGCTGCGGCCGGGCCAGAAGGTGGCGGTGGTGGGGGAGGGCACGCCGTGAGGCGCCGCAGGCTCCTGCCGGTGCTCGCCGCTCTCGCGCTGCTGTCGGCCTGCGAGGAGAAGGCCGCGCCGCCGCCGCCGCCGCCGGTGCGCCCGGTGCTCACCGTGAGGGCGGTCTCGCGGAACTTTGAGACCTTCGGCCCCTTCGCGGGCACCGTCGAGCCGCGCTACCAGACCCAGGCCGGCTTCCGGGTCGGCGGGCGCATCGTCGCGCGCGACGTCTTCGTGGGCGATCTCGTGGCGAAGGGCGCGCGCCTCGCCGCCCTCGATCCGACCGTGCAGGAATTCGCGGTGCTGCGGGCGCGGGCCGACGTAGCGGATGCCGAGGCCCAATTCGCCAATGCGAGCGCCACCGAGGGGCGCCAGCGCACCCTGTTCGAGGGCGGCAACGTCACCCAGGCCCAGCTCGACGCGGCGGTCGCCAACCGCGACACCGCGGCGGCGCGCCTCGCCCAGGCCAAGGCCGCGCGGCAGCGGGCGGAGGACGAGCGGGGCTACACCTCGCTCACGGCGGATTTCGACGGGGTGGTCACGGCCTGGACCGCCGAGGTCGGGCAGGTGGTGCCGGCGGGCCAAGCCGTCGTCACCCTGGCGCGGCCGGACGTGCGCGAGGCGGTGGTCGACATCCCCGACACGCTGATGGGCGAGGTGCGCAAGGACGCCGAGTTCAGCGTCCGCCTGCTCGCCGCTCCGTCGGTGGCGGCAAGCGGCCGGGTGCGCGAGATCGGCCCGCTTGCCGAGTCCGCGACGCGCACGCGGCGGATCCGCATGACGCTCGTCGACCCGCCGCAGGCCTTCCGGCTCGGCACCACCGTGACGGTGGCGCTGGAGCGCCCGACCGCGCCGCGCATCCGCCTGCCCGCGACCGCGCTCCTGGAGCAGGACGGCCGCACCGCGATCTGGGTCGTCCGCCCGGACGGCAAGGCGGTGACCCGCCGCGAGGTGCGCGTGGCGGGCCGCGAGACCGACGAGATCTTGGTCGCCGAGGGCCTGCAGGACGGCGAGGCCGTCGTGGTCGCGGGCGTCCACAGCCTCGCCGAGGGTCAGGCGGTTCGGCTGCCGGAGACGGGCCTGTGACGCCGCGTCCCCGCGCCCTGCGGCCGACCCGCCCTACCACGACACACCGCGCGAGGACGCGCCGATGACCTCCTTCAACCTCTCGGAATGGGCGCTCGCGCACCGGTCCTTCGTCTGGTTCCTGATGGCGGTGGTGATCGTCGCCGGGACGATGTCCTACGGCAAGCTCGGCCGCGAGGAGGACCCCGCCTTCGCGATCAAGACCATGGTGGTCCAGGCGAACTGGCCCGGCGCCACCATCGGCGACACGCTCCAGCAGGTCACGGACCGGATCGAGAAGGAGGTCCAGCAGATCAACGCGGTGGACTACACCCGCAGCTACACGACCCCCGGCCAGACCACGGTGTTCGTGCAGCTGCGCGAGACCACGCCGCCCAAGACCATCCCCTGGCTGTTCTATCAGGTCCGCAAGCGCGTCGGCGACATCCGGGGCAGCTTCCCGCAGGGGGTGCAGGGGCCGGTCTTCAACGACGAGTTCGGGGACGTCTTCGGCAACGTCTACGCCTTCACGGCGGACGGGCTCTCGATGCGCCAGCTGCGCGACTACGTCGAGACCGCGCGCACCCGCATCCTCAAGGTCAAGAACATCGGCAAGACGCAGATCGTGGGGGCGCAGGACGAGGTCATCTACCTCGACTTCTCGACCCGCAAGCTCGCCGGGCTCGGCATCGATTCGCAGGCGGTGATCGGGACGCTCCAGGCCCAGAACGCCGTCGAGCCCTCGGGCGTGATCCAGGCCGGGCCGGAGCGCGTCTCCGTGCGGGTCGGCGGCCAGTTCGCCGACGAGACCAGCCTCAAGGCGATCAACCTGCGGATCAACGACCGCTTCTTCCGGCTCTCCGACGTGGCCGAGATCCACCGCGGCTACACCGACCCGCCCCAGGCCCTCTTCCGCTACAACGGCCAGCCGGCGGTCGCGCTCGCCATCGCCATGCAGCCGAGCGGCAACATCCTGCAATTCGGCCAGGACCTGAAGGCGCGCATGCGCCAGGTGGAGGCGGAACTGCCGGTCGGCGTCGGCATCCACCTCGTCTCCGACCAGCCCAAGATCGTCGAGGAGGCGGTGGGCGGCTTCACCAAGGCGCTGGTCGAGGCGGTGGTGATCGTGCTCGTGGTCTCGTTCCTCAGCCTCGGCCTGCGGGCGGGCCTCGTCGTCTCGCTGTCAATCCCGCTCGTGCTCGCCATCGTGTTCGTGATCATGGACGCGATGGGGGTGACGCTGCAGCGCATCTCGCTCGGCGCGCTCATCATCGCGCTCGGGCTGCTGGTCGACGACGCCATGATCACCGTCGAGATGATGGTGGCCCGGCTGGAGGCCGGCGACAGCCTGCACAAGGCCGCGACCTTCGCCTACACCTCCACGGCGTTCCCGATGCTCACCGGCACGCTCGTCACGGTGGCGGGTTTTTTGCCGATCGGCTTCAACGGCTCGGCGGCGGGCGAATACACCTACTCGCTGTTCGTGGTGCTGGCGGCCTCCCTCCTCGTCTCCTGGGTGGTGGCCGTGCTGTTCGCGCCCCTGCTCGGCGTGAAGATCCTGCCCGCCACCATGAAGGGCCACCACGAGAAGCCGAGCCGGCTCCTCGCCGTCTTCCGGGCGATGCTCCTGCCCGCCATGCGCCACCGCTGGCTCACGGTCGCGGCGACCTTCGGGCTCCTCGCCCTCTCGGTCTTCGGCATGGGCTACGTGCAGCAGCAGTTCTTCCCCTCGTCCGACCGCAATGAGGTGCTGGTCGACCTGACGCTGCCCCAGAATGCCAGCATCGGCGAGACCAAGGCCCAGATGGACCGGTTCGAGGCCGCCCTGCGGGACGACCCGACGATCCGGCACTGGAGCTCCTATGTCGGCCAGGGGGCGATCCGCTTCTACCTGCCTCTCGACCAGCAGCTCGGCAACGCCTTCTTCGGCCAGATCGTGATCGACACCGTGTCCCTGGAGGCGCGCGACCGGACCATCGCGCGGCTGCAGGACCTCGCCCGGCGCGATTTCGTCGGCACCGACGTGTTCGTGCACCCGCTCGATCTCGGCCCGCCGGTGGGCCGTCCGGTCCAGTACCGGCTCGGCGGCCCCGACCTGCAGGTGGTGCGCCAGCAGGCCCTCAAGCTCGCCAACGTGATCGGCAGCCAGCCGAGCCTCGGCGTGCCCACCTTCGACTGGAACGAGCCCGGCAAGGTGCTCAAGGTCGAGATCCTGCAGGACAAGGCCCGCCAGCTCGGCGTGACCTCGAAGGACATCGCCACCCTGCTCAACGGCGTGGTCGGCGGCACCACGATCACGCAGGTGCGCGATTCGATCTACCTCGTGAACGTGGTCGGCCGCGCCGAGGCGACCGAGCGCCGCTCCGTCGACACGCTGCAGAGCCTGCAGGTGCCGGTGGCCAGCGGCGCCACCGTGCCGCTGCTCGCCTTCGCGCGGATCGGCTACGACCTCGAACAGCCGATCGTCTGGCGGCGCGACCGGCAGCCCACCATCACGGTCCGGGCCGCCATCACCGACGCGACGCAGCCCGCCACCGTGGTCAAGGCGCTCCAGCCCGCGATCGACCGCTTCAAGGCCGAACTGCCGGACGGCTACGACCTCGCCACGGGCGGCGCCGTCGAGGAGAGCGCCAAGGGTCAGGGGCCGATCGCCGCGGTGGTGCCGGTCATGCTTCTCGTCATGGCCTTCCTGCTGATGGTGCAGCTCCACAGCATCCAGAAGATGTTCCTGGTGGCGAGCGTGGCCCCGCTCGGGCTCATCGGCGTCGTCGCGGCCCTGCTGCCCTTCGGCGCGCCGCTCGGCTTCGTGGCGATCCTCGGCGTGCTCGCGCTCATCGGCATCATCATCCGCAACTCGGTGATCCTCGTGACGCAGATCGACGAGTACGAGCGCGAGGGCAGGGCGCCCTGGGACGCGGTGGTGGAGGCCACCTGCCACCGCATGCGCCCGATCCTGCTCACGGCCGCCGCCGCCAGTCTCGGCATGGTGCCGATCGCCCGCGAGGTCTTCTGGGGGCCGATGGCCTACGCGATGATCGGCGGCATCATCGCGGCGACCTTCCTGACCTTGTTCTTCCTGCCCGCGCTCTACGTCGGCTGGTACCGCATCAAGGCCCCGCCGCGCGGCGGCTCGGAACCTCCCGCGACGAGCCCCGAGACCCGGGTCCGCGAGCCCGCGTCGACGGGGGCTTGATTTACCTTGTAACTATTCTAAATAAGGCCTTGGCGCGCGTGGACGTCCGTGCCATGGGGTGCCCCGTGCCGAGCGATCGGCCGGGTGCCACAGGGGCACGGCGCCGCCCGCAGGTGGCGGACGCCGAGACGGGAGACCGGGAATGAAGAGCGACCCGAAGGTTGTCGAGTATCTCAATCGCGGGCTGCGCAGCGAGCTGACCGCAGTCAATCAGTACTGGCTGCACTTCCGCATGCTGAACGATTGGGGCTACATCGATCTTGCGAAATACTGGCGCAAGGAGTCGATCGAGGAGATGCAGCACGCGGACCGGTTCGTCGACCGCATCCTGTTCCTCGAAGGCTTCCCCAACCTGCAGGAGCTGGACCCGCTGCGGATCGGCCAGAACGTGCAGGAGATCATCGAATGCGACCTCGCGGCCGAGAACGAGGCCCGGGCGCTCTACCTCGAAGCCGCGAAGTACTGCGACTCGATCAACGATCGCGTCTCGAAGCAGCTGTTCGAGGATCTCGCGGCGGACGAGGAGGGTCACATTGACTTCCTGGAGACGCAGCTCGAACTGATCAACCAGATCGGCCTGCCGCTCTACGCCCAGCGCCACATCGGCGGCCTCGACAAGATCGAGCCGGAAGGCGGCAGCCACTAATTCGGGTCGGCCCCGGAACCCGCTCTCGGATCAGAACGGGAGCGAGATCCGGCGTCGACGGACATCGCCCTGCCATGCAGGGGTGATGTCCATCGCGGCCCCGCCATGACGCTGGCAATTCGCGCGATTTCGAACGCGCGAATCGTAAGGTTTTCTTTGGCGCCTTCGTGCGATGTCTCGTCCTAACCTAATCCTGCAGCGGTGTGCTCGGGCATCCCGCAGACTGGAAGGACCGGATGAGCGAGACAGCGATGCAGGGGCGACGGTTCGGCTGGCGGCGGGGCCTGCGCGCCGTGGGCGCGGTGCTGCGCAGCCGGCACACCTACACCGCCTGCGGGATCCTCGCGGGCAGCGTCGTGCTGGCGCAGGTGGGACCGCCGGTCTGGGTCGGGATGACGCGGTTCATCGGCCGCCCCTACTGCCTGAGCTATTCGGACGTCTACATGTATCCGGGCGGCGCGTTCCAGCGGCGCGGCGAGGACTGGATCGAGGTGCCGACCTTCCGCAACGTCGACGTGTCCTATTTCGACGAGGTGGAGCGCACCACCGACTACATCTACCTCGTCAACACCCCCTCCCGCAGCAACGTCAAGGTGAGCGCGATCACCATCCGGCTTCCGGTCTGCGGCGGCACCGCGCAGGTGACGGTGCCGAGCGCGGACAACTGGATCGACGCGCACACCGTCTGGCGCTGAGCGTCAGGACCGGTGCGCGGCCGGGCGCAGGCGGGCGCGCAGAGCGGTGGGGAGCCGCCCGTCGATGGCGGCGAGGCCGCACCCGATCAGCGCCATGCCGAGCGCGTGGCGGACATCCAGGCTCTCGCCCAGCACCAGGGTTCCGAGCAGGACGGCCGAGACCGGGATCAGGAAGGTGACGAGGACGATGTTCGTCGCGCCCGCGCTCGCGAGCAGCCGGAAGAACAGCACGTAGGCGAGCGCGGTCGAGAGTACGGCGAGGCCGAGGACCGCCCCCCAGACCGGCACGCCCGGCATCGGCAGCGTCCAGGGCCGGTCGATGAGAAGCGCGGGCGGCAGGAGGAGCAGGCTCGACACCGTCACCTGCCCGCAGGCCGTGACCAGCGGCGGCACGCCCATCTCCCGGAAACGGCGCCCGTAGACGCCCGCGCAGGCGTAGGACAGCGCCGCCGCCAGGATCGCGACCTGCCCGAGGCCGTCGGTGCCGGCACCCGCGAGGACGGCGGGGCCCACCATCACGGCGACGCCGCAGAACCCGAGGAGCACGCCCGCGAGGCGGTTGCGCGTCATCCGCTCGTCCGTCGTCAGCACGTGCGCCACCACCACGGTGAAGAGCGGGGTGGTGGCGTTCAGGATCGCCGCGAGCCCGCTCGGGATCCGGGTCTGGCCCCAGACGATCAGGCAGAAGGGCAGGACGTTGTTGAGGAGGCCCATGCCCAGGAACGCCGCCCAGTCGCGGCCGTCACGCGGCATCGCCAGCCCGGCCGCCCGCACCACGAGGTGGAGGATCAGCGCCGCGATCCCGACCCGCAGCACCACCAGGGTGAGCGGCGGCAGCGCCCGCAGGGCCACGCCCGTGAAGAAGAACGAGCCGCCCCACAGCACGGAGAGGACGACGAGCAGGGTCCATTCGCCGGGCGTCATGGTGCGGTTCAGGGGCGGCATCGGGCATCTCCGGCGACGGTTCGCAGCCTAGTCCGGATGCCCCGCGGCGCAGCCCGTTTCGTGCTCTCGAATCGCCGGACTCCGCGGCACACTGCGCCCCCGGCGCTCGCGCGATCGGTCGCGTTGTGCGCCGCGACAGGACCATTACATCCGTGGTAGCGGGCGCGCAGTCCGCACCGATCCGCCCGAGTGCCCCGTGAGCAAACCCAGACCGTTCCTGAGTCCCGAGCGCCGGGAGGACGACATCGACGCTTCGATCCGTCCCCTCAGCCTCGCCGACTTCACCGGCCAGCGCGCCGCGCGGGCGAACCTCCAGATCTTCATCGAGGCGGCGCGCAAGACCGGACAGGCCCTCGACCACGTGCTGTTCGTCGGCCCGCCCGGCCTCGGCAAGACCACGCTGGCGCAGATCGTGGCGCGCGAACTCGGGGTGAACTTCCGCTCGACCTCCGGCCCGGTGATCGCGAAGGCGGGGGATCTCGCGGCGCAGCTCACCAACTTGGAGGAGCGCGACGTCCTGTTCATCGACGAGATCCACCGCCTCAACCCGGCGGTGGAGGAAATCCTCTACCCGGCGATGGAGGATTACCAGCTCGACCTGATCATCGGCGAGGGACCGGCGGCCCGCTCGGTGAAGATCGAGCTGCCGAAGTTCACGCTGGTGGCCGCCACCACGCGGGCCGGCCTGCTCACCACGCCGCTGCGCGACCGCTTCGGCATCCCGATCCGGCTCGAATTCTACGAGATCGACGAGCTGGAGAGCATCGTGACGCGCGGGGCGCGGGTGCTCGGCATCGGCATGTCGCCGGACGGCGCCAACGAGATCGCCAAGCGCGCCCGGGGTACGCCGCGCATCGCCGGCCGCCTGCTGCGGCGGGTGCGCGACTTCGCGATCGTGGAGGACGCCCCTACCGTGACCCGCGCCATCGCTGACCGGGCGCTGCGCCTCCTCGACGTCGACCCGGCCGGTCTCGACACGATGGACCGCAAGTATCTCGGCCTCATCGCGAACTCCTTCGGCGGCGGGCCAGTCGGCGTCGAGACCATCGCGGCGGCGCTCTCCGAGCCCCGCGACGCCATCGAGGAGATCATCGAGCCCTACCTGATCCAGAAGGGCTTCGTGCAGCGCACGCCGCGCGGGCGCGTCCTCACGGCCCACGCCTTCCGGCATCTCGGGCTGCCGGAGCCGAATCTCGACCCGGCTTTGCAGTTCGGCCTGTTCGCGGGCGGTGAGGATGAGTGAGAGGCAGAAGCCGGCGCGGCGGCGCTGGCCGACCCGCCGGCAGGTGGTGCGCGGCGCGGGCGCCATCGCGCTCTCGGGCCTCGCCACCGGCGCCTACGCCACCGGCATCGAGCCGTTCTCCTCGGTGGTGACGCGCTACGCCCTCCGCCCCCGCGCGCCCTGGCCGGCGGGGGTGAGGCTGCGCATCGCCGCGCTCGCGGACATCCACGCCTGCGAGCCCTGGATGAGCGCCGCGCGCATCGCCGGGATCGTGGCCGCCACCAACGCCCTCAAGCCGGATCTGATCGTGCTGCTCGGCGACTACGTGGCCGGCCAGCGCTACGTCACCCGCATCCTGCCGGACGAGGAGTGGGCCGCGCCGCTCGGCGGCCTCACCGCGCCGCTCGGCGTCTACGCGGTGCTCGGCAACCACGATTGGTGGGAGGACGAGGCCGCCCAGCGCCGGGCCGGCGGACCGACCCGGGCCGGGGCGGCGCTCGCCCGCCACGGCATCCGGGTGCTGGAGAACGACGCCGCGGCGCTGCCGGTCGCCGGCGGGCCGGTGTGGATCGCCGGGCTCGCCGACCAGCTCGCGCTGCTGCCCCGCCACCGCTGGATGCGCCGGACGCACGGCGCCGCGGATCGGCGCGTCGGCCTCGACGACCTCCCGGCCACCCTCGCCAAGGTCCCTGCGGACGCGCCCGTGATCCTG
This sequence comes from Methylobacterium oryzisoli, assembly GCF_046557895.1. NCBI lineage: Bacteria > Pseudomonadati > Pseudomonadota > Alphaproteobacteria > Hyphomicrobiales > Methylobacteriaceae > Methylobacterium > Methylobacterium oryzisoli. The sequence goes on along the minus strand of NZ_JBKIBX010000025.1, from coordinate 29,877 downwards.
CTCGCCCACGAGCCCGACATCTTCCCCGAGGTGCCGGCCCGCGTGGCGCTCACCCTGTCGGGCCACACCCATGGCGGACAGGTGCGCCTGTTCGGCTACGCGCCCGTGGTGCCCTCGCGCTACCGCAACCGCTACGCCTACGGCCACGTCCGCGAGCACACCGACCTCATCGTGTCGGCAGGCCTCGGTCTCAGCGTCGCACCGATTCGTTTCGGCATCCCGCCCGAGATCGTGGTGGTGGACCTCGGCGAGGCCGCCGCTGCCGCATGAGCGCCCCGCATCGCCTCCCGGTCCGGGTCTACTACGAGGACACGGATTTTTCCGGCCTCGTCTACCACGCGAGCTACCTGCGCTTCCTGGAGCGAGGGCGCACCGAACTCCTGCGCGCCGCGGGCGTCGACCAGTCCGTGCTGCACGCGGGCGGGGAGGGGCTCTTCTTCGCCGTGCGCCGCATGACGATCGACTGGCTGATCCCCGCGCGCATGGACGACGTGCTGGCGATCGAGACCCGCACGGCCGAGGTGCGCGGCGCCTCGATCGTGATCGCGCAGCGCATCCTGCGGGACGAGCAGGTGCTGCTCACCGCCGACGTGCGGGTGGCGGCGCTCGCGGGCGGGCGCCCGGCGCGGCTCCCGGACAACCTGCGGGCGCTCCTCGAAGGGCGCGGCTAGCGCCGTCTTCCGGGCGGTCTCAACCGAACCTTAACCCTGACGACGGCCTAAACGATGCGGGTGGGCCGCCCGGTCGGGCGCGCCGGCCCTTACTTTCGACAGATTCGAGCGCGATCGAAGGTCAACACCGCTCAGTCTGTAGGGAAACCAGGGGCCGCCGCGCGCCGCCTCGAGGGTGAGGACGACTGCATGAACCCCGCCGATGCCGTCCAGGCGATGCCCGTCCACGAGATCACGATGTTCGGCCTGTTCTGGCAGGCCCACTTCGTCGTCAAGGTGGTGATGCTCGGGCTGATCGGGGCCTCGGTCTGGTGCTGGGCGATCATCGTCGACAAGACGCTGCTCTTCCGCCGCACCAAGGCCGAGATGGACGCCTTCGAGGAATCGTTCTGGTCCGGCCGCTCGCTCGAAGAGCTCTACCGGTCCTTCAACGACAAGTCCCCCACCGGGCTCGCCGCCGTGTTCGTCGCGGCGATGCGCGAGTGGAAGCGCTCCTTCGAGGGCTCCGGCCGCTCGATCCACAGCCTCGGCCAGCGCATCGACAAGGTGCTGGACGTCACGATCCAGCGCGAGGTCGAGCGGCTCGAATCCCGCCTGCTCTTCCTCGCCTCCATCGGCTCGGCCGGCCCGTATATCGGCCTGTTCGGCACCGTCTGGGGCATCATGACGGCCTTCACGTCGATCGCCGCCTCCAAGAACACCAGCCTCGCGGTGGTGGCGCCCGGCATCGCCGAGGCCCTGTTCGCCACCGCCATCGGGCTGTTCGCCGCCATCCCCGCGGTGCTCGCCTACAACAAGCTCCAGGCCTCGGTCGCCAAGGCGCAGGGGCGACTCGAAGGCTTCGCCGACGAATTCTCCGCCATCCTCTCGCGCCAGATCGACGAGCGCATCGCGCTCGCGGCCTGACCCGACCACCTCCCGGGACGACGCATCATGGGCATGGCCGGAGCGGCACAGGGCGGCGGACGCCGTCGGCGCGGACGACGCAGCGGCGTCATCAACGAGATCAACATGACGCCGTTCATCGACGTCGTGCTGGTGCTCCTGATCATCTTCATGGTGGCCGCCCCGATGATGACCGTGGGCGTGCCCCTCGACCTGCCGCAGAGCCGGGCCGCGCCCCTCAACTCCGACGCCAAGCCGGTGACGCTGTCGATCCGCCAGACGGGCCAGGTCTTCCTCGGCGAGGACGAGGTGACGGACGACGCCATCGTGGCGCGCCTCACCGCCACGGCCCGCGAGGGCTTCGAGGAGCGCGTCTTCGTGCGCGGCGACAAGCGCGTCGATTACGGCCGCGTCGCGCAGGTGATGGGGATCGTGACCGGCGGCGGCTTCAAGCGGGTCGCCCTCGTGACCGAGCCCGACCAGCGCTGACCGGGACGGACCAGCCGTGCGATCCCTCAAACGCTCCGAGCCCGGGTTCTGGATCTCCGGCGTCGCGCACGCGGCGCTGCTCGGCGCCGCCCTGATGGCGGCGGCGGCCCAGGAGCTGCCGCAGGCCGAGGAGGGCGTGCCGGTCGAGGTGCTGACCGAGAACCAGTTCTCCGAGATCACCAAGGGCCAGCGGGACGGCGACGCGCCCGCCCGCACGCCCCGGGCCGACAAGGTCGCCGAGAAGCCGCGCGAGAACGATCCGGGCGAGGCCAAGGCCGACGTGCCGACCCCGCCGACGCGCCCGCCCGAGATGAGGGTGGCGAGCGCCGAGGACCCGCCGATGCCGCCCCTGCGCCCGGCGCTCGAACAACCCGCCCCGACGCCGCCCCCGCGCCCCGACGAGTCCCAGGCGAAGGCCGAGGCCGAGGCGCGCGCCAAGGCGGAGAAGGCCCGCGAGGAGAAGGCGCAGGCCGAGAAGGCTGAAAAGGCCGAGGCGGCGAAGGCTGAGGCGGCGAAAGCCGCCGCCGAGGCGGCCAAGGCTGCGGAGGCCAAGGCTGCGGAGGCCAAGGCCGCGGCCGCGGAGGCCGCCAAGGCGGCTGCGGCCAAAGCCGCTGCCAAGGCCGCCGCCGAGAAGGCGGAGGCGGCCCGCCGCGAGGAACTGGCCGAGCTGATCGCCCGCGAGGAGGCCGAAGCCAAGGCTGCGGAGGCCAAGGCTCAGGCCGAGGCGAAGGCCAAGGCGGAGGCGCGCGCGAAGGCCGAAGCCAAGGCGCGGGCCGAGGCCAAGGCCCGCGAGGAGAAGGCCCGGGAAGAAGCCGAGGCGAAGGCCGAGGCCGAAGCCAAGGTTGCGGAGGCGAAGGCCGCCGCGGAAGCCAAGGCCCAGGCCGAGGCGAAGGCGGCCGCCGAGAAGGCCAAGGCGGAAGCGAAGGCCAAGGCGGCTGCCGATGCGAAGGCCAAGGCGGAGGCGAAGGCCGCTGCGGACGCGCGGGCACGGCGGCAGGCCGAACTCGCCGACCGCTTCAACGCCGGCTCGATCCGCGACGCGCTCAACGCCCACGGCCCCTCGCAGTCGACCGGGGCGACCGGCCGTGAGGTCCAGCGCACGGCGGCGCTCGGCACCGCCACCGGCACGGCGGCACGCCTCAACCCGAGCCAGCGCGACGCGCTGGTCGGCCTGCTGCAGCAGCAGATCGAGCGCTGCTACTCCGCCCCGCCCGGGGCGCAGCAGGGCATCGTGCTGCCGCAGCTCGACATCCGCCTGAACCCGGACGGCTCCCTCGGGTCCGACCCGCGCATCCTGCGCGCCGGCGGCTCGTCCATCGACCGCTCCATCGCGGAGGCCGCCGTGCGCGCGGTGCGCCGCTGCGCTCCCTACCGCATCCCCGCCCAGTTCGCGCCCTTCTACAACGACTGGCGGATCATCAACGCGGAGTTCGAGTTGCCGCGGGTCTGAGGACACTCGAACCCGCCGCGTGACCGACCACCTGACGGACATGACCATGCCTTCACGCCCCCTCGTGCGCTGGCCGCACGCGCTCGCCGCGCTCCTGTGCCTCCTCGTCGTTCTCGTGCGGCCGGCCGAGGCCCAGCTCAACCTGCGGGTCGGGCCCGGCGGCGCGTTTCAGCCGATGCCGATCGCGGTGGCGGACTTTTCCGGCGATCCCTCCCTCGGGCCGCTCGTCTCCGGCATCGTCGCCAGCAACCTGCGGCGGTCCGGCTACTTCGTGCCCCTCGACCGGGCGCAGTTCCCCGAGACCCCGAACTTCGACGCCGCGCCGCGTTTTTCCGCCTGGAAGGAGGCGGGCGTGCAGGGCCTCGTCACCGGCCGGGTCACCCGCGACGGGTCGGGGCGCCTGAAGACGGAATTTCGGCTCTGGGACGTGCTGGCAGGCCAGCAGATGATCGGCCAGCAATACGCGGGCGACGCCGCCAACGGCCGCCGCATGGGCCACCTGATCTCGGACGCGGTCTACACCAAGATCACCGGCATCGGCGGCTTCTTCGACACCCGCATCGCCTTCGTGGACGAGTCCGGCTCCAAGGAGCGGCGGCGCAAGCGCCTCGCGATCATGGATCAGGACGGCGCCAACGTGCGCTACCTGACGAGCGGCGAGGCCGCCGTGGTGGCCCCGCGCTACTCGCCCGCCACGCAGGACATCACCTACATGGCGCAGACCACCGGCCAGCAGCCGCGGGTCCAGGTCATCAACCTCGAGACCGGTGCCCGGCAGGTGATCCCCACCAACGCCGAGATGAGCACCAGCCCCCGCTTCTCGCCGGACGGGCGCCGCCTCGTCATGAGCGACCAGGAGGGGGGCAACGCCAGCATCTACATCATGGATCTCGGCTCCAAGGCGCAGACCCGCATCACCAACGCCAACGCCATCGACACCTCGCCGTCCTTCTCGCCGGACGGACGCGAGATCGTGTTCGAGTCCGATCGCGGCGGGCAGCAGCAGATCTACGTGATGGGGGCGGATGGCGGAAACCCGCGCCGCCTCTCCTTCGGCGAGGGCTCGGCCTCGCAGCCCGCATGGTCGCCGCGGGGCGACTACATCGCCTTCACGCGTCAGCGGAAGGGCTCCTTCGCGATCTGCATCATGAAGCCCGACGGCTCGGGCGAGCGGGTGCTGACGGAGGGCTTCCACAACGAGGGACCGACCTGGGCGCCGAACGGCCAGTACGTGATGTTCTTCCGAGATCCGGGCGGACAGGCCGGCGGCAAGCTCTACATGGTCGACGTCACCGGCCGCGTGGAGCAGCCGGTGCCGACGCCCTCCTACGCCTCCGATCCGACGTGGTCCCCGCTGCTGGATCCGCAGCGCTGAATTCGGGTTCTCTCGCAGGTCTTGCACGACCTTCAGTGAGTTTTAACCAAGACCTGCGAGAAAAGACGCAGCCGAAATAGGCACTTCCCGGAGTATCGGACCGTTTCGCGGCGGCATGACCCCGTGCCGCGCCAGCCCCTGCTGGCGCGCGCCGGTGCGGCCGCGGGCGCGTCCAGGCGGGGAGCGCGTACCCGAGTTGCGTGCCCATGGTCGAGCCTGCGTCTTCCTCCGCCCGTCCGGTCTCCCGCCTGCGCTGGCCGGCGCCGCGCCGCGGCCTGATCCGCAGCCTGCTCGCCCTCTCGGGCGCCGTCTGGCTCGGCTGGACCTACCAGGATCTCCTGCTCCCGCCCGCGCCGCCGACGGCCGAGGCGCCCGCGGCGGCGCTCCCCGCCGCGCCGCCCGTCGAACCGACCCGCCACGCGTGGCTGTTCGATCCCAACCCGTCCATGGATCCGGCCCGGCTCACGTGGCGCCGCGAAGCGCCCCCGGCGCCGCGCGTCGCCGCCGCGGAGCCCGCACCGATCCGCGAGCCCGCGCCGCCCGTGGCGCTCGCCGAGGCGCCGGCCCCGCTGGTCCTCGACGCCCGGCCGATCATCCAGCCGGTGCCGCTGCCGGTCCCGCGCCCGACCGAGTTCCGCATCGCGCGTGGACCCGAGACGCCCCGCCTCGCCGCGCGCCAGACCGCGCGCCGCTCCCGCGCCGCCGCGACTGCCACCGCGATGGCCGACACCCGCTCGTTCTTCGAAAGACTCTTCGGTCAGCCGGCCGAGCCGCCGCAAACGGCCCTGGCCTACGCCTCGACCGGCAACGGCACCCTGGCCGAATCGCCTCGCCCTCTGCTGAGCCCCTCGCCGTTCCTCGCCGGGGGGACCGCAGTCTACGACATCACGGCCCGCACCGTGACGCTGCCGAGCGGCGAGCGGCTCGAAGCCCACTCCGGCCTCGGCCCCAAGATGGACGATCCCCGCCACGTGCACGTGCGGATGCACGGCGCCACGCCGCCGGGCACCTACGACCTCACCGAGCGAGAAGCCCTCTTTCACGGGGTGCGCGCCATCCGCCTCAACCCGGTGGGCGGCCCGGGCGCGATCCACGGCCGGACCGGGCTCCTCGCCCACACCTACATGCTCGGCCCGAGCGGCCAGTCGAACGGCTGCGTCTCCTTCCGCGACTACAACCGCTTCCTCCAGGCCTTCCTGCGCGGCGAGGTGCGCCGCCTCGTGGTGGTGGCCGGGCGCGGGTAGGGAGAGCTGCAGGCAGGATGCCATAGACAGCCCTTGCTTGGCTTAATCTCAGTCGAAGCGCCTTATTCTTCGATAGTTAGCAAGAAAAAATGTCATTTTTCTGCATCGGTTTATACATTTCTCCAATCATATAAGAAAAATGGGTAATACTATTACCAATTGATCTGCTCCAGCGCCAGTAAAGTGCGGGATCCCCTCTCCCGTGTGGGAGAGGGGTAGGGGATCGAAGGTCCCGCGTGAGGGTGGGACGCTTCCGCGCGAAGCTCAGACCGTCACGCTGCCAGCACGGCGCTCCGTGCTCGACTCAGAACCGTAGCACCCTCACGCGCGATCTTCGATCACCGGCCCATCTCCCACACGGGAGAGGGGAGGCGCACTGTGCTTTTACACGGGCGGGTCAGGCGGAAATTACATCATTCATGCGTCAAGTCTTCCGCCGGTTCCCACATGACGGATCGGGCGACCCGTGCAGACGATGGTTGCAGGCAAGGTTGTGCAACCCCCAGGCGCCAAGCTCGGCACCAAAGCATGCGGCAGCCTGCCGCATTTGGCACCGCTTGCGTTGGTCGGCGCCATCCCGCCAACTGAACTCACGAGTTCAGTCGTGTGCGAATGAGCGACCCTGCCCGTCCCCCCGATCCGAAGCGCCGCCGCCGCATCCTTGAGGCCGGGATGCGGCTGTTCTCGGGGCTGCCCTACGCCGACGTGCACATGGACGCGGTCGCGGCCGCGGCGGGCGTCGCCAAGCCCACCCTGTACCGCTACTTCCCGACCAAGGAGGCCCTGTTCATCGAGGGCCTGGCCTGGACGCTCGCCGATCTGCGCGAGGCCATCGGCGCCACGCGCGAGCCGCGCCGGGACCCGGCCGCGCGGGTGGAGACGGCGGTGGCGCTGGTGCTGGAGCGGGTCGGGCGCCTCTCGCCCGCGCTGCACGCGATCGAGAACCGCGGCAGCGAGTGCGGCGAGCGCAGCCGCCGCGTGCTGCGCGAGGGCTTCGACGGCCTGCGCGGCGCGCTGGCCGACCTGCTGCGCGACGGCGTCGCGGTCGGAAGCTTCGACGTCGACGACGTGGATCTCGCCGTGATGATGATGCTCGGCGGCATCCGCATGGCCGCGCACGGCACCGGCCGCCGATCCCCTTCGCCCGCGGCGATGGCCGCCTTCTTCCTCAACGGTCTGCGGGCCGGCGCGATGGCGCGCCCCGCGGCCCCGCGGCTCGGAGCCGTCGCATGATCCGCCTCCTTCTCCTCCTCGCGGCCGTGCTCGCGGGCGGGGCCGGCTACCTCCTCCACCGCCACGGTGGCGACCGGCAGGCCGCCTGGGCGGAGGTCCGCGCGGCATTGCCCGCGCCGGTCGCCGAGCACCTGCCGCTCGCGCTCGTTGCCCCCGCGCCGCCGAAGGCCCCCGCCGTGCTGTCGCGCCCGGTGGTCGGCACCGTCGCGGCGGGCAGCATCGACCTGCCGATCACCCGCACGGCGGTCGGCTGGATCGAGCCCATCGCCACCGTGGTGGTGCGCCCGCGCATCGACGGGGTGATCACCGAGCAGCTGGCACGCGACGGCCAGCCTGTGCAGGCGGGCGACGTGCTCTACCGGCTCGACGACCGCGAGTTGCGCGCCCAGATCGCCCGCAACGAGGCCGCGCTCGCCCGCGACCAAGCAACCCAGACCCGGACCCAGAACGACGTGCGCCGCGTGACGGAGCTCTTGTCGCGCAGCGCCGCCTCGCAGGCGCAGTTCGACATCGCCACCGCCGAGTCGAAGGTGGCGAGCGCCAACGTGGCGGCCTCCCAGGCGACGCTGGAGGCCGATCGGGTGCGGCTCGACTACACGACGATCCGGGCGCCGATCTCCGGCCGGCTCGGCACCGTGCGGGTCACCACCGGCAACCTCGTGAAGGGCAACGAATCCACCGGCACCGGCCTCGTCACCATCACGCAGATGAAGCCGCTGCGCGCCACCTTCTCGCTGCCGGAGCGGGAGCTCGACCTCCTGCGCGCCGCGCTGTCCCGCAAGGAGCCGACGACCGTGCGGGTCTCGGCCAGCGGCACCGACACGGTGCTGGCGACGGGCCGGCTCTCCTTCGTGGATTCGAGCGTGGACCAGGCGTCCGGCACCGTCACCGCCTGGGCGCTGTTTCCCAACGAGGACGAGCGGCTGTGGCCCGGCCAGTACGTGCGCGTCGAGGTCGATCTCGGGCGCCGGCCGAACACCGTGACGGTGCCGCAGGTGGCGGTGCAGCCCGGCCAGGACGGCAGCTTCGTCTGGGTCGTGCGGCCGGACGGGATCGCGGAGCGCCGCAGCGTCGAGGTGCTCTCCGCGAGTGCGGGCAGCACCGCGCTCACCCGCGGCGTCGCGGCGGGCGAGCGCGTGGTGGTGGAGGGGCAGGTCCGGGTGCGCCACGGCCAGCCGGTTACCGAGCGCCCTCAGGCGAGCGCACCGGAGGCCCAGGCCGCCGGGCCCCAGGTGCGCCGCACCCTGATCGAGTAGCGGAGCCGCCACGGTGAATATTTCGGCCCCCTTCATCCGCCGCCCGGTCGCCACGATCCTGCTGTCGCTGGCGCTCACGCTGTCGGGTCTCTTCGCCTACCGGCTGCTGCCGGTGGCGGCGCTGCCGACCGTCGACTTCCCGACCATCTCGGTCACGGCCCAGCTCCCCGGCGCCTCGCCGGAATCGATGGCGGCCTCCGTGGCGACGCCGCTCATCAAGGAATTCTCGACCGTTCCGGCCATCGCCACGATCTCGGCGACCAATTACCAGGGCTTCACCTCGATCACGATCGAGTTCGAGCTGTCGCGCAACATCGACCAGGCGGCGGCCGACATCCAGGCGGCGATCACCCGGACCCTGCGGCGGCTGCCGATCGAACTCACCATCCCGCCGAGCTTCCGCAAGCTGAACCCGGCCGACGCGCCGGTCATCCTGCTCGCGGTGTCGAGCGACACCACCCCGCTGCCGACCCTCGACGCCTTCGCGCAGACGGTGATCTCGCCCTCGCTCTCGACCATCACGGGCGTGGGGCAGGTGCTGGTCTACGGCAGCCAAAAGTTCGCCGTGCGGGTGCAGCTCGACCCCAACGTGCTGGCGGCCCGCGGCATCGGCGTCGACGAGGTGCAGCAGGCGATCTCGAACGCCAACACCTCGACGCCGGTCGGCGTGGTGGAGGGGAGGGGGCAGAACCTCACCATCCAGACCAACACCCAGCTGATGAACGCGGACGCGTTCCGCGACATCATCGTGGCGGTGCGCAACGGCCGCCCGGTGCGCCTGGGCGAGGTCGCGCGCGTGATCGACTCGGTCGAGAACGCCCGCATCGCCTCATGGAAGGACGGCAAGCGCGCCCTGGTGCTGGCCGTGCAGCGCCAGCCCGACGCCAACACCGTCGAGGTGGTGGACCGCGTGCGCGCCATGCTGCCGAAGTTCCAGGAGCAGCTCGGGGCGAGCGGCACGATCGCGGTGGTCAACGACCGCTCGGTCTCGATCCGCGAGGCCGTGGACGACGTGCAGTTCACGCTCATCCTCACCATCGGCCTCGTGGTGATGGTGATCTACCTCTTCCTGGGGCGGCTCGCCGCGACGCTGATCCCCTCGGTGGCGGTGCCGATCTCGATCATCGCGACCTTCGGGGCGATGTACCTGCTCGGCTTCTCGATCGACAACATCTCGCTGCTCGGCCTGACGCTCGCGGTCGGCCTCGTGGTCGACGACGCCATCGTGATGCTGGAAAACATCGTCCGGCACGTCGAGGAGGGGATGAAGCCGTTCGAGGCGGCGCTCAAGGGCGCGGGCGAGATCGGCTTCACCATCCTGTCGATCACCATCTCGCTGATCGCGGTGTTCATCCCCGTGCTGCTGATGGGCGGGGTGGTCGGGCGGATCTTCAACGAGTTCGCGATCGTGGTCTCGATCGCCATCGTGGCCTCGGCGGTGATCTCGCTGACACTGACCCCGATGCTCGCCGCCCGGCTGCCCGCGGAGGCGGCCGGCCACGGCGCGAAGAAGAACCTGTTCGAGCGCGGCTTCGCGCGCCTCCAGGCCGGCTACGAGCGCGGCCTCGACTGGTGCCTGCGCCACAAGATCACGGTGTTCATGTCCTTCCTCGTCTCGGTGGGGCTCACCGCCTACATGTTCGTGGTGATCCCGAAGGGGTTTTTCCCCTCCGAGGATATCGGGCAGCTGCAGATCGCCACCGAGGCGCGCCAGGACATCTCGTTCGACGCGATGACCGCCCTCCAGGCGGAGGCCGAGCAGGTGCTGGCCCGCCACCCGGCGGTCGCCCACGTGGTCAACCGGGCGGGCTCGAACGGCTTCACCGGCACCCTCAACCAGGGCGCCTTCTTCGTGGAGCTGAAGGACCGCAGCGAGCGCCCCCCGCTCCAGAAGACCATCGCGGAACTGCGCCAGCAGCTCGGCGAGTTGCCCGGCCTCGCCGCCTTCATCACGCCGGTCCAGAACCTGCGCCTCGGCGGGCGCCAGTCGAAGAGCCAGTACCAGTACGTGGTGCAGGGCCTCGACCGGGCCGAACTCGAACGCTGGGTGGTGAAGATCACCGACGCGATGGCGCAGGACCGCGGCACCTTCACGGGGGTGACGAACGACCTCCAGAACGCCGCGCTCCAGGCCCGGATCACGGTCGACACCGACAAGGCGCAGGCCATCGGCATCTCGTCCGACCAGATCCGCCAGACGCTCTACACCGGCTTCGGCACGCGCCAGATCTCCACCATCTACGGGCAGACCGACAGCTACCAGGTGATCACCGAGTTCGACCCGCGTCTGCAATGGACGGCCGACCGGCTCGACGACGTGCGCCTGCGCTCGTCGAACGGCAAGCTCGTGCCCCTCTCGGCCTTCGCGTCGATCACCCGCACGCCCGGCCCGCTCTCGCTCAACCAAGCGGGGCTGCTGCCCGCGGTGACGATCTCCTTCGACGTGCCCCCCGGGGTGGCGCTGGGGCAGGCGGTCGACCGCATCGCGCAGATCAAGGCCTCGCTGGGCGTGCCCAACACCATCACGGCCACCTTCGCGGGCACCGCGCAGGTCTTCCAGGACGCGCTCGCCAACCAGGGCCTGCTGCTGGCCGCCGCGGTGCTGACGATCTACCTCGTGCTCGGCATCCTGTACGAGAGCTTCATCCACCCGCTCACCATCCTCACCGGGCTACCGGCGGCGGCGGTCGGGGCGCTGGGCGCCCTCGAACTCTTCGGGATGGATCTCTCGGTCATCGCGATCATCGGCGTGCTGATGCTGATCGGCATCGTGAAGAAGAACGCCATCATGATGATCGACGTGGCGCTGGTGCTCCAGCGCGAGCAGGGCTGGACGCCCGCCGCGGCGATCCGCGAGGCCTGTGCGCTCCGCTTCCGGCCGATCATGATGACCACGGCGGCGGCCGTGATGGGCACGCTGCCGATCGCCATCGGGCACGGCGCCAGCGCCGAGCTGCGCCAGCCCCTCGGCGTCGCAGTGGTGGGCGGGCTGCTCGTGTCGCAGCTCCTCACGCTCTACATCACGCCCGTCCTCTACATCTACATGGACCGCCTCGCGAACGGCACCAGCCGCCTCGTGCGGTCGCTCAGGCGCGGGCGTCGCCCTGCGCCCGCGGCGCCGGACGGATCGGGCCACGTTCCGGCCGAGTGAGATGCATCCCCGCGCCTCGTCATCGGTCCGCCGGCTGACGCAGTGGGACGACGCACGACCGCAAGGAGATCGGGTCGGCGCGACGCGGTTCGTCTGTCCTGTCGCTCGCGCTCGTTGTCGATCCATGCTCCGAATGCTATGACACCGGGAACCGGGCGAGGTTTGGACCCCCGCCCGGCCCCTGCGGGTTAGAAGGTCATGGCGAGGATCAGGCGCCATTTCCTCCACCGCAGAGTGACAGAGATGGTGACCATCTCTCTCTCCTCTGTGGTATCCGGCAACCACCGCCGGACAGAGTCATTGTCGAAGGAAACCGCACATGACGCAACGTCAGAGTGCGGTTTTCTCTTCTTGCCGGATGCGGTGCGGATGCTCAGTCGGGTGCGTCCGCCGCGCGATGCCCTGGCATCCTGGGCCGGCGACGCGACGTCGGCCGCGCTCCGTCAGGATTAAGCGCCCGTTAGCCCTGCCCGTGCGACGGTTCCTCACCGCGCGGGGACGGATCGACGAATGGGGCGGACAGGCACAGGCCGGCGAGGGGCGAGGCTCCTCCTCGCGCTCGCGGCGCTCCTGTCCGGCACGGTCGGCGCCGCGGCCGCGAAGCTCGTCGCGGTCGAGGGGCGCGAGCAGCGCGCCTATGGGCGCATCGCGCTCACCTTCGACCAGAGCGTCAAGGTCACCGCCAAGGTCTCGGGCACCGTCCTGCTGGTCACCTTCCGCGAGCCGGCGACCGGCCTGCTGCGGGAGCGCCTCGCTGCCGAGATGCCCGCCTACATCGCCCAGGTGCGCCGCGACCCGGACGGCACCGGCCTGCGGCTCGCCCTGCAGAAGCCCTACCGGGTGAACGTGCAGGAGGCGGCCGAGCGGGTGTTCATCGATCTCTTGCCCGAATCTTGGACCGGCCTGCTCCCGCCGCTGCCGCCGGAGATCGTGGCCGACCTCGCGCGCCGGGCGGAGGAGGCCGAGGCGCGGCTGCGCCGCGAGGCCGCCCGCACGGCCAAGCCCGTCCGGCCGCTGCCCCTGGAGGTGGCGCACCTGCCGACGCTGACGCGCTTCACCCTGCGGGTGCCGCCGGGCGCCGAGGTGGCGCTGGAGCGCGCGGGCCGCGACCTGCGGCTGCGGGTCGACGGCTCCTACGCGGTGCAGATCGGCGAGGCGCGCGCCCGCCTCAAGCCCGCCGTCGAGGCCCTGAGCGCCGAAGCGACCCCCGAGGCCGCGCGCTTCGCCCTCACCCTGGCGGAGGGCCACGAGGCCGAGGCCTATCGCGACGAGGACGGCTACACTCTCGACATCCTGAAGGCCGGGGACCGCCGCGCGCCCGCGCCGCTCTCCGCCGCCAAGGCCGAACCCGCGCAGCCTCCCGTCGCGGAGACGCCGCCGCGCGCTCCGGAGAAAGCCGAGCCGGCCCGGCCCGAGCCCGCGCGGACGGATTCGCCGCCTGCCGCGCCGCCGCACCCGCCCGGCCCGGTCGAGGCGCGGGTCACCCGCGCGGGTGAGGCGGTGCGGATCGCCTTCCCCTTCCCGCAGCGCCCCGCCGCAGCCCTGTTCGAGCGGGGCGGTCTCGCCACCCTGGTCTTCGAGGGCACCGCCCCGCTGCGTCTCGATCCCGCGGCGCTGGGCGGCGCGGTGCGGCTCGCCGAGGCCCCGCGCCAGGAGAGCGGCCACACGGTGCTGCGCTTCGCCCTCGACGGCGGCCTCTTCGCCCAGCTCGCCGCGGGGGAGGGGCAGGGCTGGACCCTCGTCTTCGGCGACGGCAGCGTGCCGGCGGGCGATCTCCTCGTGCCGCGGCGGAGCGCGGACGGGGCCGGCAAGCCGGCGGTGGCGCTCCCGCTCGCGCGGCCCGGTCAGGTGCTCTGGCTCGACCGCGACGGCGAGCGCATCGCCGTGGTGACGGCGCAGGGCCCGCGGATTGCCGGCGTGCCCAAGCGCGGGCGCTTCGTGGATTTCGACCTGCTGGCGAGCCGCCAGGGCGTCGCCGTGCTGGCGCTCGCCGACGACCTCGTGGTGCGCCCCGGCCTCGCCTCGGTCGTGATCTCGCGGTCGGGCGGCGTCGCCGTGAGCCCGGTGCCGGTCGACGGGGCCGAGATCCCGCCGCCCGTGGCGACGAGCCTCGTGGTGCAGCCCGAGCGCTGGCGCGAGGATCGCCGCGGAGACGTCCGCGCGCGGATCCGCAGCGCGCAGGACGCGGTCGCCAGGGCCGACCGGCCCGGCCGCTCGGCCGCGCGGATCGACCTCGCCCGCGTGCTCCTGGCCAACGGCTTCGACGCGGAGGCCGCCACGGTGCTGGCCTTCGCCGCCAAGGAGGATGCGGTGACCGCGGTGGAGCGGTCGACGCGCATCCTGTCGGCGATCGCCGCGGTGCGGCTGCGGCGCGACGCCCAGGCGGCCGCGTCCCTCGGCGGCGACACCAAGCTCGGGCAGGATCCGGAGGCGCGGCTGTGGCGGGCGGTGCTCGACGCCCGCAGCCGTCCCGGCGCCGGCCCGCTGGCGCTCGCGGCCTTCAAGGCCGGGATGCCGGTGATCGAGGCCTATCCGGAGGATCTGCAGCTGCCGCTGCTGCTGGCCGCCGCCGACGTGGCGCTCGACGCCCGCGACCTCACCACCGCGCAGCAGGTGCTGACGGCCGCAGGCCCGATCACCGATTCGGCGCTGACGCGCGATCAGGTCGCGCTCCTGCAGGCCCGCTTGGCCGAGGCGCTGGGCGAGGCCGGCACGGCGCGGCGCGAGTACCAGCGTCTCGCGGATGCGGGCGAGCGCCCGGTGGCGGCCGAGGCGGCCCTGCGCCTCGTCGATCTCGGCCGCGGCGCCGGCACGCTCGCGCGGGCGGAGGCGCTCGACCGGCTGGAGCACCTCTCGGTGGCATGGCACGGCGGGGACATCGAGGCCGACACGCTCGCACGCTTGAGCCACCTCTACGCCGAGGCCGGGCGCTGGCGCGACGCCTTCGCGACGGCGCGCAAGGCCAACCGCCTGTTTCCCGACCACGCGGCGACCCGCTCGCTCCACCCCGAGATGGTCGGGCTGTTCGCCGACCTCTTCCTCACCGACAAGGGCGCGAGCCTCGGGCGGGTCGAGGCCCTGGCCCTGTATTTCGACTTCAAGGAGTTCACGCCGGTCGACCGGCAGGGCGACGAGATCGTGCGGGGTCTGGCCGACCGGCTGGTCGGCCTCGACCTGCTCGACGCCGCGGGCGACCTCCTCCAGCATCAGGTCGACAAGCGCCTCACCGGCGCGGCCCGCGCGAGCGTGGCGGCCCGGCTCGCCGCGATCCGGCTGATGGACGAGCGCCCGCTTCAGGCGCTGCAAGCGCTGCACGCGACGCGCCTGCCCGAACTGCCCGCGCGCATCCGCGACGCCCGCATGCTGCTCGAAGCGCGCGCGCTCTCCGACCTGTCGCGCACCGACCTCGCCCTCGAACTCCTCGACGGCATGGAGGGGCCGGACGCCGCGCGTCTGCGCGCCGACATTCTTTGGGGCGCGCGGCGGTGGCGCGAGGCCGGGGAGGCGCACGAGGCGCTGGTCGGCGCACGCTGGCGCGAGACGGGGCCGCTCGCGGATGCCGAGCGCGCCGACGTGATGCGGGCGGCCATCGCCTACGCGCTCGCGGACGAGACCCTGAGCCTCGACCGGCTGCGCACCAAGATGATGCCGAAGATGGCCGAGAGCGCCGATGCGCGGGCCTTCGGCATCCTCTCCGCGCCGGGCGCCACCGCGTCGGCCGCCTTCCGCGACCTCGCCGGCCGGGCGATCAGCGCCGAGACGCTCACCGCCTTCCTGAGTGCGTTCCGCGCACGCTACCCGGAGAGCGCGGTGCCGCCGCGCCCGGCGGCCCGCGCGGAGGCACCCCCTGGCACCAACGCCAGTGCCGGCGCCAGCCCCCCGCCCGGGTGAGGGGGTTCAGCTGCCGTAGCTCTGCACCAGCGAGCCCGCCACCAGCGTCCAGCCGTCGACGAGGACGAAGAAGATCAGCTTGAAGGGCAGCGCGACGGTTGCCGGCGGCATCATCATCATGCCGACCGACATCAGGATCGAGGCCACCACGAGGTCGATGATCAGGAACGGGATGAACAGCAGGAAGCCGATCTCGAAGGCCCGGCGCAACTCCGAGATCATGAAGGCCGGGGTCAGGATCTCCAGGCCGACCGCCTCCGGGGTGGCGGGGCGCGGCGCGTTCGACAGGTCGAGGAAGAGCTGGAGGTCCTTCTCGCGCACGGTGCGCAGCATGAAGGTCTTGAAGGGCGCGGTCGCCCGCTCGAAGCCCTGCGCCTGGGTGATCTGGCCGGCCACCAGGGGCTCGATGCCGGTCCGGTAGGCCTCCCGGGCGGTCGGCGCCATCACGAAGGCGGTGAGGAAGAGCGCGAGGCTCACGATCACGGCGTTGGGCGGCGCGGTCTGGGTGCCCAGGGCCGAGCGCAGGATCGACAGCACCACCACGATGCGGGTGAAGGAGGTGGCCATCACCAGCACGGAGGGGGCCAGCGCCAGCACGGTGATGAGCGCGACGAGCTGCAGCGCCCGCTCGGTGACACCGCCGCTCGGCCCGAGATCGACCGTCACGCTCTGCGCGAGCGCGCCCGCGCCCGACAGGACGACGAGGAGGCCGGCGAGCGCCGCGGCGCGCCGGGCGCGGCGGAGCTGAATCGCGAGGCCCATGCGGCGCACCCTGGGACCGGCGGCGCGCCCGGCGCAAGAGTTGTCGGGTCCGCGCGACACGCTTGCCCGGCCAGCGCTGCGGGCCGGCAACAGGGGAGGGCGGTCGGCAGGGTTGGTTCGTCGCGGTGCCCGGATGCCCACCACTCTCTCATGGAAGAGCGCGGGAACCCCTCTCCCGCATGGGCTTGCGGCTTCACACGTCGGGTCGTGCGCGGTCTCCTCTCCCCGCGTGCGGGGAGAGGGCTCGGGGATCGAAGATCCCACCCGACCTCGTCGTCGGCAGAGCGAGGCGGCAGCCGAAGGTGAGGGGGCGCTTCCGGAAGAGCCTTATCCGGCACCGCCCCCTCACCCTCGCGGTTGGCCCTATCGGGCCAACACGGGCTCGCTGCTTGCACGACAAGGTGCAAGCAGCCCTCTCCCCGCACGCGGGGAGAGGAGATCCCGCGCCTCATTCGGCGATGTGTGAAGCCGCAAGCCCGTGCGGGAGAGGGGTTCCCCGCGCCCTGGTAGAGACCGGTTTCGCCCTCTACCCATGGCCCCCGCCATGCCCCGCGCACATGCCGCGCGCGCCTGCCGGCGGCTTCGCCGGCCGGCCGGGGCGCGCTACACCGGGCCGGGGAGGAGCGGCATGACCGAGGGCATGGCGGCGGAGACGCACTGGCGGCGCAACCTCGTCGTCTGCGTGTTCGGCTCCTTCACCACCATCGTGGCGATGACGCTGCTGCTGCCGTTCCTGCCGCTCTACGTGCGGGACCTCGGCGTGGCCGACGAGGCCGCGATCGTGCAATGGTCCGGCATCGCCTTCGGGGCGACGTTCTTCTCCGCCGCGCTGGTGGCGCCGCTCTGGGGGCGGCTCGCCGACCGCTACGGGCGCAAGCTGATGCTGGTGCGCGCGAGCCTCGGCATGGCGGTGGCGATGTCGCTGATCGGCCTCGCGCAGGACGTCTGGCAGCTCGTCGGCCTGCGGCTGCTGGCGGGGCTGCTCGGCGGCTACGCCTCGGGCTCGATGGTGCTCGTCGCCACCCAGACGCCGAAGGACCGCTCCGCCTGGGCGCTCGGCGTGCTCTCGGCGGGCATCATGGCGGGCAACCTCGTCGGTCCCCTGGTCGGCGGCGTGATGCCGCCGCTCATCGGCATCCGGGCGACCTTCTTCGCCGCGGGCGCGGTGATCTTCGGCGCCTTCCTGGCCACCCTGGCGCTGATCCGCGAGGCGCCGCGTCCGCCCCGCGAGGCGCGCCAGGCCGCCGGCGGCTGGGCGCAGGTGCCCGACAAGGGGCCGGCGCTCGCCATGCTGGCGACCGGGCTCCTGCTGATGCTCGCCGTGATGTCGATCGAGCCGATCATCACGGTCTACGTGGCGGAACTGGTGAGCGATCCCGCGCGGGTCACCCTGGTGGCGGGCCTCGCGATGTCGGCCACCGCGCTCGGCAGCATCCTGTCCGCGCCGCGGCTCGGGCGGCTCGCCGACCGCATCGGCGCGTGGCCGGTCATCACCGGCAGTCTCGCCGTCTCGGCGCTGCTCCTCGTGCCGCAGGCGCTGGTGGTCGCCGACTGGCAGCTCGTGGCCCTGCGCTTCCTGATGGGGCTGGCGCTCGGCGGGCTCCTGCCCTGCATCGCCAGCGTCATCCGCCACAGCGTCCCCGACCGGGTGGCCGGCACCATGCTCGGCTACTCGACCTCGTCGCAATATGCCGGGCAGGTCCTCGGGCCGCTGCTCGGCGGGTTCGCGGGCGGGCATTTCGGCATGCGCTCGGTGTTTCTCGCCACGGCGCTCATCCTGGCGGCGGGCGCCGTCGGCACCTGGGCGGCCCGGCCCAAAAGGCACCTCCATGCAGCCTAAGGCCAGTCCCCTCGCGGACAACCGGACCTGGACCCGCGAGACCATCGACCTGCCCGGCGGCCGCGTGGCCGCCCTGGCCTTCGGACCGGCGGAAAGACCCGCGGACGCCCTGGTGCTGCACGCCAACGGCTTCAACGCGCGGACCTACCGCACGCTGCTGGAACCGCTCGGCCTCGATCACCGCCTGATCGCCTACGACCAGCGCGGGCACGGCGGCACCACGCTGCCGGCCGAGCCGCGGGGCCGCCGGAGCTGGAGCGACGTCGCGGCCGATCTGGTCGCGGTGCTCGACCGCCTCGACGGCCCGCCGCTCACCCTGGTCGGCCACTCGATGGGCGGCACGGCCGCGCTTCTCGCCACGGCGCGCCGGCCCGACCGCGTGCGCAACCTCGTCCTGCTCGATCCGGTCATCCTGCCCCGGCGCACCGCGCTCGCCGCCCGCATCCCGCTCCTCGCCCGTCTCTACCGGCACCACTCGCCGCTGGCCCAGGGGGCGCTCAAGCGGCGCGCGGTCTTCCCGTCCCGCGAGGCGGCCCTCGCGGCCTATCGCGGGCGCGGCGCCTTCCGCACCTGGCCGGAGGCGCCGCTCGCCGACTACGTGGCGGACGGGTTCCGCGAGCGGCCGGACGGCAGCGTGGCGCTCGCCTGCACGGGCGACTGGGAGGCGTCGAACTACCTCGCGCAGGGCCACGACAGCTGGGGGGCGCTGCGCCGCCTCGCCCGGCCGGCCACGATCCTGCGCGCGGAGCGGGGCAGCACCTGCGGCTTGACGGAGGACCGCCCGCCCCTGATCCGGGTGGAGACGCTGCCGGGCACGACGCATTTCCTGCCCTTCGAGGCGCCCGAACCCGTGCGCGCGGCGATCCGGGCGGCGCTGGCGAATCGGGATTAGCCCGCTCCGCCACAGTTTTTTCACCTCTCGCCTGTCGGCTGCGCCGGCTTCCGGACGTCGTGTCCGACGAGGGAGGGACCCGCATGCTCTACGCCATCCTGTGCTACCACGCGGAAGAGGTCGTCGGATCCTGGAGCCGGGAGGAGGACGCGGCCGTGATGGAAAAGCTCGCGGTCGTGCAGGAGCGGCTCGCCCGCGACGGTCGGCTCGGCCCGGTGGCGCGCCTGCTGCCCACCACCGCCGCCACGACGCTGCGCAAGGACCGCGAGCCCGGCCTCGTCCTCGACGGGCCCTTCGCCGAGACGAAGGAGCAGCTGCTCGGCTTCTACGTGGTCGAGTGCGAGGATCTGGAGCAGGCCCTCGACACCGCCCGCGACCTCGGCCGCGCGAATCCGGGCGGCGCCTACGAGATCCGGCCGATCGCCTACTTCCAGCCCGGGGGCGACACACCGTGACCGACCTCGACTGGATGCACGCGGCGCTGGCCGGCGCCCGGCCGCGGGCCGTGGGAGCGCTGCTGCGCTACTTCCGCGACCTCGATACCGCCGAGGAGGCCTTTCAGGAGGCGAGCCTGCGGGCGCTCACGCACTGGCCTCGGCAGGGACCGCCGCGGGACCCGGCGGCGTGGCTGATCCTGGTCGGGCGCAACGTCGCGCTCGATGCCGGCCGCCGCAGCCGGCGCGAGACCCCGCTGCCCCCCGAGGAAAATCTGTCCGACCTCGACGATGCGGAAGCCGCACTCGCCGAGCGGCTCGACGAGTCGCACTACCGCGACGACATCCTGCGCCTCCTGTTCATCTGCTGCCATCCCGACCTGCCGGCGACGCAGCAGATCGCGCTGGCGTTGCGCATCGTCTCGGGGCTCAGCCTGCGCCGGATCGCCCGCGCCTTCCTGATCGGCGAGAGCGCGATGGAGCAGCGCATCACCCGCGCCAAGGCCAGGGTGGCCCAGGCGCGGGTGCCCTTCGAAGCGCCGGGGCCGGCCGAGCGGGCCGAGCGACTCGCGGCCGTCGCCGCCATGCTCTACCTCGTCTTCAACGAGGGGTATTCGGCCGACCGCGACACCAGCCCGGCGCGGGCACCGCTCTGCGACGAGGCGATCCGCCTCGGGCGCCTGCTGCTGCGCCTCTTCCCGGCCGAGCCCGAGATCATGGGCCTCGTGGCGCTGATGCTGCTCCAGCACGCCCGCGCGGCGGCGCGCTTCGCGCCCGACGGCAGCGTCGTGCTCCTCGACGAGCAGGACAGGCGGCTCTGGGACGGGCGGATGATCGCCGAAGGGCTGGCACTCCTCGACAAGGCGATGCGCCACCGCAGCCCCGGCCCCTATCAGGTCCAGGCGGCGATCGCGGCCCTGCACGCCCGCGCCCGAGCGGCCGCGGAGACCGACTGGGCGCAGATCGACCGGCTCTACGCCACGCTGGAGATCATGCAGGGCTCGCCCGTCGTCACCCTCAACCGGGCGGTCGCGGTGGCGAAGCTGCGCGGGCCGGCCGAGGCGCTCGCCCTGATCGAGCCCCTGGCGCCACGCCTCTCGGGCTACTTCCACTTCTTCGGGGTGAAGGGCGCGCTGCTCACCCAGCTCGGACGGCCCGACGAGGCCCGCATTGCCTTCGACCAGGCGATCGCGCTCGCCGGCACGGCCGCCGAGGCGGCGCATATCCGCCAGCACCTCGACCGGCTCCAGGGCTGATCATCGCTCAACGCGGCGCGGCCAGCCCGTCGGCGATGGCGTCGGCCGCGCGCTCGCCCTCGTCGTAGGCGCCCCCCGCGGTGCCCCATTGCAGGCGCGACAGCGCCTCCCCGGCGAACCAGATCCGGTCCGCCACCGATGCCTTGAGGGCGTCGCGCGCGGGCGCATGGCCCGGCGGCACCACCGCCCAGGAGCCGCGCGACCAGGGATCGTGCCGCCACTCGCTCACCGCCGGCACCGCGAGGTCGGCGAGGCGGCCCGTCCCCACATGCTCGGCGAGGATCGCCCGGGCGAGGCGGCGCGCCCCGTCCGGCCCGGCGCCGGCCGCGTCGAGCCGCGCGCTCAGCGGTGCATCGAGTTCGAAGAAGTGGAACGGGGTGTCGTCGACGCGCGTGAGCAGCCCCGGCGGCTGCAGCCCCCCGCCCGTGAGGCCGGCGAGCCGGTCGCGCCCGCGGAAGGGTGCGGAGGGCCAGTGCAGCACCACGTGCTCGTAGAGGCCGCGGGTGAAGCCGTCGATCGCCGCGCGCGTCGCCGCCGGCAGGGCAGGGGAGAAGCGGATCGCCGTCTCGTCCTGCAGCACCATCACCGGCACGGTGACGAGCGCCGCCCGCGCCCGCAGGCGGCCGAGCCCCTCGGCCTCCACCGCGACGCCGGCCTCCGCCCACGCGATCGAGCGCACGGGGGCGGACAGCGCGATCGGCAGCCCCTGGGCGAGGCGCGCCAGAAAGGCTCCGTAGCCGCCCGCGATGAAGTAGTTGTCGCCGTACTCCATGCTCGGGAAGTCGTGCAGGCTCACCTCCGTGAGCGGCCGCCCCGAGACGAGGCCGTGCACGAGCGCGACTCGTCTCCCCCACGGCCCGAGGCCGGGCGGCAGGGCGGCGGCGGCCGGCCGGTCCGGCCCGCTGCCGGCCTTCCCGGTCATCGCCCGGTCGGCCACCGCGAAGGCGCGGCCGTAGGCGGCTTCCTCGTCGGGCCGCCCGCGGCGGCGCCCGACCATCAGGTGGCTCTCCTGCGCGGCCCGGCGCAGGGGCTCGCCGCGGGCAAGCCCGAGGCGCACCAGCGGGTTGATCGGCCCGGCATGCAGCCAGTGCGCGCCGAGATCGACCGGGTGGCCGCGCAGCAGCGTGGTGACGGTCCGCCCGCCGACGCGATCGCGCGCCTCCACCACCGCCACCGCGAGGCCGCGGGCGAGGAGGCGGCGCGCCGCCGCGATGCCGGCCGCGCCCGCCCCCACCACCACCACGTCCGGATCGCGCGGCAGGGGCGCGAGCCGCGGCGCTTGGCTCGGCCTGAAGCGCGCGTGATCGGGTCTCGCCACTCTCATCGTGCCCGTGCCTCGATCCCGGCGAGCCAGCGCGCCAGCCGCGCCCTGTTCACCCCGAGGTCGCCGTAGCCGATCTGGCTGCGGGAGTAGAGGGCGACCGAGGCGGCGCCCTCGCCGCGTCCGATGATCTCGGCGGTGATCGTGTCGGGAAACCGCATCAGCCGGGACCGCGCCACGTAGCGGTCCTGCTCGCCCCAGCGGTCGCTGAAGACGAGTTCGGTGCGCGGCTCGCCTTCCGCCACCTCCCGCACGATCTCGCGCAGGCGGGCGCCCGGCACGGGGTAGACCGGCGGCACGAAATCGGCCGGCGCGTGCGGGCAGATGTCGGTCGGGCAGGCGAGGGCGTCGTTGGGGGAGCGCCGCCGCCGCAGCGTCGCGAAGTCTACCGGCCCGAGGTCCGGCGGTCCGAAGAGCCGCACCCACACGTCGTCGATCCCGCCCGGCTCGTCTGCGCGTCCCACCACGATCGCCCCCACGAGCGCAAGACCGAGCGCAAGAAGACCGAGCGCCAGCCCCGCGCCGGCCGCCCACCGCCTCATCGGCCGGGCTGCACCCGCCACACCCTCAGGCCGCTCGTCTGCGGGAGCATCGTCTGCACGGGAACCGGTTCGAGCCAGGACGGGACGAGGGCACCATCGAGGAGCCCCCGGGCGACCGGACCGTCCGGGGAGCGGCCACCGGGCGCCCGGCAGAGCACGATGTAGTCCGCACCGCGCGCCGCGGCCACCCCGCGCAGGCTCTCCTCGCTGCCGAACGCCTCGATCCCAGCCTGGATTCCCACGATGTTGCGGTGATAGGGCGCCGCCACGACCCGGTGCGGCGTGTTGAGGAGCAGGCTCGGGCCGAGATCGACTGGCGCCAGCACCGTGCCGGGGGGCAGCGCGGCGAGGTCCGCCATCGCCGGCCCCGCGGTGCAGGAGGACCACCCGTCCGAGGGACCGGACGCCTCCGGATCGGCGCGAACCGCCAGGGTGGCGAGGATCAGCCAGACCTTGCCGAGGGTAGCGAGCCCGGCCAGCAGGGCGAGGCCTTGGCGCCGCGTGGTCGTCCCCGGCTCGCGCAGCAGCGCCACGGCCCGGCCGAGCAGCGGGCCGGCCACCAGGGGCACGAAGGCCGTGGTCACGTAGAGGCCGCGGAACTGCAGCACCGCTACCGCGAGGCCGACGCAGAGAAAGCCGCCCGCAAGGCCCCAGGCCCGGCGCCGCTCCGCGTCCGCGACCGCCAGGACGAGGGCCGCGACCGCCGCCACGAGGGCCGGCAGGAAGGTGCCCATCAGCAAGGCCGGCTGCTCCCGCAGCAGCGTCCAGACCGGCCGCATCTCGTGGACCCGTCCCAGCCATTCCCGGCGCACCAGATCCGGCATGTCGGGGAACGGGCCGGCGAGGCAGGACGGCGCGATCAGCACGAACCCGGCGACGGCCAGCGCGCCCCCGCCGGCCGCGAGCGCGAGCCGGCCCGGGCCGGACAGGCGCGCCCCGAGCAGGGAGGCCGCCCCGGTGAGGCCGCCCGCCGCGCAGAGCCACAGCCAGGGCGGCGAGAGCGCGTCGCAGGCCGTGGCGCCCCAGGCACCCGGCGCGGTCTGGAGCGCGAACAGCGCGGGCGCGCCGATCCCGAGGGCGAGCCCGAACCCGGCGAAGAGGCGGCGCGTGGGCTCGCCCGCGACGATCCAGGCCCCGGCCGCGACCAGCCCGGCCGCCGCGATGAACGGCAGGGCTTCGAGTCCGATCGCCAGGGACAGGGCGGAGAGCGCACCCGCGGCCAATCCCTCGCGCAGGCCGTGCCGCGTCCGCATCAGGCACAGCGCCATGCCGAGCACCGCGCAGATCTGCAGGCTGTGGTGGTCGACGCGGCCCGGCGCGAACAGGGCGCCGATCAGCACCGTCTGCGTGGCGGCAAAGACCGCGAGCAGGGCGTCGCGGCGCCCGAACAGGTCGCGGACGCCGCGATAGAGGATCACCGCGTAGAGGCCGAAGGCCAGGGCGGGCCAGAGGGCGGCGGCGATCGCCTCGGCACGGGCGCCGGCCAGGGGCCGCAGCAGCAGGATGAGGGCCGCGATGGGCAGGTCCACGAGGCGCGACCAGTGCATGGAGGCGCCCTCCGGCGGGAGCCGGTGCTGGGCGACGTCGAACCAGCCCTGTCCGGCCAGGAGGTCGCGCACCTGCACGAGGCGCATGGCGTCGTCGGTGTCGGGCAGGCGCAGGGTGCGGACGACGTCGAGAATGGCCGCCTGCCCGTAGAGCCCGCCGATCCCGGCGAGGACGAGGCCCCAGAGCACGATCGGGTTGTCGAGGAGCGGGCGTGCGGCGGGGTTCGGACGGACGAGTGCCTGGAAGGCGGCGATCATGACGGTCCCGGGGGCTGACGCCCAGGCGTCGCATGCCGGCCTTACCCCACGGTTAGCGGAGTGCGGCGCACCCGCCGCCATGGTGAGGCCTTCTTTACCCTCCCGACCCTAGGATCGGCCCCGGCGGCGTCCGTCGCCCCGGAGCTTTTGTCGCGATGAGCCTTCACACCGAGACGCTGGTGATCGGCGCCGGCCCCGCCGGCCTGACCGCCGCCTACCTCCTCGCCAAGGAGGGGCGCGACGTCGTGGTGCTGGAGCGCGATCCGGTGCGGGTCGGCGGCATCAGCCGGACCGTGGAGCACAACGGCTTCCTGTTCGACATCGGCGGCCACCGCTTCTTCTCGAAGTCGAAGGAGGTGGTGGACCTCTGGGACGAGATCCTGCCCGACGATTTCATCGAGCGTCCGCGCCTGTCGCGGATCTACTACAAGGGCCGCTACTACGCCTACCCGCTCAAGGCGTTCGAGGCGCTGCGCAACCTCGGCCTGCTGCAGAGCGCGGCCTGCGTCGCCTCCTACCTGTACGCCCGCGCCAAGCCGATCCCCGAGCCCAAGAGCTTCCACGAGTGGGTGCGCAACCAGTTCGGCGAGCGGCTCTTCTCGATCTTCTTCAAGACCTACACCGAGAAGGTGTGGGGCATGTCCTGCGACGCGATCTCGGCTGATTGGGCGGCGCAGCGGATCAAGGGGCTCGATCTCGGCGCGGCGATCCGCGACGCGCTCGCCCGCTCGCTGCGCCTGAAGGCGAAGGCCCGGCCGGGCGAGCCGGTGATCAAGACGCTGATCGAGTCCTTCCGCTACCCGCGCCGCGGCCCCGGCATGATGTGGGAGGCCGCCGCGGCGGCGGTGCGCCGCAACGGCGGGCAGGTGCTGCTCGACCGCGGCGTCGACGGCCTGACCTACGACCGCGCCACCGGCCTCTGGACCGTGCGCGCCCGAAGCGGCGATGGCCGCCACGAGACCGTCACGGCCCGTCACGTGATCTCGTCCGCCCCGCTCCAAGAGCTCGTCGGTGCGATCCGCCCCGCGCCGCTCAGCACCTTCCACGCCCGCGCGCTCGGCTATCGGGACTTCATCACGGTGGCGCTGATCGCCCGCGGGGCCGAGGATTTTCCCGACAACTGGATCTACATCCACGACCCCAGCGTGAAGGTCGGCCGGGTGCAGAATTTTCGCTCGTGGTCGCCCGAGATGGTACCGGACTCAGGCTTCACCTGCCTCGGCCTGGAGTATTTCTGCTTCGAGGGCGACGGGCTGTGGACCGCGCCGGATGCCGACCTCGTGGATCTCGCCAAGCGCGAGATCGCCCAGATCGGACTGATCCGTCCCGAGGACGTGGTCGATGCCTGCGTGGTGCGCCAGCCCAAGGCCTACCCGGTCTACGACGAGACCTACCGCGAGACCGTGGCCACGATCCGGCGCGACCTCGACCTGCACTGCCCGAACCTGCACCTCGTCGGCCGCAACGGGATGCACAAGTACAACAACCAGGACCACGCCATGATGACCGCGATGCTCACCGTGCGGAACATCCTGGCGGGCCGGCGCCTCTACGACGTCTGGGGCGTCAACGAGGATGCCGAGTACAGCGAGGCCGGCCTGTCCGGCGCGCGCGAGGCCCTGAGCGGCGAACGCCTCGTGCCGCGCAAGGTGGCGTGACGGGGCGGGCGGCTGCGGGGACTCTGAGATGCCGTCTCCGCGGCAACCCGTCGATGGACGAGCGCGGGATCCCCTCTCCCGAGCGGGAGAGGGGTAGGGGATCGAAGATCCCGCACGGGATCTTCGATCCCCATGCCCTTCTCCCGCACGGGAGAAGGGTTCCCCACGCTGGATGATGCACGGCCTATTCACGACGATCGCCTGCTCATCCTATGGCCTGAGCCGAGCCGGAACCACCGAAGGGCCGCGCCTCTTCCGAGACGCGGCCCTCATCGGTCTCTCGCCGAATCGAACCCGCCGCCTCAGGCCGCCTTCACGCCGGCCAGGAACTCCGCGACCTGCTGCTCCAGATCCGCGGCGGTGTCGCCGAGGCGGTCGGCGGCGTCGAGGACGAGGGCGGCGGTGGCGCCGGTGCTGTCGGCCTCGCGCTGCACGTCGCCGATGCCGGCGGTCACCGTCTGGGTGCCGGCGGCGGCGTGCTGGACGTTGCGGGCGATCTCCTGCGTGGCCGCGCCCTGCTGGTCGATCGCCAGCGCGATGCCGTCCGTGATGCCCGCCATCTGCGCGATGGTGCCCGAGATCTCGCCGATCGCCTCGGCGACGCGGCCGGTGGTTTCTTGGATCTCCCGGATCTGCTGCGCGATGCCCTCGGTCGCCCGCGCGGTCTGGCCGGCGAGTTCCTTGACCTCGGTGGCGACCACCGCGAAGCCGCGCCCCGCCTCGCCGGCCCGCGCCGCCTCGATGGTGGCGTTGAGCGCGAGCAGGTTCGTCTGGCCCGCGATGGCGTTGATCAGCGCCACGATGTCGCTGATCTGCCCGGCGGACTGGGTCAGCCGCTGCACCGCCTCGTCGGTCCGGCGCGCCTGCTGCACGGCGCTGCGGGCGATGTCGGAGGATTGGGCCACCTGGCCCGAGAGGCCGCCGATCGACACGGACAGTTCCTCGCTCGCCGCGGCCACCGTCTGCACGTTCGACAGGGTCTGGGCGGCGGCGCCCGCCACCTCGACGGAGCGGCCGTTCGTCGTCTCGGCCGCCGCCGTCATGGTCCGGGCGGCCTCCTTCATGCCGTGGGCCGCGCGGCCCAGGTTCTCGGTCAGCGACACGACCTTGGCCTCGAAGGCGTTGGTGACGGCGGCGAGGCGCTCCGCGCGCTGCGCCTTGACGGCGGCCTCGCCTGCCGCAGCCTCGTCCGCCTGTGCCTTGGCGACCAGGGCGGTGCGGAAGACCTCGACCGCCTTCGCCATGACGCCGATCTCGTCCCGCCGTCCCTGGGCCGGGACCGCGGTGCCGAGGTGCCCGCCCGCCAGGGCGCGCATGGCATCGGCCAGCGCCACCACCGGCCCGGCGACGCCGCGCCCGATCAGCAGGGCGAGCAGCGCCCCGAAGGCACCCGCGAGGGCGACCCCGGCCAGCAGCAGCAGGATGGCCCGGTTCCGCTCGGCGGCGAGGTGCTGGAGTTCGTCCGCGCCGATGCGGCGCGCCTCGCTGACCAGGGCGGCGATGCGCCCGTCGAGGTCCGTCAGGATGCGGGCCTGCGCGGCGTTGGCCGCGACGATCGCCGGGATGCTCTCCCGGAAGACCTGCACCTTGGCGGTCAGATCGCGCAGCGACGCCTGGGTCGCCTCGTCGCTCACGCCGTAGAGGATCGCCCGGGCCTGTTCGAGCAGCACGCCCGCCGCCGCATCGAGCGCGGGCGCCGCCGCGTCGTCGCGGCCCGCGATCAAGCGCAGTTCGAGCGCCTGCGCGTCGCGCACCGCATCGATCGCCCGGTGGCTCGCGGCGAGCAGCGCCATGCCGTAGCCGAGGCGATCCTGCTGCTCGCGCAGCCTCACCTGTGCGCCCGACTGCACGTTGTTCTGCGCCTGCTCGACCTTGCGCAGCGTCTGGACGAGTTCGTCGAACAGGGCCGTGATCTCGGCGAGGCGCTCGGCCGAGACGCCGCCCGCGCCGTCCGCCACCGCGGCCTCCACCGCCTCGCGGTAGCGGTCGAGCAATCCGCCCGCGGCCTGGGCGACGTCGAGGTCGCTCGTCATGGCGCCGAGCCGCCGGATCAGCACGCCGACCGAGGAGGCCTTGGCATCGAACTGCGCCCGGGTCACGCCGGCGCGGTCGGACATCAGGCCGTATTGCAGCGCCCGCAGCTCCAGGGCCGAGCGCATGGCGAAGGACACGAGGACGCCGGTGCTGCCGGCCGACTTCTGGTCCGCGAGGCCGCGCTCCAGCGCCTGCCCGGCCTCGGCGAGCCCGCGCTCCTGCGCGGCTCCGATCGCGGCGGCGGCGGCCCGCAACTCGTCGAGCAGCACGGTGTGCTTCTCCTGCAGGGCGTGTTTTTCGGCCTTCTGGCGGCCATAGGCCCCGACCGCCTCCTCGAAGGCCGACAGGGACCCGTCCATGCCGGCCGCGCCGGCATCGCTCGTGAGCCGCGCGGCGACGCTGCGGGCGGTGGCGCGCACCTGACCGACGGTGCGGCCGAGCGCGGCGTCGTGCCGGCCGTCGTCGCTCTTGAGGGCGCGATCGGCGGCGAGGGCCAACTCGCCGATCTCGCCCGCGAGGATCTGCGCCCCGTTGGCGGCATCGACCCGGCGGGCGAAGCCCGTGAGGCTCTGCCACGCCACCAGGGCGACCGCGAGGGTCATCAAGAGACTCAGGCCGAAGCCGCCGAAAATGCGTGTCCTGATGGACATGCGCCATCCCTGCCTAACTGTGGAGGCCGCAGTCTCGCGCCGACACTCTAATGTTTCGCTACTGCCGTCCGTTTTGTGTGGCGCACAATGAACAGATTCGGATTTCGATTTGTCCAATCCCTCCGAACAAGCGGGGTTCGTCTGGTCGAAAGGCGCCGGCCGGTCCACTTGACGGCCAAGTCTGCCGGTCGCCCCACGCCCCACCGCGATCAGGCGGCCCTCACGACCGTGCGGAGAAGGCAGACCGTCGATCGATGGTCGTGCGTGCAGTCTTCCCGGGCCTCAGGGGTGGCCGTGCGCTGCATTGCGCTGTTGGTGGCCGGGCCGGCCGGCTTCCCTGGCGGCACGAAACTGTTCAAGTTGTGACGACGACGCCCGCAGGAGTGCGCCGGTCGGGACGGGTTGGATGTTCAAGCGGCTTCTGCTGGTCGCGGCCGCGCCGGCCTGTTTCGCGGTGCACCCGGCCCGCGCGGAGATCCAGATCCTGGCGGCGAAGATCGCGGCGGGCGAACTCTGGGTGCTCGGCTCGGTCGACGAGCCGAACACCGAGATCAGCCTGGACGAGCGCTTCTCGGCCAAGACGGATGGCCGGGGCCAGTTCGAGTTCCGCATCGTCTATCACCCGGCCACCTGCATCGTGACCCTGCGCACGCGGCGCCAGGAGCGCAGTGCGGTGATCGGCGAGTGCGGACAGCAGGGACCCGCCGGCGCGCCGGGCCCGCAAGGCTCCCAGGGACCGAGAGGCGAGGACGGGAGCGCCGCGCAGGCCGGTGCCGCCGGACCGCCGGGACCGCCCGGACCCGTCGGGCCGCCCGGCGAACCGGGTCCTGCCGGTTCGCCGGGCGAACCGGGACCCGCGGGTCCGCCCGGTCCGCGCGGCGAGGCAGGCCTTCCCGGTCAGCCCGGGCCGAAGGGCGAGATCGGTCCGGCCGGGCCGCAGGGCCTTCGCGGCGAGATCGGACCGGCCGGAGAGCAGGGTAGGCCGGGCGAGGCCGGCCCGCCCGGTACACCCGGCGAACAGGGTCCTGTCGGCCCTCC
>NZ_JBKIBX010000024.1:14130-90277 GCF_046557895.1 Methylobacterium oryzisoli | reverse complement strand
ACCGCCCCCTCACCCTCGGGTCGATCCCTGCGGGATCGATGCGCCGCCTCGTCTCGCCCCCGACAAGGGGGGGGTGGGATCGTTCCGATCCCCAG
Organism: Methylobacterium oryzisoli; assembly: GCF_046557895.1. NCBI lineage: Bacteria > Pseudomonadati > Pseudomonadota > Alphaproteobacteria > Hyphomicrobiales > Methylobacteriaceae > Methylobacterium > Methylobacterium oryzisoli. The sequence goes on along the minus strand of NZ_JBKIBX010000024.1, from coordinate 90,182 downwards.
ACCCTCTCCCCGCACGCGGGGAGAGGAGAACGTGCACGACCCGAAGTGTGAATCCGCAAGCCCAAACGGAAGCGGGGGTGCTGTCCGCGCTTCATGCTGCGGGTTGGAGGTGAAGCCCTCGGCGCCTGGCTGGGCGAGGGGAGCCCCGCCTCAGGCCCGCCGGTCCGCCAGGAAGGCGCCCATCCGCTCCAGCGCACGGGCGATGTTCTCGGCGGAATTGGCGTAGGAGAGGCGCAGGTAGCCTTCGCCGTGCACGCCGAAATCGGGGCCGCCGATGGTGGCGACGCCCGCCTCCTCCAAGAGCGCGGAGGCAAGTGCCTTGGCCTTCCAGCCGGTGCCGGCGATGTTGGGGAAGGCGTAGAAGGCGCCCCTCGGGGTGATGCAGGACACGCCGGGCAGGCGATTGAGCCCTTCGACCACCAGCAGGCGGCGGCGGTCGAACTCGGCCATCATCGCGGCGACGGCGTCCTGCGGGCCGTCGAGGGCGGCAATGCCGGCCCATTGTGTCGCGGCGTTCACGCAGGAGAAGGAGTTCACCGCGAGCTTGCGCGCCGCGTCGTACAGGGGCGCCGGCCAGACCGACCAGCCGAGGCGCCAGCCGGTCATCGCGTAGGTCTTCGAGGCGCCGTCGAGGTAGATCAGCCGGTCGCGGATCTCCGGATAGGCGAGCAGCGTGTGGTGGCGCTCGCCGTCGTAGGTCATGGTGCCGTAGATCTCGTCCGACAGCACCGCGACCTGCGGGTGCGCGGCGAGGCCCGCCACCAGCCGGTCGATCTCGGCCTTGGGCGTCACGCCGCCGGTCGGGTTGGCCGGCGAGTTCAGGATCACGAGGCGCGTGCGCGGGGTGATCAGCCCCAGCGTCTCCTCGGCCGAGAAGGCGAAGCCGTTCTGCTCGCGGATCGGGATCGGCACCGGGGTCGCGCCCGTGAACTCGATCATCGAGCGGTAGATCGGGAAGCCCGGGTCCGGGTAAAGAATCTCCGCCCCCAGCTCGCCGAACATCAGGATCGCCATGAACATCGTGACCTTGCCGCCGGGCACGATCATGACGCTCTCGGGGGAGACCCCGACGTCGAGGCGGCGCTGGATATCGCGCGCCACCGCCTCGCGCAGCGGCAGGATGCCGGTGGCCGGCGTATAGCCGTGATGGCCGTCGCGCAGCGCCTTGACCGCCGCCTCGACCACGTGGGGCGGCGTCGGCATGTCGGGCTGGCCGATGCCGAGATTGATGACGTCGCGGCCGGCCTGCGCCAGGGCCGTGGCCCGGGCGAGCACCGCGAAGGCGTTCTCCTCGCCGATGCGCGCGAAGGCGGGGACGGGGGTGAGCATCGCGGCGGCCTTACCGCCCGGTCTTCTCCGCGAGTCGGCTCGCCACGAACGAGAGCGCGCCGCCGATCACGGTGAGGAGGATTCCGATCTTCACCGCCGCCCAGAACAGCGACCGCTCGATGCCTTGATCCGTCAGCAGCAGGATGACGCAGACCAGCACGGGCAGCGACACGACGATGGCGATCGGGATCAGCGGGTTCGTGGTCTTCTCGCTCATGGACGGCCTTCCGGGGACAATTGCGCGGGCCTCATAGCACCCTCGCGCCGGGGAGGGGACACCCGTGGACAAGATTCTTTGGTCCTGCGACGACGCGCGCGGGTGATGCCCAACGACGGAGCGACGCTGTTGCCTTCGCGCCGCGCCCGTGTGCAATGGTTTGGAATGACGACAGGGAAGGAAGCCCGCATGGCCTCGACGCCTCGCCCCCGGATCGACCCGAGCCGCCTGCGGTCGCGCCTGTGGTTCGACAACCCCGACAACCCGGGCATGACCGCGCTCTACCTCGAGCGCTACCTGAACTACGGCCTGACCCTGACGGAGCTGCAGGGGGGCAAGCCCCTGATCGGCATCGCCCAGACGGGCTCCGACCTCTCGCCCTGCAACCGCCACCACATGGAGCTGGCCAAGCGCGTGCGCGAGGGCATCACGGCGGCGGGCGGCGTCGCCTTCGAGTTCCCCTGCCATCCGATCCAGGAGACCGGCAAGCGTCCGACCGCGGCGCTCGACCGCAACCTCGCCTACCTGTCGCTGGTCGAGGTGCTGTACGGCTACCCCCTCGACGGCGTGGTGCTGCTCACCGGCTGCGACAAGACCATGCCGGCCTGCCTGATGGCCGCCGCGACCGTGAACATCCCGGCGATCTCGCTCAATGTCGGGCCGATGCTGAACGGCTGGAGCCGCGGCGAGCGCACGGGGTCCGGCACCGTGGTCTGGAAGGCGCGCGAGCGCCACGCGGCGGGCGACATCGACTACCAGCAGTTCCTCGACATCGTGGCCTCCTCGGCCCCCTCGACGGGCCATTGCAACACGATGGGCACGGCCTCGACCATGAACGCGCTCGCCGAAGCGCTCGGCATGGCGCTGCCGGGCTCGGCGGCGATCCCCGCCCCCTACCGCGAGCGCGGGCAGGCCGCCTACGCCACCGGCCAGCGCATCGTCGAGATGGTCTGGGAGGACCTGAAGCCCTCCGACATCCTCACCCGCGAGGCATTCGAGAACGCCATCGTCGCCAACACCGCCATCGGCGGCTCGACCAACGCGTCGATCCACATCAACGCCATCGCCAAGCTGATCGGCGTGCCGCTCTCCTGCGACGACTGGGAGCGCGTCGGCTACGACGTGCCGCTCCTCGTCAACATGCAGCCGGCCGGGGCCTATCTGGGCGAGGAATACTATCGCGCCGGCGGCCTCCCGGCGGTGCTCGCCGAACTGATCGAGGCGGGCAAGCTCCACGAGGGCGCGCTGACCTGCAACGGGCGCAGCATCGGCGAGAATTGCCGCGAGGCGCGGACCTGGGACCGCGAGGTGATCAAGCCCTACGCCGAGCCCCTGCGCGAGCGGGCGGGCTTCCTCAACCTCAAGGGCACGCTGTTCGACTCGGCGATCATGAAGACGAGCGTGATCAGCCGCGAGTTCTACGACCGCTACCTCGCCAACCCGAACGACCCCTACGCCTTCGAGGGGCGGGTGGTGATCTTCGACGGGCCGGAGGATTACCACCACCGCATCGACGACCCCGCCCTCGACATCGACGAGAACACCATCCTGATCATGCGCGGGGCGGGGCCGATTGGCTACCCGGGCGCGGCCGAGGTGGTGAACATGCAGCCGCCCGGCGCCCTGATCCGGCGCGGCGTGCTCTCGCTGCCCTGCATCGGCGACGGGCGCCAGTCGGGCACCTCGGGCACGCCCTCGATCCTCAACGCCTCGCCCGAGGCGGCGGCCGGCGGCGGTCTCGCGCTGCTGCAGAACGGGGACCGCATCCGCATCGACCTCAACAAGCGGCGGGCGGACATCCTGCTCTCCGACGAGGATCTGGCGCGCCGGCGCGAGGATCTGAGCGCGCGGGGCGGCTACCCTTACCCGGCGAGCCAGACGCCCTGGCAGGCGATCCAGCGGGCGATGGTGGAGCAGCTCTCCGAGGGCATGATCCTGCGCGGCGCCGACGCCTTCCAGAAGGTGGCGCAGACCATGGGACCGCCCCGCGACAACCACTGAGGCCGACGCCTCGACCCTCTCCCGTAGTGGAAGCGCGGGCCGCACGGGAGACCCCTTCTCCCGTGCGGGAGAGGGGTTCCCGCGACCTCCTCGTCACTGCCGCAAAGGGGGGAGGGTTCGCGTGCGGCGAATGCTCAGGCGGCCCTGGCCAAGCTCTCGAACAGCCCGCGCCCGTCCGTCCCGCCGACCAGATCCTCGACGAAGTTCTCCGGGTGGGGCATCAGCCCCAGCACGGTGCGGGTCTCGGAATAGATCCCGGCGATGGAATTGAGCGAGCCGTTGCGGTTCGCCGTCTCGGTGAGGTTGCCGGCGGCATCGCAGTAGCGGAAGGCGACGCGGCCCTCGCCCTCGATCCGCGCGACGGTCTCGGGATCGGCGTAGTAGTTGCCCTCGCCGTGGGCCACGCAGACGTCGATCACCTGTCCCTGGCGGTAGGCGCGCGTGAAGGCGGTGTCGGCGCGCTCCACCCGCAGGGTCTGGCGGTGGCAGATGAAGCGGCGGTTGACGTTGCGCATCAGCACGCCGGGCAGCAGCCCCGATTCGCACAGGATCTGGAAGCCGTTGCAGATGCCGAGCACCAGCCCGCCGCGGGCCGCGTGCGCCCGGACCGCATCCATCGCATTGGCCCGGCCCGCGATGGCGCCGCAGCGCAGGTAATCGCCGTACGAGAAGCCCCCGGGCAGCACCGCAAGGTCCGTGCCGGCGGGCAGGTCGGTCTCGGCGTGCCAGACCCGCACCGCCTCGGCGCCCGACAGGGTGAGCGCCCGGATGACGTCCGCCTCGCGGTTCGAGCCCGGGAAGACGATGATGGCGGCCTTCATCGGGCGATCTCGACCCGGTAGTTCTCCACCACCGTGTTGGCGAGCAGCCGGTCGCAAGCGGCCTTCACGGTGGCCTCCGCGGCGGCGGGGTCGGCGCCCTCGACCTCGACCTCGAAGAACTTGCCCTGGCGGACGCTGGCGATGCCCTCGATGCCGAGGGAGCGCAGCGCCCCCTCGATGGCCTTGCCCTGCGGATCGAGGACTCCGGTCTTCAGGGTGACGGTGACGCGCGCTTTCATCGGCAGGCCTTCGGCAGCGGGGCTTCGACCCCCGATAGTGCGGATCCGCCGGTGAGGCAATCGCGGCTCAGGGGCCGTGCAGGCCGAGCGCCCGCAGGCTGGCGCCGTCGAGGGTGCTGGCGCCGTCCTCGCTCACCAACGCCATGCCGCCGTAGCCGGTGAGCGCCCAGACCGACCACGTGAAGCCCCGCGCCTCCGCGGCCTCGTGCACGTCGCGCAGCCACGCCTCGTAGGAGATCGGATCGGAGGCGCGGTAGCGCCCGTAGGTGCGGCAGACCCCGAACTCGCCGAGGAAGATCTGCGTGCGGTCGACCCCGTGGCGCGCCGCCCAGGCGGCGACCTCGTCGAAGGCGGCGTCGATCTGCCGGCGGTCGAATCCCTCGGCCAGGGCCGCCGCGGTCCGGCTGCGCGCCGCCGCGACGGTGCGGCGCCGGGTCATTGGGTCGAGGCCCGGCTCGGCCTCGACGTTGGCCTTCACGGTGTCGAGCACGAAGGCGGCGGGCACGCTCGCCGTGGGATAGGGAAAGTCGGAGACGTAGCGCCAGTGCACGGCGTTGGGCTGGTTCGAGACCACGCCCTGATGGGTGAAGGCGTAGGGCTCGTAGTAGTGGAACGAGTAGCGCACCCGGCTGCCGCGGAAGGGGGTGGGATCGAGGGCGAGGAGACCGTGGCGGTTGCCGCCCCGCGCGCCGGTGAGGACCACGAGCATGTCCGGGGCGCCGCGCCGCACGGCGGCGTGCAGCATCTCGGCCATCGCCTGCCAGCGCTTCACGCTCGCCGCATCGTAGCCGTAGGGCGGCTCGTTGATCGGCTCGAACGCCACCGCCGGGCTGTTCAGGCCCGCGAGCAGCCGCGCGGTGCGCTCGACCAAGGCGAGGTAGTCGCGGAAGACCGGGCTGTCGGCCGCGTGCAGCCAGTTGACCGAATCGTAGCGCGGCACCTGCGAGTTGGCGTGCAGGTTCACCATCACGGCGAGCCCGGCGGCGAGGAAGCGCCGCACCGTACCGAGGAGCTTGGCGTCCAGCGCCTCCCGCGGGGCGCCGGAGAGCTGCAGGAACGGGCCCGGATCCACCGTGAGCCGCACGAAGTCGAACCCCGCCGCCCGCACGTTGGCGATCAGCGCGTCGGGCAGGTCGTAGGCCGGCGCGTCGAAGGGGGCGCTGCGGTAGCGCGTGCGGTCGGCCGGCTCGACCTGCGCCCAGTTGAGCATGGAATGCACGCCCACGCCGCGGCGGAAGACGGCCTGCGGCGTCGCGCCGGCCGCGGCCGGCTCCGCCGCGCCGGACCACGCGGCGGCGAGGAGGACGAGCGCGAGGAGGAGCCGGAGGATCATGGCGCTGAGCCTCTCACGCCTCCGGCGTGGCGCCGCAACGCCCGGCCGGGCCCACGCACTCCGCCCCGTGGAANCCGGCCGCGGCCGGCTCCGCCGCGGCGGACCACGCGGCGGCGAGGAGGACGAGCGCGAGGAGGAGCCGGAGGATCATGGCGCTGAGCCTCTCACGCCTCCGGCGTGGCGCCGCAACGCCCGGCCGGGCCCACGCACTCCGCCCCGTGGAAGCCTGGCCCTGCGCTCACGGGTGGACGGGCGCGGTCGCGAGACCGGCCTCGGGCGCGGCCCGCGCGGCCGGCGCCGCCTCCTGCTGCGCCACGTGCGAGCCGAACCGCCCGCGCCACGCGAAGAACGGGCGCTCGACGAAGCGGTAGGACAGGTCGGCCAGCGCGAAGGCGAGCCCCCAGCCCAGCGCCATCGCGAGGGCGAAGCGCCAGCCCGCGCCCGGCACCAGCGCCTCGCCGAGGGCGAGCCCGGCGAGGTGCCAGAGGTAGAGCGAGTAGCTGAGCCGGCCGATCCAGCGGGCGGGCGGGCTGTCGAACAGGGCGCGCGTGCGCGTCCAGCCCGGCGCGACCGCGACGGCGAGCACCAGCGGCACCAGCGCCGCCTGCTGGAGCGTGTAGCGCAGGGTGTTGCGGAAGACCTCGTCGCGCACGGCGAAGCTCGCCAGGATCGCGACCAGCGCCGCGCCGACGACCGCCGGCCGGGTCGCGGCCGCGAGGAAGCGGGCGCCCGCCGGGCCGCGCAGGGCGAGCGCGGTCACGGCCCCGAACAGGATCGCGTCGATCCGGCACTCGGTGGCCTTGCCGACGTAGTCGGCGGCGATGCCGGGATGCGCGAGCGTGACGTAGACGCGCACGCCGAGCGAGACCGCGCAGAGCCCCAGCAGCACCGGCACGACGGGCCAACGGCGGGCGAGCAGCAGCGCCAGCAGCAGCGGGTAGACGAGGTAGAAATGCTCCTCGACCGCGAGCGACCAGAGCTGCCCGCCCAGCCCCTCCATCATCTGGCGCTGGAACAGGGCGAGGTAGTTCGCCAGGTAGGCGAGCGCGCCGAGGACGCCGAGCGGGTCGAGCCGGTGGCCGAGCGCGACCCAGGCCGCTCCCGTGACGGCGATGAAGACCACGAGCGGCGGATAGAGCCGCAGCATCCGCCGGGCGTAGAACGGGCCGATCGCGATGCGGCCGGTCCCCGCGTGCTCCTCGACCAGCAGGGTCGTGATGAGGAAGCCGCTGACGAAGAAGAACACCGTGACGCCGAACACACCCGGCACCACCGCGTGCAGCCCCGAATGCGAGGCCATCACCAGGAGGATGCTGAACGCGCGCAGGCCGTCGAGGCCGGGAATGCGGGCGGAGGGCGGGGTGGGGGCGACGGGCATCGGATCGGGCTCCGCGCGAAGGCACGCGTCCGATACCTGTCCCGGTCCGCCGCCGGGCTCAACCCGAGGAGGACTACGCGCTCGCCGCCCGCGGCCTCATCCGCCCCGCGAGGCTGCGGGTCCTCATCCGCCCCGCCACCAGAGCACGCCCATGATCACCACGATGGCGACGAACTGGAGCAGCACGCGCAGGCGCATCAGGCGCTGGGAGAGGTTGGCGCTGCCTCCGCGCAGCATGTTGACGAGGCCCAGCAGCAGGACGACGGCCACCGCCACACAGGCGATGAGGACGAGGGTATTGCCCGACATGGGAGAATGACTCGTGACGGTTGGATCGCTTCGGGACGGCGTGCGACCGCGCGGCCTCCCGGGCGGGGGAGGGGCGCGGCGGGGATGCGGGATCGCGGATCCCGCGCATCACGCGGCGAGACGGCGGCGTGACTCAGGCAGGCGGCACCACGGATCCCCTCAGTTCCGCCGCAGCAGGCGCTCGAAGTAGTCGAGCTCTTCGCGGGCGCGGTTCGGGTCGCCGAGCTTGCGGCGCAGTTCTTCCAGGATGCGGCGGGCGCGCTCGACGCCGGATTCCTCGGCGGTGGGGACGCGCACGCGGCCGTCCGAGTAGTCGCGGCTGCGGGTCGGGCGGCCGAGCGGGTCGTTGTCGCGCGCGCCCTGGCGGCCCGGCTGGCCGGGCTGCCCCTGGCCCTGCTGCTGGCCCTCGCCGGCCTGCTCGCCCTCGCCCTCCTGGCCCATCTGCTGCATCTGCTGGGCCATGCCCTGCGTGCCGCGCTGCAAGCCTTCGAGCGCGCGGCCCTGCGCGTCGACGGCGCTGCCGTCCTGGCCCTGGCCGAGGGCCTGCTCGGCCTCGCGCATGGCCTGCTCGGCATCGGCGAGGCCCTGCTCGCCCTGCAGGCCGAGCTCCTTCATGCGCCGCTGGAGCTCCTCCAGCCGCTGGCGCAGGGCCTGCTGGCGGTCGCCGAGGCCCTGGCCCTGCTGCCCGCGCTGGCCCTGCTGCCGCTCGCCCTGCTGGCCGGGCTCGCCCTGGCCCTGCTGCCCCGGCTGGCGGCCGCGCTGCCCCTGCTGCTGCCGCTCGCCGGGCTGCCGCTGCTGCGGCTGGCCGCGATCGCCGAAGCGGCGCTCCTGGCCCTGCCGGAAGGTCTCGTCGCGCAGGCCCTGCTGCTCGCGCGCCATGTTTTCCAGTTCCTGCATCTGGCGGTTCATCTCGCGCGCAGCGGGATCCGACATGCGGGAGCCGGGCTGGGCCATCTGCAGGTTCTCGAGGATGCCGCGCAGCTGGTCGAGGAGGCGCTGCGCCTCCGCCACGTCGCCGCGCTTCATCGCCTCCTGCATCTGCTTGAGCATGCGGTCGAGGTCGTCGGGCGTCACCGTGCGGTCCGCCTGCTGCTGCTGGCGCTGCTCGCCCGATGGCGGGTTCTGCTGCTGGCGCTGGGCGAATTCCTTCAGGAAGCGGTCCATCGCCTGGCGCAGATCCTCGGCGAGCTTGCGGATCTCCTCCTCGGAGGCGTTGCGGTCCACCGCCTCTTTGAGACGGTCCTGCGCGGCGCGGAGCGCCTTTTCGGCGTCCGAGAGATCGCCCTCCTCGATCTGCAGCGCGATCGCCCACAGGAGATCGGCCACCTCGATCAGCGCCTCGTCGCTGCGGGCCGCCACGAGGCGCCGCGACGCCTCCTTGAGGCCGAGGAAGACGCCCCATTGCGGCGTGAACCGCTGGGGCGCGATCAGCAGCGCGTCGAGCGAGGTCTGCACCCGGGCACGCCCGCCATCCGGATCGAGCACGAGGCGGCGGCGCTCCTCCACGAGCGAGCGGGCCAGCGGCTGGGTGAAGACCCGGCCCGGCAGCGTCACGCTGAGCGCGTTGCTGCGCCCCTCCTGACCGGCCTCGTCGCGGGCGACGAGGGTCAGGATCACGCGGGCGCCCGACCAGGGATTGTCGGTGAGGTCGACGAGGGTGCGGGTGTCGTTGCTGCCCTGCGCCTCGGCGGGCAGGCTGAGCGCGAGGCGGGGCGGGGGCACGAGCGTACGGGTGCGCGCCTGCGCCTCGACGACGCCCTCGGCGCCGGCGATGCCGTAATCGTCCTTGGCCCGGTAGGCGACCGTGAAGGTGCCGCGCCCGTTCGATTCGAGCGGCCCCGCGAAGGCGATTTCCGGCGGGCGGTCGGGGATGGTCTCGACGGTGAGGCGGTGCGCGCGAGAAAGCCCGGTCTGGACCGTCAGGTCGGCGGTGCCGCCGGTGAGCACGAAGCGCTCCTCGCGCAGCAGGAGCCCGGGTTTCTGGGCGGCGGCGGGGGCGGGCCGCAGGCCGCTGCCGGGCGTCACCGTGGCGTCGGCCGCCCCGGCGATGCGGATCACCAGCGTGGCGTTCACGGGCGCGCGCAGGCGCTGGTCGGCCTCCGCCAGATTGACGATGAGGGGCGGCAGCCGGGTGTAGAGGGGCGGGTCGATCCAGCCGTCGATGCGGAAGGCGGGCGCCGCCGCCTGAGCCCCGCGCCAGTCGAAGGCGGCGCGCAGCCGCTCCCCGGCCTCGGGGCCCGCCACGAAGGCCCCGCCCACCGCCGCGAGGAGGAGCGCGGCGCGCAGCGCGTAGGGGTCGCGCCGGGCCATGCCGGGGCGAGGACCCGCGACCGTGAGGCGGTCGAGCAGCTGCGCGGCCCGGCGCTGGTGCAGCGCCCACAGGGCCTGCGTGCCCGGATCCTGCCGGCCGAGCGCCAGCGTGTCCTCAAGGGTGCGGGCCGGGCCATGGCGCAGGCCCGCGTCGCGGTCGATGCGCGCCAGCGCCTGCGGCCGGCTGAGGCGCCGCAGGCGCAGGAGCGGGACGAGGGCGAGAAGGAGGGCTGCCGCAAAGAGCCCGATCCCGGCCATGCGCCAAGTCGGGGAGAGGTCGAGCCACAGGCCGAGCCAGGAGGCGCAGAGGAAGACGAGCCCGACCGCGAGGCCGCGCCACAGCACCGGCCACGCCTGCTCCCAGGCGGCGACGCGCCCGGCCCGGACCACCAGCCGGTCGAGGCCCGCGCGGGGGTCGCGCCGGTCCGTCGGGGTCCCGTCGGCCTCGCTCATGCCGTGCTCCCGCTCGCGCCGCGCCCGCCGAACCAGCTCGCCGGGCGAGGAGGGAGGCTAGCACGAGCCGGCAGGCCGGCCAGCGGGTCAAATCCGCTCAGGCTGGCGGGGCGGCGCCGGGGGACGCTCGGCCGCCTCGTGCAGGCTCGCCCGCGCGGCGGCCAGCAGCGCGTGGTTCTCGCGGGCGAGGCTGCGCGCCTGGGCGACGGCGGCCTCGGCGCGGGCACGGAGGGAGGAGGACTTGGTCATCGGGCGTCGCCTCGTGGCATCGGTTGCCGCAAGGTCTACGCCCGCTCCCCTGGCCTCCCGCTTTCGGGAATGCGTCGCATTTGAGCGATCACTGCATTCAGAGCCACGCGGGCATACGGTCGAGGCCGATCAGCGCCTCGTAGCTCTGGCGCGGCCGCACGACGGCGTGGGCCTCGCCCCGCACCAGAACCTCGGGCACGAGGGGCCGCGTGTTGTAGGTGCCCGCCTGGACCGCCCCGTAGGCACCCGCGCTCATCACCGCCAGGAGATCGCCGGGCGCCACCGCATTCATCTCGCGCTGGAGGGCGAGGTAGTCGCCGCTTTCGCAGACCGGCCCGACCACGTCGGCGGTGATCCGCGCGGCGTCCGGGGCGGGCTCCGCCACCGGTCGCACGCCGTGATAGGCCTCGTAGAGGGTCGGCCGGATCAGGTCGTTCATGCCCGCGTCGACGATCACGAAGGTGCGCCCCTCGCCCTGCTTCAGGTAGACCACGCGGGTGACGAGGATGCCGGCATTGCCGGCGATCAGCCGGCCGATCTCGAAGACCGGCCTGAGGCCGAGCGGCTTGAAGTGCGGGCGGATCACCGCCGCGAAGGCGCGCGGATCGGGGGGCGGCGCGTTGTCGTCGCGGTAGGGGATGCCGAGGCCGCCGCCGAAATCGATGTGGTGGAGCCGGTGCCCCGCCGCCATCAGGTCGCGGGCGAGTTCGGCGAGCAGCGCCGCCGCGTTGTCGAAGGGGGCGAGGTCGGTGATCTGACTGCCGATATGCATGTCGACGCCGGTGACCGACAGGCCCGGCAGACCGGCCGCCCGGGCATAGACCTCGCGGGCACGGGAGATCGGGATGCCGAACTTGTTCTCGGACTTGCCGGTGGAGATCTTGGCGTGGGTGCGCGCGTCCACGTCCGGGTTGACCCGGATCGAGACCGGCGCCCGGCGGCCCATGCCCTCGGCCACCTCCGAGAGGGCCAGAAGCTCCGGCTCGCTCTCGACGTTGAAGCAGAGGATGCCGGCGTCGAGCGCCGCCGCCATCTCGCCGCGGGTCTTGGCGACGCCCGAGAACACGATGCGGTCGGCGGGCACGCCCGCCGCCAGCGCCCGGCGCATCTCCCCCTCCGAGACGATGTCCATCCCGGCCCCGAGCCGCCCCAGGGTGGCGAGCACCGCCTGGTTCGAGTTCGCCTTGACGGCGTAGCACACCAGCGGGTCGTCCTCCGCGAAGGCCTCGGTGAAGACGCGGTAATGCCGCTCCAGCGTGGCGGAGGCGTAGCAGTAGAACGGCGTGCCGACCTCCTCGGCCAGCCGCGCGAGGTCGACCTCCTCGGCGTGGAGCGTGCCGTTGCGGTAGGTGAAGTGGTGCATCGCGGTCTCGGGCGGAGGCGGGGTGACGCGCCCCGCCATACACCACGGCCCGCGCTTCTACAGCAGCGGATCGAGCGGAAACGGCTCCCGCGGGATCACGTAGTTGCGCCGCTGGCTGCGGGAGGACTGGGTGGGGGCCTGGGCGATGCCGGTCACGTCCGGCGTCCGGGGCAGGGTCGGGTCCTCGGGCTGCGTCCCGCCGTCGCCGAGCCCGATCGTGCCCGGCAGCGCCGCCCGGCCGGAGATCGGGTTCGCCACCGAGGGCGTGAGCGACGGCGCAGGCGCGGGCGAGGATGCCGCGACGGGTGATTCGAGCGGCCCGCGCCGGCCGCACCCCGCGCAGCCGAGGGCGACGAGACCGAGGATGACGAGGAGACGAAACAGGGGCATCCGCTGATCCCGCGCGCTGATCCCAAGCGTGGCCGCTCCCAAGCGTGGCCGCGGCACCATAGCGGCCGAAGACCCGCGAGGCGAGCCCGCCTGACGCGGCCGGATGCACGCCCAGCGTGAATTGGTCACTCGCCTTCATCTGCCCGAACGGTTAAGCTTTGCTTCGATCCCGGCGTCGGCCTGCGTCGCGCAGTGAGGGAGATCCGTGAACCTCTCGACGGTGCGGCTGCACCAACTCCTCGTCGCCGCGGCCTTCCTGGTGCCGTGCGCCGTCCTGCTCGGGGCGGCGCTGTGGAACCGGGCCGAGGTGCTGCGGGAGGCGGATTCCTCCCTGATCCGCACCGCTGCGGTGATGCACGAGCACGCCTCGAAGGTGTTCGACACGGCCGAATTGGCGATGGACCGGGTCGACGACTATGCCTTCGACCGCTCGTGGTCGCAGATCGGCAGCCCCGGCACCACCGCGTTCCTGGCCACCCTGAAGGCGCCGCTCGCCCAGGCGGTGGCCGTCTGGGTGGTGGACCCGGAGGGGCGGGTGCGGGCGAGCAGCCGGGAGAGCGACCTCGGCCGCGACCTGACCGGCCGGGACGTGTTCGCGGTCCACCGGACGCGCGACATCGGCATCTATGTCGGCCCGGCGGTGCGGGACGGGGAGAACGGGGAGCGGATCTTCTCGGTGAGCCGGCGGCGCTCGACGGAGGACGGGCGCTTCGACGGCGTCATCGTGATCGCGCTCGGCACCACCTACTTCGCCCGCTTCTACGCCGAGATCGCGGCGCCGACCGCCCACGAGGCGCTGCTGCTGCGCGCGGACGGCGCCGTGCTGGTGCGCGAGCCGGACGCCGCGGACGCCGAATCGCGGCTGGCCTCCGCCGATCCCCTGATGCGGGCGATCCATGGCCGCCCCCAGGGCGGGGCGGCGGTGGGGACGCCGCCGGGCGGCTCCGAGGAGCGCTACGCGTGGCGGCGGGTCGGCGAGTACCCGGTGCAGGTCGCCTTCTCGACGCTCACCGCGGTCGCCGAGGCGCAGTGGTACGAGAACCTGAAGCTCTACGGCGCGGTCGCCACCGTCTCGGCGCTCACCCTCGTGCTGATGGCGTGGCTGGCGCTGCGCCGGGCGCGGGCCGAGGAGGCGGCGCTCGCCGACCTGCGGCGCGAGAGCGCGCAGCGCATCGCCGCGGAGGGCCAGCTGCGGCAGGCGCAGAAGATGGAGGCGGTGGGCCAGCTCACCGGCGGCATCGCCCACGACTTCAACAACCTGCTCGCGGTGATCACCGGCTCGCTCGAAGTGCTGCAGCGCCGCCTCGCGCGGGGCGACACGGAGGTCGGCCGCTTCATCGACGGCGCCCTCGACGGGGCGGACCGCGCCGCCAAGCTCACCCACCGCCTGCTCGCCTTCGCGCGCCAGCAGCCGCTGGAGCCGCGCCCGACCGATCCGAACGGGCTCATCGCCGGGATGGTGGACCTGCTGCGGCGCACGCTCGGCGAGACGGTGGTGGTCGAGACCCGCTTCGCCCCCCAGGCGCCGGCGATCTTCGTGGATCAGAACCAGCTCGAGAACGCGATCCTCAACCTCGCGGTGAACGCCCGCGACGCCATGACCGGGGGCGGGCGGCTGACCATCGAGACCGCCCGCGACACGCTGGAGGGCGGGCGCGCGGCGGTGGCGATCACGGTGCGCGACACCGGCACCGGCATGCCGCCCGAGGTGGTGGCGCGGGCCTTCGAGCCGTTCTTCACCACCAAGCCGCAGGGACGGGGCACGGGGCTCGGCCTCAGCCAGGTCTACGGCTTCGTCACCCAGTCGGGCGGCTCCGTCCGCATCGACAGCGCGCCCGGTCTCGGGACCGCGGTGGTGCTGGTGCTGCCGATCCACGAGGGCGACGCGCCCGTGGAGGCGACCGGCCGGGGCCGGCTCCCGGCCCAGGTCCCCGAGCGCGGCCGGCGCACCGTGCTGGTGGTGGAGGACGACGCCCTGGTGCGCAGCGCCAGCGCCGAGACGATCGGCGAACTCGGCTACCGGACGCTGACGGCGGCGGACGGGCAGGCGGCGCTCGCCTGCCTGGACACCGACCGGGACGTCGCAGTGCTGTTCACCGACGTGGTGATGCCGGGTCTCGACGGGCCGGCGCTGGCGGCCGAGGCGCGGCGGCGCCGGCCGGACCTCAAGGTGATCTTCGCCACCGGCCACAGCCGGGAGGGCGAGGGAGGGCCGATGCCCGCCCCGGGCGAGACCGTCCTGCGCAAGCCCTTCACGATCGAGGACCTGGCCGCGGCCCTGGAGGCGGAGACCCGCGCGCAGGCTTCTGCGTAGTGGTTCAGATCTGACCCTTGGGGGCCGCTCGCGATGGCGGCAACGGGTGGGAAGCGGACATTCGCACACGAAACTTAACGAGGGGCTTCGCTTCTAAAATGGGCCTCAGCCGCGGGAGCTAGGACAGTCATTGCGAAACTCACGAATTGCCTGACCAGTGCGCGTTCCCACCATGAACACCCCTGTCTCCTCCACACCTATGAACGAGACTTTCGTTGGCGGCGCGCGACCAAACCAATCCTCAAGAGCCGTGATCTCATTGATCGAGAGCGGCGCAGTCACGATTGTATCCAGAAGACTGGAGCTACGAGTTTCGTCTCCACGCGGACTGAACGCCTTTCGCGCCTCGGCAGTAATACGGGCGGAGATCCGAAGCTGACGCTCAATCCCCCCGACGAACAGCGAGGCAGGGCTGTAGGTAGTGCTGAGTTTACCGCGGAAG
The DNA here is from genome assembly GCF_046557895.1 of Methylobacterium oryzisoli. Lineage (NCBI taxonomy): Bacteria > Pseudomonadati > Pseudomonadota > Alphaproteobacteria > Hyphomicrobiales > Methylobacteriaceae > Methylobacterium > Methylobacterium oryzisoli. The sequence goes on along the minus strand of NZ_JBKIBX010000024.1, from coordinate 75,034 downwards.
TCATCCGGAACGGGAAGGCGGGTGCGCAGGATAAGATGGAACACACCAGCCCCGTCACAAACAAAACTCAAGGTGGACCATGCTTGATTTGCTTCTTGACGGGCAATCTGAATCCCTGCTCTTATATCAAACGGAATTTCTTTAGCACCTCGCCAGCCAAGCTCGATTTCAGCAGCAACTTCGTCGCGAGATTTTAATAATGCGCTGGAAGGTTGCTGCATCCATTGGTAAAAGAAGACAATAAAAACTGCAATCAAGCAGAACGTGGCTATGTAGCTGATCGCAAGACGCATGGCTGGCTCTAGGACTGAATGGTCAGCGGCATCTTCACACGCCCTTCCTAGCAGTCCGCTAAGGGTGGGAAGCGGTCGTTGCGGTGAGCCATCCGCATCGCTGTCAGCTCAGCTTGTGCGCCGAAGCGACACGGCCTCTCCGTCGGCAGGAATGAGCAGGCGACGTGACGCTGACGCATCAGCGGCCTCGATGTAGTCCCGCAGGGACGAACGCGTGACACGGCCGTGATCGGTCGCCTCAAGATGCACCGCGATGACCGTCGCCGACGGCGCGAGCGCCAAGGTTTCCGCGACCTGAGCCGCGTCCATGATGATCGGGCCGTCTTTCCCGCGTGAGAAAGCTCCCCCGGCGTTGACGATGATCACGTCAGGCCGATGGCTGCTGATGACCGCCCGCACGGTGTCGGTGAGGATCGTGTCGGCCGCGAGATAGACCGTAGGCTCGTTCTTGGCGCTCAAGACGTACCCGACGACGTGGCCCATCCGGTAGAGCACATGGGGCGGCCCATGCTGCGCCATGACGGGCGTGATCGTGATGCCCTCCCAGTCTGATCCAGGGTCAACGGCGACGATCGAGGTGAAACCGAGAAGGCTTAGCTCCCCTACCAACGGGACGGTGCAGAGGATAGGCATAGAGCGCGGGAGATCGGCCTTAGCCCGGGCGTCGAAGTGGTCCTCGTGGACGTGCGTGAGAAGGACGCCGTTAGCTTGATCGATGATGGAAGCGATCAGTAGCGGTAGATCCACGATCGGGCTGCGCTGGTCGGTTCCCCCAAAACTGGGACCTGCTCCACGGTCCGAAAGCCAGGGGTCGATCAGCAGGGTCCTGCCGCCAATCGTGAGGAGCGCCGTCGCGTTGCGAAGATGGTGGTATCTCATCCCGCAGACCTTACGCCCTTCGGTGCGACATGTCCCTCGAACGTCCGCAACGGGTCGAAAGCGGCCCCTCGTGGCGGGTGCCAAGCGTCGGAACCGGACCACAAGAAGCCTCTGCCCGGCACGCCTCAGCCGCCCGGCCGCCCCTACGCGGCCCCGGCGACCCGCGCCCCGCCGAAGATGAGCTGCCGGACCATCGGGCGGTCGAGGAACGCGGCCGGAAAGATCGGATTCGGCGCGCTCGCCGCGTCGAGGCGCGCCCGCTGGTCCGGCGACAGCGCCACGTCGAGCGCGCCGAGATTCTCCTCCGCCTGGGCGAGCGTGCGCGCACCGACGATGGGCGCGGCGACGGCCGGATGGAGGAGGGTCCAGGCGAGCGCCACCTGGGCCGGGGTCGCGCCGCACTCCGCCGCCACCCCGCGCACGATTTCGGCGAGCGCGAGGGCGGCCTCGGTCATGTGGCCGGTCGCGGCGATCACGCCCTTGCGCGAGGCCGCGACCTCCGGCCCGTCGCTGTGGGCCACGTCGGCCCGGCCGTACTTGCCCGACAGCACGCCGCCGCCGAGCGGCGACCAGGGCAGGACGCCGAGGCCCATCGCCCGCGCCATCGGCAGGAGTTCGTGCTCCACCGTGCGCTGGACGAGGCTGTACTCGATCTGGAGCGCCACGAGCGGCGCCCAGCCCCGCCACTCGGCGAGCGTCTGCATCTGCGCCACGCGCCATGCCGGCGTGTTGCAGATGCCGAGATAGACCACCTTGCCCTGCCGAACGAGGTCGTCGAGGCCGCGCATCACCTCCTCGGGCGCGGTCGTGCCGTCCCAGCCGTGGAGGTAGAGGAGGTCGATCCGGTCGGTGTCGAGCTGGCGCAGGCTCTGCTCGACGGAGCGCACGAGGTTCAGGCGATGGTTGCCGCCGGAATTCGGATTGCCCGGATCGCGCGCCATCGTGAACTTCGTCGCCAGCACGATCCGCTCGCGACGCCCCTTGACGAAGGCCCCGACCATGCGCTCGGCGGTGCCGTCGGTGTAGTTGACGGCCGTATCGATCAGGTTGCCGCCGCGGTCGACGTAGAGGTCGAAGATGCGCCGGGCTTCGTCGGCATCGGCGCCCCAGCCCCAGTCGGAGCCGAAGGTCATGGTGCCGAGCGACAGGGGCGAGACCCGCAGGCCCGAGCGGCCGAGCGGCCGGTACTGATCGAGGGCGAGCATCGGATGCGATCCTTCGTGAGGGGACGACCGGGCGCGGCGCCGCTCATCGGGATTCTCCGACGCGCGCCGGATCGGGGACGCGGCGCAGCACGTCGTCGAAGGCGGCGAGATCCAGGAAGGCGTTGACCTCCACGGCCTTCCCGTCCTGCATCCGCAGGATCCAGGCGTAGCGGTTGCGGTAGGGCAGGCTGTCCCGCGCCACCCCTTCGCCCTGCCAGTGAACGATCACGTGGTCGCCGTCGCCCCAGACCCGCCTCATCGTCGGGCGGATGGGCTGCGACAGCCGGGCGGCGAACGGGCGCACGAGGTCGAGGAGGGTGTCGCGGCCCCGGAAGGTGCCGGCGCTCGGGCCGGACCCCTCGATCACCCAGACCACGTCGGGCGAGAGCACGTCCGTGAAAAAGGTCGTGCCGCCGGCGGCCCAGCGGTCGAACGCCTCGGCGACGATCCGCTTGTTGCGCTCGGTGCGATCCGCCGGCTCGCCGGCCCGCGCGCCGGGCGCCGTCCCGAGGGCGAGCGCGACGGCGAGCACGGCCGAGGCTGCTGGACGAAGACGCGATCTCATCATCGATCTCCTCAATGGCCCGAAGGGCGCGACCCGGACTCGGCCGGCGGATGGCTGCCGAGCCGTCCGCCCGCGGCCGGGCCTCCTTCTCGCTCGCTGATCTAGACGAGGCGATTGGTCGGCTGAACTGGCGCAACGCTGACCGCGCTGGTAAGTTTTCGTCACCAATGAGCACCGACCTGAACGCCGTGGCGGTCTTCGCGACCCTGGCCGAGACGCTGAGCTTCCGGGCGGCGGCCCAGCGGCTGGGCGTCAGCCGCTCGGCCGTCAGCCAATCCATCCGCAGGCTGGAGAACCGGATGGGGGTGGCGCTCGTGCAGCGCACCACGCGCAGTGTTCGCCTGACCGAGGCCGGCGAGCGCCTGCACCAAGCGGTCGGGCCGGCCATCGCCGACGTCGCCTCGGCGCTCGACGCGGCGGGCGAGCTGCGCGAGCGCCCGAGCGGATTGCTGCGGCTCACCGTCTCGTCGATCGCCGAGAGCTTCCTGTCGGGGCCGATCCTGGCGTCGTTCCTCGCCGCCCATCCGGAGGTCGGGCTCGACGTGACGATCAGCGACGACGAGTTCGACATCGTGGCCGAGGGCTACGACGCGGGCGTGCGGCTGGGTGAGGTGATCGAGCAGGACATGATCGCGGTGCCGGTCTCGGGCGATCAGCGCCAGCTCGTGGTGGGCTCGCCCGCCTACGTCGCGCGGCGCGGCACGCCCCGGCACCCCCGCGATCTGCCCGGCCATACCTGCATCGGCTGGCGGCCGCACCCGCGGGCGGCGCCGTACCGCTGGGAGTTCGCGGAGAACGGGCGCGACTTCGACGTGGCGGTGAACCCCACCATGACGACGAACGACATGGGGCTGATGATCCGGATGGCCTGCGCGGGCGCCGGCCTCACCTTCGGGATGGAAGAAACCTTCCGGTCCTACCTCGCGCGCGGCGAACTGGTCTCGATGCTGGAGGCGTTCAGCCCGCCCTTCGCCGGCTTCTACCTCTACTTCCCGGACCGGCGGAACCTGCCGCTCAAGCTGCGCGCCCTGGTCGACCACCTGCGCCGAAACCGTCGCGGCTGAGGCGCGCGGCGGCCGTGATCGCACGGCCGAGGGCGGTGGATGCGGGCGAGACGTCCAGCGGCCATGCGCCGCCGCGGCCCGGACCGTCCGGTCCCGCGGCGTGCTGCCGTCAGGGCCCCGTGCGTCGGGGCGTCACGGGCTCGGACGGACCGTGAGCCTCAGCTCCGTCCGCCCTTCTTCTGCGACTGCTCGTAGTAGTCGATCGCCTTCTTGCAGTTCACCGAGATCTTCGACATGTTCTTCTCGAAGCAGCGATCCACTTCGGGGCTCTCGGGCGGCAGATTGCCGCAGTAGGTCATGTAATCCCCGGTGCAATACTTCTTGAGATTGGGGTCGTCACGCTGGGCCAGGGCAGGGCCGGTGACGAGAACAGCCCCGGCGACGAGAAGCGCGAACGACGTCGGTTTGATCGTCATGGTGGTGCAGCCTCGCGGCATGGGAGGGGAAGGTGCGCCGACATGGCGCGAAACAGCCCGTCTGACAAGAGCGGCACCCGCGCCACGCCTCCGGTGGCAGGGTGCGGGCGCCGGCCGGGCCGAACGCAACTCAACCGGCCGAATGCGCCGGGGCTGGGGCGGGCAGGGGGGTGGCCGTCGGCATGCGCGGCTCCGGGCGCGGCGCGAGGCGGGCCTGGGCCATCAGGGCGTCCGCCACCTCGGCGATGCGCCGTTCGAGGGCGGCGTTCTCGGCCCGCAGACGCTCGTCCGGCACCGCCCGGGCCTCGGCCTCGTCAAGGGACTGCCGGGCCCCGTCGAGGGCGGCCAGCGCCGCCGCATGGGCGGGCCGCAAGTCTTCCAGCTCGCGCTCCATGGCGACGTGCCGGGTGGTGAGATCGGCCAGCGCGTCCTCCAGGGCCGCGATCTGGTCGCGCGCCGCCACCGCCACCCGCTCGCCCGCGCTCGCCTGCGCCTCGCGGGCCTCGCGTGCCTGCGCCTCCGCGAGGCCGCGCGCCGTCTCGGCCTCGGCCGCGGCGCGGTTGGCCCCCGCCAGCGCCGCCCGCACGGCATCGAGGTCGGCCAGCGCCTGCTGGTGCGGCCCCTCCAGCGCCCGCAGGGCCTCCTCGGCGGCCGCGCGCGCCACGCGCAACTCGGTCAATTCGGTCTCCGCCGCGGCGAGGCGGGCGCGCGTCCCGGCCAGTTCCGTGTCGAGCGCCGCGAGGCGCGCCTCGCGCTGCTCCAGCTCCGTGGCGAGCGTCCCGATGCGCACCTGACGGCGGCCGAGCTCTTCCATCTCCGACCGGCGCTCGGCGCGGGCCTCGTCGACCTTGCGCTCAAGCTGGCGCTGGAGCACGGCGAACTCCGCCCGCAGATGGTCCTTCTCGGCGGTCAGTTCGGCGATCGACATCGGGAACTGCGCTTCGAGTCTCCGGCGCGCGAGCCGCTCGGCCCGGGCGTTGAGCGCGGGCAGCACGAACAGGGCGCACAGGCCCGCGCACAGGAAACCCAGCGCGAAGATCATCACGGTTTCGATCACGCGGGCAGTACTCTCATCGCTTGCTCGGGCTCGAGCCTCGGGGTCGGGCGGACCCTGCCACGGGAGGCGCCCGCCGGCCAAGCGCCGATGTCAGAACGGGTTCCAGGTCGGCTCGTCGGTGAACTTGAGGTAGCCGACGTTGATGCCGAAGCGCGCGCCGACGCCGGTGCGGATCGGCACCACCACGATGTTGTCGGCGGTCGCGGCCGACATGCCGACGCCGCCCACCACGTAGGCCGAGCCGTCCACCCCGACGAAGCGGCGGTAGAGGCCGCGCACGGAGGGAAGGTTGTAGATCAGCATCATGGTGCGCGCGCCGTCGCCCCCGACGTCGAAGCCGAGGGACGGCCCCTGCCAAAAAACCCGGCGCTGGCCGGCGTTGCGGGTGTAGAGCGTCCCCTCGCCGAAGCGCACGCCTCCGATGATCGCGCCCGAGGCCTCCTGGCCCAGGATGTAGCCGTTCGGCTCGCCCCAGCGCCGGCCCGCCTCCTGCACGGTGAGGGCGAGGCCGCGCGACATCGAGCCGAAGAAGCGGTGCCCGGAATCGAGGATTTCTCGCGCTTCGAAGGTCTCGGCGCTGCCGGGGCCGCGCCCCTGCGCGGCGGCCGGGAGGAGGCCGCCCGCGAGCGTGACCGCGGCGGAGGTCAGGAAGGCGCGGCGGGTGCGCGTGGCGGCGGAGGGCGGCAGGGGCATGTTAGGGATCCCTCGCTAAGCATGGGGTCACCGGTTCGACGGCGAGACCGATGCGAGACCAAGAACCGGGAGCGCTCACCGCCGGAGCGGAGGCCGATCCGGCGAACGCGCGCGTCACACCACGGGCTCGGACCCGCCCCGGGCGGGCCTGCCGCAATCGTCGCGAGGCTCCGGGGAGGCCTCGCAGGCCGCGCGCCGGCCGTCCCGGACCGGCACTCAGGATGGGCGGGATATGGGCAACAAGGCGTTAACGCGGCGCGGCCTGCTGTCGCTGGCGGCGGGCGGCTTGGCGGCAGGCGGCTCGGCAGCCGGGCCGGGCCCGGCCGCCGGATCCGATCCGCGCGAGGCCCGCGCGGCCTCGTCGCCGCTCACGAGCCGGGGCGTCCTGCCCGCCCTCTACGCGGCCGATCCGCTCACGGGCCTCGCCCTGCGGGGTTTCGACGCGGTCTCCTACGCCCTCGATCCGGTGCCGGCGCCGGGCCGGCCCGCCTTCGAAGCGGCCTGGGCGGGCCTCGTCTGGCGCTTCGCGGGCCCGGCGAACCAGGCGGCCTTCGCGCGCGACCCGGAGACCTACGCCCCGCGGCTCGGCGGCTACGACCCGCTCGGCGTGGCGGAGGGCCGCTTCGTCGATCCCGACCCGCTCGTCGCCCTGCGGAGCGAGGCCGGTCTCTATCTCTTCCGCAGCGCAGGCCGGCGGGCGCTGTGCGAGCCCGCGCTGCTGGTCGCCGCCGAGGCGCGCTGGCCCGCGATGCGGCGCCTGATCTTGCCCTGATCTTGCCCTGACCGGCCGCGGGCGGGTCAGGCCCGCGCCGCGCGCGCCTCCGGGCAGGTCTCCGGGAGCTCGACGCGCTCCGCGTAGGAGGGATCGCCGAGCGCCGCGAAGGGGCCGTTGCGATAGTGCGTCTCGGCGCGGCCGTACAGCACCGGCCGCCCGCCATGCCCTACGACCCGGCCGCCCGCGCGCGTCAGGATGTGGTCGCCCGCGGCCGTGTCCCACTCCATGGTGGGGCCGCTGCGCACGTAGAGGTCGGCCTCGCCCGAGGCGATGAGGCCGAACTTGAGCGCCGAGGAGAACGGGCGGCGCGCCCCGACCGGCAGCCCCGCGAGGCAGGACTCGTCCGCCTCCTCCCCGTGGCGGCGGCTGACGAGGGCGGTCATGCCCTCGCGCGGCGCCGGCCGCGCGGCGATCGGCACCGCCGGTCCCGGCCGCCCGTCGGCGATCGGCGCCTCGACCGCCCGCGCACCCGCGCTCCACACCCGCCCGAGCGCCGGCGCCGCCATCGCGGCCGCCACAGGCCGCCCCTCCGCGACGAGGGCGATGTTCACGCAGTACTCCCCCGTCCCCTTGAGGAAGTCGCGGGTGCCGTCGAGGGGATCGACCAGGAAGAACAGCGGCCCGGACGGGCGGGTGCTGGCGGTCTCCTCGGCGACGACCGGGATGTCGGGCCAGTGCCGCCGAAGGGCCGCGATGATGTGGGCCTCGGCCGCGAGGTCGGCCTCGCTGGTGGGCGAACCGTCCGCCTTGAGGTGGTGCCCGCAGGCGCCGGTCTCGAAGCCGCGCAGGATCACGCCGGCCGAGCAGGCGATCTCGGCGAGGATCGCCGCGACGGCATCGCGCCGAGTGTCGTCGAGGGATGCGTCATCGAGAGAAGGGCCGGACGTGAGGGCGGGAGGGGAGACTGGCGGCGATGTCATCCTCCCGTCATGCCGCGCGCGGGCGGGTTTGTCGATGCAGAGGCGCGCAGGCCCCCGGATAGACTGGTCGTGCACCGCGCCCCCGGTGCCGGCGGCCGCCCTCCGGGCGGCGGCTCGGCTTTTCAAACTTGGCCCGGGTCGTTATCCGTGCCCGGTCACAGGCCGCGAATCGCGCGTCGGAGCGGCATCCGGAGCCCCTTGATGATCACCGTCACGCTCGACGCCCTCGACCTCTCGGCCCTGCTCTGCTCGCGGGTCTGCCACGACGTGATCAGCCCGGTGGGGGCCATCGTCAATGGCCTGGAGGTGCTGGAGGACGAGGACGATGCGGGGATGCGCGACTTCGCCATCGACCTCATCCGCAAGAGCGCCAAGCAGGCCTCGGCCCGGCTGCAATTCGCCCGCCTCGCCTTCGGGGCGGCGGGCTCGGCGGGCGCCACCATCGACCTCGCCGACGCCGAGAGCGTGGCCCGCGGCCTGTTCGGCGACGAGAAGACCAAGCTCGCCTGGAGCGCGCCGCGGGCGCTGTTTCCCAAGAACCAAGTCAAGCTGCTGCTCAACCTCGTGGTGATCGCCACGACGACGATCCCGCGCGGCGGCCTGATCAGCGTGGAGGTGAGCGGGGAGGGCGAGGCTCCGACCTTCGTGCTCACCAGCCAGGGCAGCCACGCGCGCATTCCCGCCCATGTCGAGGCGCTGATCGCCGGAACGCCCGAGAGCGGCAGCGTCGACGCGCACGGGGTGCAGCCCTACTACGCCGGGCTCGTGGCCCGCGCCGCCGGCATGCGGGTCGGCTTCACGATCGACGGCGACACCGTGACGATCCGCGCCGAGTCCGTCGCGGACTGACCGAACCCGCGCCACTTCCCCAGAGGAAGCCCACCCCGCGCCCCGGCGTCCGGCCCGCGCGGGAGTCATGATCGGCCGCGGGAGGGCGGGCGGGCGCTGGTCCTGCCACTCCTTCCGCAGTCCTCGCGGCCCGGCCGCACCCGATCACCGCGGCCTAATCCGTGAAACGGCGCATCTGTGCCCGTCGCGGAAACGGATCATCAACGCTCCGGTGCCACTCTCGGCTGACGCAGATCTCCTGCGACGACCGACGAGTTCCCCGATGGACGATTTGTTGCGCGAGTTCCTGACCGAGACCGGCGAGCACCTCGACACGGTCGACCTCGAACTCGTCCGGTTCGAGCAGGATCCCAACAACCAGACGATCCTGCGCAACATCTTCCGCCTGGTCCACACCATCAAGGGAACCTGCGGGTTCCTCGGCCTGCCGCGCCTCGAAGCGCTGGCCCACGCGGCCGAGACCCTGATGGGCAAGTTCCGCGACGGCATGACGGTCACCAGCGAGGCGGTGACGCTGATCCTGCAGACGCTCGACCGGATCAAGGTGATCGTCGCCGAGCTGGAGCGCACCGCCGCCGAGCCCACGGGCGCCGACGAGGACCTGATCGGCGCCCTGGAGCGCATGTCCGAGGGCGAGATCGCCGCCCCGCCGGCTCCGCCCGCCCCGCCGCCGATGACGACGGGCTCGCTGGTGCCGCAGATCCTGGAGCGGGCGCTGAAACCCGGCGAAGTCTCCCTCGACGATCTGGAGCGCGCCTTCCGCGACACGCCCGGCCCGGCCGCGCCCGCCCCGGCACCCGCCCTGACCACGGGCTCGCTGGTGCCGCAGGTGCTGGAGCGGGCGCTGAAGCCCGGCGAGGCCTCCCTCGACGATCTGGAGCGCGCCTTCCGCGACACGCCCGGCCCGGCCGCGCCCGCCCCGGCACCCGCCCTGACCACGGGCTCGCTGGTGCCGCAGGTGCTGGAGCGGGCGCTGAAGCCCGGCGAGGCCTCCCTCGACGATCTGGAGCGCGCCTTCCGCGACACGCCCGGCCCGGCCGCGCCCGCCCCGGCCCCCGCCCTGACCACGGGCTCGCTGGTGCCGCAGGTGCTGGAGCGGGCGCTGAAGCCCGGCGAGGCCTCCCTCGACGATCTGGAGCGCGCCTTCCGCGACACGCCCGGCCCGGCCGCGCCCGCCCCGGCCCCGGCTCCGGCTCCCACCTCCGCTCCCGCTCCCGCTCCCGCCAGGGCAGCGGCGCCCGAGGCGCCCGCCACCGAGGGCGAGGCCGCCGCGGTCAGCAAGGTCCAGACCATCCGGGTGAACGTCGACACGCTCGAACACCTGATGACGATGGTCTCGGAGCTGGTGCTGACCCGCAACCAGCTGCTCGAGATCGCCCGCCACCACGAGGACAACAGCTACAAGGTGCCGCTCCAGCGGCTCTCGAACGTCACCGCCGAACTGCAGGAAGGGGTCATGAAGACCCGCATGCAGCCGATCGGCTCGGCGTGGCAGAAGCTGCCGCGGGTGGTGCGCGACCTCTCGTCGGAACTCGGCAAGAAGATCGACCTCCTGATGCAGGGCGCCGAGACGGAACTCGACCGTCAGGTGCTGGAGGTGATCAAGGACCCGCTCACCCACATGGTGCGCAACTCCGCCGATCACGGCATCGAGTCCGGCGCGGAGCGCAAGGCCGCGGGCAAGCCCGAGAAGGGGACGATCCGCCTCAACGCCTTCCACGAGGGCGGCACGATCACCATCGAGATCGCCGACGACGGCAAGGGCCTCGACCTCGCCACCATCCGCCGCAAGGCGGTGGAGCGCGGCATCGCCACCGAGGCCGAGATCGAGCGGATGAGCGACGCGCAGGTCGCGAAGTTCATCTTCCACGCCGGCTTCTCGACCGCCAAGGCCATCACCTCGGTCTCCGGCCGCGGCGTCGGCATGGACGTGGTCAAGACCAACATCGAGCTGATCGGCGGCACCATCGACATCCGCACCCAGCTCGGCCAGGGCACCACCTTCACCATCAAGATCCCGCTCACGCTCGCCATCGTGGCGGCGCTGATCGTCTCGGCCCGCGACCACCGCTTCGCCATCCCGCAGGTCTCGGTGCTCGAACTCGTGCGCGTCCAGCCGGGCTCGGACCATCAGGTCGAGCGCATCAACGGCTCGCCGGTGCTGCGCCTGCGCGACCGCCTGCTGCCGATCGTGCCCATCGCCGGCATGCTCGGCCTCGACAAGGACCCCTCCACCGCCTCGACCGACGAGGGCTTCGTGGTGGTGAGCCAGGTCGGGCGCCAGCGCTTCGGCATCTTGGTGGACGGCGTCTTCCACACGGAAGAGATCGTCGTGAAGCCGATGTCCTCGAAGCTGCGGCACATCCCGCTCTTCTCGGGCAACACCATCCTGGGCGACGGCGCGGTCGTCCTCATCGTCGACCCGAACGGCGTCGCCCGCATGGTCGGCTCGGCCACCGCCACCGGCCAGCCGGGCGAGGCGGATGCCGAGACCGAGGAGACCTCGGGCGACCAGACCGTGACGCTCCTCGTCTTCAAGGGCGGCGGGCACGCGCTCAAGGCGGTGCCGCTCTCCCTGGTGACGCGCCTCGAAGAGGTCGACGCGGCGAAGATCGAGTGGGTCGGCGGGCGGCCGCTGATCCAGTACCGCGGGCGGCTGATGCCGCTGGTGCCGGTCGATCCGGATCAGGTGCTCAAGCGGGAGGGCTCGCAGGCGCTGGTGGTCTTCTCGGACGGCGAGCGCTCGATGGGGCTCGCGGTCGACGAGATCGTCGACATCGTGGACGACGTCCTCGACGTGGAACTGGCGGCGGACCGCTCCGACCTGATCGGCTCGGCGGTGGTGCGCGGGCGGGCGACCGAGATCGTCAACATCGCCCACTATCTCCCGCTCGCCCACGACGACTGGGCGCGCGCGCCCCGGCGCAAGGAGCACAGGGTCCCGCAGCTCCTCCTCGTCGACGACTCGGCCTTCTTCCGCGAGATGCTGACCCCCGTGCTCAAGGCGGCGGGCTACCGGGTGACGGCGGCGGCGAGCGCCGAGGAGGCGCTGGGCCTGCTCCTCGGGGAGACCGCCATCGACGTGGTGGTGAGCGACCTCGACATGCCGGGCCGCTCCGGCTTCGACCTCGTCGAGGCGATGCGGCGGGCCTCGCCGCGGATCGCGCAGGTGCCGGTGATCGCCCTCGCCGCCAGCACGGCGCCCGAGGCGATCGAGCGCGCGCGCGCGCTCGGCATCGCCGACTTCGTGGCCAAGTTCGACCGCAGCGGCCTCGTGGCGGCCCTCAACGAGATCACCGCCTCCGCCCTCGACGTCGCGGCCTGAACCGCGGCGCTCTCCCACCTCCGGATCGAAGGCAAGCCCCATGATGGCCGCCAACACCAACGACGCCAAGACCGGCGCCCCCCCGGCGGGGGAGACCGTGGACTACGTCACGGTCTCGCTCGGCGAGGAGATGTTCGGGCTCCCGATCGACCGGGTGCACGACGTGTTCATCGCCACCAACCTCACCGACGTGCCGCTGGCCCCGCCCGAGATCAAGGGCCTGCTCAACCTGCGCGGCCGGGTCGTGACCGCGATCTGCCTGCGCCGCCGCCTGGGCCTGCCCGACCGGGTCTCGGAGGACCGCAACATGGCGGTGGGCCTGGAGCACGGCGGCGAGGCCTACGGGCTGCTGGTCGATCAGGTGGGCGAGGTGATGAAGCTCTCGGCCGACACCTACGGTCCCAACCCGGTGCACATGGATGCCCGCTGGCGCGGCGTCTCGCGCGGGGTGCACCGCCTCGACGGACGTCTGCTGATCGTCCTCGACGTCGACGCCGTGCTGGCCTTCGGCGAGGACCGTGCAGCCGTGAACGCGGCCTGATGCCGGAGGGCGCCATGAGAACCTGCCTCGTCGTCGACGATTCCGCCGTCATTCGGAAGGTGGCGCGCCGCATCCTGGAGGGCTTGGCGTTCCACGTCGCGGAGGCGGAGGACGGGACCGACGCGCTCGCGCTCTGCCGCGCCGGGATGCCGGACGCGATCCTGCTCGACTGGCGCATGCCGCAGATGGACGGCTACGAGTTCCTGCGCGAGCTGCGCCGCCTGCCCGAGGGCCAGCGGCCCAAGGTGGTCTTCTGCACCACCGAGAACGACGTCGCCTCGATCGCCCGCGCGCTCCACGCGGGCGCGGACGAGTACATCATGAAGCCCTTCGACAAGGACATCATGACCGCCAAGCTCCAAGAGGTCGGGCTCGCCTGAGCGGCCGGCGCGCGACGGCCCGTCGCGCGCCGCCTCCGCGGCCCGGCCGTGCGGCCGGGTAGGCACCCCGCCCGGCGCACCGGGCGCAGCCTCGCCCCACCCCTCTCATCGCCCCCCGCGGACCGACGGCCTGCCGCCGGGTCATGCGGCTCAGCGCGAGTATCCCATCATATGGCAGCCTCCGTCGCCCCGTCTCCGTCGCCGTACGGCACCCCGCGCACCCGGGTCATGGTGGCCGATGATTCCGCGGTGGTGCGCGGCCTCGTCACGCGCTGGCTGGAGGAGGCCGGCTGCGAGGTGGTGGCCACCGCCGCCAACGGGCGCCTGGCCATCGAGGCCCTCGATCGCGCCCAGCCGGACATCGTGCTCCTCGACATCGAGATGCCGGAGATCGACGGCACCCAGGCGCTGCCGCGGCTGCTCGCCAAGCGCCCGGGGCTGCAGGTCGTCATGATGTCGACCCTGACCCAGCGCAACGCCGAGATCTCGCTGCGCTGCCTCGCGCTCGGCGCCATCGACTACCTGCCCAAGCCGGAGGGCAACCGCGGCGTCACCACCACGGCGGCCTTCCGCGAGGACCTGATCCAGAAGATCCGCATGCTGGGCCAAGCCCGCGGCGCGCCGCTGCGACGGGCGGCGGCGGAGCGGCCGGGCCTGCCCGAGCGGGCCGTCGCCCCGGTGCCCGCGGCCCCGCGCCCGGCGCCCCCGCCGCTGCGGGCGCGCAGCGCCCGCGGCGTGCCGCGGGTGCTGCTGATCGGCGCCTCGACCGGCGGTCCCCGGGCGGTGGGGGAGGTGCTCGAAGGGATCGGCGCCCCGACGCTCAAGCGCCTGCCGATCCTGATCGTGCAGCACATGCCGCCGGTCTTCACCGGCGTGTTCGCCGAACATCTCGGCGCCCGCGTCGGCCTGCCGGCGGCGGAGGGCAAGCACGGGGAATCGCTGCGCCCGGGCACGATCTACGTGGCGCCCGGCGGGCGGCACATGGGGCTGGCGGGGACAGGCCACGACATCACGATCCGGCTCGACGACGGGCCGCCGGTGAACTTTTGCCGGCCAGCGGTGGACGTGCTCTTCCGCGACGCGGCGCAGGTGTTCGGCGCCGCCACCCTCTCGGTGGTCCTCACCGGCATGGGCTCGGACGGCACGCACGGGGCCAAGGCCCTGGTGGAGGCCGGCGGCGCGATGCTGGTGCAGGACGAGGCTTCTTCCACCGTGTGGGGCATGCCGGGCAGCATCGCCAAGGCGGGCTACGCCCACGAGATCCTGGCCCTGCCGGCGATCGGGCCGGCCCTGCGGACGCAGATCTCCGGCGGAGCGGCGTGATGCGCAACCTTTCCGCCGCGTCCGCACGGGACCCACGCTCATGACGGATGCCGATTTCGAGTACCTGCGCGGCTACCTCAAGCAAAAGTCCGGTCTCGCGCTGACGCCCGAGAAGCGGTACCTGATCGAGAGCCGCCTGCTGCCGGTGTGCCGGCGCTTCGGCATCGCCACCCTCTCGGACCTCGTCGGCGCCCTGCGGCTGGCCCGCGCGGGCGGCCTCGACAAGGCGGTGGTCGAGGCGATGACCACCAACGAGACCTTCTTCTTCCGCGACCGGACGCCCTTCGACCTCTTCCGGGACACGCTGCTGCCGCAGGCGCTCGCCGCCCGCGCGGGCGTCCGCCGCCTGCGGATCTGGTGCGCGGCGGCCTCGACCGGGCAGGAGCCCTACTCGCTGACCATGCTGCTCAGCGAGGCGGCGCCGCTTCTCGCGGGCTGGCGCGTCGAACTCGTCGCCACGGATCTCTCCACCGAGGTGCTGGAGCGGGCCAAGCTCGGCCTCTACAACCAGTTCGAGGTCCAGCGCGGCCTGCCGGTCCAGCTCATGCTCAAGTACTTCGAGCAGGTCGGCGAGCAGTGGCGCCTCAGGCCGGCCCTGTGCCAGATGGTGGATTACCGGCCACTCAACCTGCTCGACCGGTTCGACCACCTCGGCACCTTCGACATCGTGTATTGCCGCAACGTGCTGATCTACTTCGACGCGCCGACCAAGGCGGACGTGCTGGCGCGCATCGCCGCCCAGCTCGCGCCCGACGGCGCCGTGCTGCTCGGCGCCGCCGAGACCGTGATCGGCATCACGGACGCGCTCAGCCCGGATCCCAAGCACCGCGGCCTCTACCGCCACGGCCAATCCCGGGCGGTCGCCCCCGCGCCGGCTCCGGCCCTCGCGCCGGCCCCGGCCCTGGCGACGGCCCCGAGCCTGCCACGCTTCGCGATGCGCTGAGCGCAAGGCCGCGTTTCGACGCGGGCCGGGGCGGCCCATTCCTGTTGCCCCGCCCGCCGGGTCTGCTACACGGGCCGTCCTGTCTGCCGGCGCGCCTGGAGGCTTCCGGAACCCGTCCGGGCTGCGCGGCAGAAAGGTCGGCGATGACGGGGTGGGGCGGACCAGTTCTCTGCAACCCAACCCTGTGAGGCTCAGTGGGCCGAGCAGTCGCAGGAGTGTCGGGGGTTCGGGGAACAGGAACCGAAGCTCCGGCGCATGGCCCACCTGAATCAGCGCCCCCCCCGGGACGCGGCTAACCCCCGAACCTTGCGTTAAGCCCTGCGGCCGCATCATGGCGGCGCGGGCCGCGGACCTTCTCTCCGCGCCCGAGGGGCTTCGACGGCGCGATGTGGCGTCTCCTGACCGGCGGCATCAAGGCCATCCTGGCGATCACCGCGCTCGCCGTCGCGGCGCAATGGGCGACGCGGACCACACCCGGGCACGGCACGGTGGCGGCGATCCCCGATCCGGCCGTGACCGGCACCGTCTCGTCCCGCGCCAAGCCGAACCCCCTCGACCAGCGCGCGCTCCAGCGGCTGATCCGCGAGGGACGGACCGGGCGCTGAGTCCCCGCCGGACCGTGCGCCTGCGACGATCGCGTTCGCGCTGACACGGACGGGTGCCCGCGCGGATGACGTAGCGGCAGTCCCGGCGGCGCCCCATATAGGCCCGCGCATGGCCCACGATCCCCACCGCGACGACACCGGCCGCCCGGCCGCAAACCCGGACCCGCCGGGACCGGAGAGGCCGCGCTCCGCGTTCCGATCCCGGCGCGCACTGGCCCTCGGCCTGCTCGCCGCCGCCCTGCTCGCGACCGCCGGCCTGGCCGTCCTCCTCAAGCGGCCGGAGCGGATCTTCCTGCCGCCCCTCGCACGGGATCTCCCGGCGAACTTCCGAGAGGCGGATGCCGCGTTCAAGGCGCGGATCGCGGCGGTCTTCCCGATCGGCTCCTCGGAAGCGGCCCTCGTGGAGCGTCTTCGCGCGCAAGGCTTCGCCCTGCCCGCCGGCCAGGCCACGCCGGACGGCCCGCGGGAGTCCCGGGCGGTCTTTCGGCAGACGAGCTTTCCCTGCAACCTCGCATGGCACGTGCGTTGGCGCGCCGAGCACGATCGGCTCGTCGAGGTGAGCGCCGATTATGGCGGCACCTGCCTGTGAGCACCGCGACCCGCCGGCGTGGACCTGGCCCGGTGCCGGGCGCGCCTACCGCGCGCGTCACCGCCGGGATGCGTGCGATGGCCCCTCGACGGACCGGCGATCCTCCCGGCAGAGAACCGCGAGCCAGCCCGGCACGCCTTCCCCGTGCTGGCGCCGGATCGCCGCGGGTTCGAGCAGCGCCCGGGCGAGCCCCGCGCCGTCCGCCTCCGCGTGCAGCAGCGCCTCCGCGTGGGCGTAGCGCCCGTCCGCGCCCAGCACCGCGCCCTCGCCCGCATGCGCCTGGAGCGTGAGCGCGAAGAGGCCGCCGGGCTCCAGCACGCGGGCGGCCTCGCGGAAGACCGGCCCGAGATCGCGCACGTACACGAACACGTCCGCCGCCACGAGGAGGTCGGCGCTGCCCGGCGCCTGCCCGGCGAGGAAGGGTGCGAGATCGGCCTCGTGCAGGCGCGCATAGCCCCCGCGGCGGCGGGCTTCGGCGAGCATGCGGGGCGAGAGGTCGACTCCCTCGATCGCGACTGCCATCCCGGCGAGCGCGCGGGCCACCAGCCCGGTGCCGCAGCCGAGATCGAGGACGCGGCGGAAGGGGAGGGCGCGCCCCCGCGCGGGCGCCAGCGCGCCGAGGGCGGCGCGGATCATCTCCGGGGCGCAGTAGCCGAGCGCCCCGACCAGATGGTCCTCGAAGCGCCCCGCATAGCCGTCGAACAGCGCCCGTACGTAGGCAGGCGAGAGCGCCGGCTGGTCCGTCTGCCCGCCGAGCTGCGCCAGCCGCACCGCTGCGCCGAGCGCATCCTGCGGATCGAGGGCGAGGGCCTGCGCGAAGGCCTGCCGGGCCGCCTCGCGCCCGGCCTCGTCGCCCGCCATCGCCTCGCGCGCCTGTCCCAGCAGCAGCCATGCCGGCCCGTAGGCGGGCGCCCGCTCCAGCACCTGCGCGGCGAGGTCGGCCGCGGCGGCGGCGTCGCCCTCGGCGAGGGCGGCCTCGGCCCAGACGTAGCGGCGGTCGGCGAGAAGGTCGCCGGAGGAGCGGAGTGCGGCCATCGCGAACACGGACGGGAGACGGGACGCGCCTATATACGGCCTCCAGCATCGTCCGGAACCGGAATGGCCCGCCCACCCACCGACCTCCTCACCCTGACCCGCGAGGGCCTCTACTGCCCGCCGGGCGACTTCCACGTCGATCCGGTGCGGCCGGTGCCGCGGGCGCTGATCACCCACGGCCACGCCGATCACGCCCGGGCCGGCCACGGGCGGGTGCTGGCGACGGGCGAGACCCTGCGGATCATGGCGGTGCGCTACGGCGAGGACTTTTGCCAGGCCCGCCAGGAGGCCCGCCTCGGCGAGGCGATCCGGGTCGGCGACGTCACCGTGCGCTTCGCCCCCGCCGGACACGTGCTGGGCTCCGCCCAGATCCTGATCGAGGCCGGGGGCACGCGCATCGTGGTCTCGGGCGACTACAAGCGGGCGCCGGACCCGACCTGCCTCCCGTTCGAGGTGGTGCCCTGCGACGTCTTCATCACCGAGGCGACGTTCGGTCTGCCGGTCTTCCGCCATCCCGACACCCGCGACGAGGTGCGCCGGCTGCTCGATTCCGTGCGGCTCTTCCCCGAGCGCACCCACATCGTCGGCGCCTACAGCCTCGGCAAGGCGCAGCGCGTGATGGCGCTCCTGCGCGAGGAGGGCTTCGACGCGCCGATCCACCTGCACGGGGCGATGGAAAAACTCACCGAGCTCTACAAGCGGGAGGGCATCCCGCTCGGCGACACGCCGAAGGTGGCGGCGGCCGACCGGCCGAAGCTCGACGGCGCGGTGGTGCTCTGCCCGCCCTCGGCGATCCAGGACCTGTGGTCGCGCAAGTTTCCCGATCCCGTCACCGCCTTCGCGTCGGGCTGGATGCGCGTGCGCGCCCGCGCCCGCCAGAAGGGGGTGGAGCTGCCACTCGTGATCTCCGACCACTCGGACTGGGACGACCTCTGCCGCACCATCGTGGAGACCGGGGCGGGCGAGGTCTGGGTCACGCACGGGCAGGAGGATGCCCTGGTGCACTGGTGCGGCACGCAGGGCATCGCGGCCAAGCCTCTGCACATGCTGGGCTACGGCGACGAGGGGGAGGCCGAGGCGGCGCAGGAGAGCACCGTGCAGCAGGAGGGCACGGCGCCAGCGGGCACGGCACGGGGCGGCACGGATCGGGAGGACGCGGCGTGAACGACTTCGCCCACCTCCTCGACCGCCTCGCCTACGAGCCGCGCCGCACCGCCAAGCTGCGGCTGCTCCAGGATTTCTTCGCCCGCACGCCCGATCCCGACCGCGGCTTCGCGCTCGCCGCGATGACCGGCGCCCTGAGCTTCCGGGAGGCCAAGCCCAACCTGATCCGGGGCCTCGTGGAGGCGCGGGTCGACCCCGTGCTGTTTCGGATGTCCTACCACTACGTCGGCGACCTCGCCGAGACCACGGCGCTGATCTGGCCGAGCCCGCCGCCGCCCCCGCCCGGACCCGGCCACAACAACCCGCCGCCCCACGTGCCCAGCCTCGGCGAGGTGGTGGAGGCGCTGGGCACGATCGGCAAGAGCGAGCTGCCCGCGCGCCTCGCCGCGTGGCTCGACGTGCTCGACGAGACCGGGCGCTGGGCGCTGATCAAGCTCATCACCGGCGAGCTGCGGGTCGGCGTCTCGGCCCGCCTCGCCAAGACCGCGGTGGCGAGCCTCGGCGGCGTCGAGGCGGATGCGGTGGAAGAGGTCTGGCACGGGCTCAAGGCCCCGTACGGCCCGCTCTTCGCCTGGGTCGAGGGCCGGGGCGAGCGGCCCGAGAGCCTGAACCCGGCGCCCTTCCGGCCGCCGATGCTCTCCCACCCGGTGGACGAGGAGACCGACTTCGCCAAGCTCGACCCGGAGGCCTTCGCGGCCGAGTGGAAGTGGGACGGCATCCGGGTGCAGCTCGTGGGCGGGCAGGACCGCGCGGGCGCGCAGGTGGCCCGCATCTACTCGCGCACCGGCGAGGACATCTCGGGCGCCTTCCCGGACCTCGCCGAGGCGGTCCGCTTCTCGGGCGCCCTCGACGGCGAACTTTTGATCCTGCGCGAGGGGCGGGTGCAGAGTTTCAACGTGCTCCAGCAGCGCCTGAACCGAAAGGCGGTGACGGCAAAACTCCTGCAGGACTTCCCCGCTCATGTGAGGGTCTACGACCTCCTCGCCCTCGACGGCGAGGACCTGCGCCCGCTCCCCTTCGCGGAGCGGCGCGCGCGCCTCGAAGCCTTCGTGCAGGGGCTCGACCACGCCCGCATCGACCTCTCGCCGCTGGTGCCTTTTCGCGATTGGGACGACCTGACGGCCGCGCGCGCCGATCCGGCCGCCGCGGGCGCCGGGCCGGACGCGGAGGCGATCGAGGGCGTGATGCTCAAGCGCCGCACCAGCGCCTACGTGCCCGGCCGCCCCAAGGGGCCGTGGTGGAAGTGGAAGCGCGAGCCCTACCGGGTCGATGCCGTGATGATGTACGCCCAGCGCGGGCACGGGAAGCGCTCGTCCTTCTACTCCGACTACACGTTCGGGGTCTGGCGCGAGGCGCCTGAGGGCGGCGAGGAGCTGGTGCCGGTGGGCAAGGCCTATCACGGCTTCACCGACGAGGAACTGGCCAAGCTCGACCGCTACGTCCGCAACCACACGGTCAAGCGCTTCGGGCCGGTGCGCGAGGTGGAGTACGGCCAAGCCCGGGGGCTTGTTTTGGAGATCGCCTTCGAGGGGCTGCAGCGCTCGACCCGGCACAAGTCCGGCGTGGCGATGCGCTTCCCCCGCGTGAGCCGCATCCGCTGGGACAAGCCCGCCGCCGAGGCCGACCGGATCGAGACCCTGCAAAGAATCCTGGAGCGGGGCGAGCGCGAGGTGATGCCGGGACGGGAGATGGCCTGATGGGACGGGTCGAGGTGATCGCCGCGGGCGAGGTGACAAAGCAGGTCTCGGGCCGCCTGACCGTGCGGACGCGCGGCCAGGGCTTCACCGAGATCACCGCCGAGGCCGCTTCCTTCGTGCGCGAGAGCGGGCTGCACCATGGCCTCCTCACGGTCTTTTGCCGCCACACCTCGGCCTCGCTGACCCTCCAGGAAAACGCCGATCCGGACGTGCGCCAGGACCTGCTCGCGGCCCTCGACCGGCTCGCGCCGCGCGACCAACCCTACGTGCACCACGCCGAGGGGCCGGACGACATGCCGGGGCACATCCGCACCATGCTCACCGACGCCGTGCTGTCCGTGCCGCTGGTGGAGGGGCGCCTCGCGCTCGGCACCTGGCAGGGGCTCTACGTGGTCGAGCACCGCGACCGGCCGCACCGGCGCGAGATCGTTCTGCACCTCGTGGGTGCATAGGTCGAACTACGCAATCGAGGGCCGAATCGATCGATTCGGGGGACAGGACGGCGCACCGCGGGCCGCCGAAATTGTCGCCGCGCGCGCGACGATCTAAGGATTGACGACGAGAGGGGCGCCGAGCGCAGAAGAGCGGGCTGCGTCGCGCTGCGCCGGGGCAGGAGACAGGTTTGAGTGCCGACACCACCATCGTCGTCGCCGACGACCACCCGCTCTTCCGCGGCGCGCTGCGCGGCGCGGTGGAGGCGATGCTGCCGGGTGCGCGGATCGTGGAGGCGAACGGGCTCGACGCGCTCACGGCTCTCCTCGACCGCGAGGCCGAGGTCGACCTCGTGCTGCTGGACCTCACCATGCCGGGGGTGCAGGGGTTTTCCGGGCTGATCTACCTGCGCGCCCAGCATCCGGCGATCCCCGTGGTGATCGTCTCGGCCAACGAGGACCCGGTGGTGATCCGCCGCGCCCTCGACTTCGGCGCTGCCGGCTTCATCCCGAAATCCCTCGACATCGACCAGATCGGCGAGGCGGTGCGGCAGGTGCTGGCGGGCGGCAACTGGTCGCCGCCGGACATCGCGCTCTCGGCCTCCGAGGACAAGGAGACGGCCGAGCTGATGCGCCGCCTCGCGACGCTGACGCCCCAGCAGGTGCGCGTGCTGATGATGCTGTCGGAGGGGCTGCTCAACAAGCAGATCGCCTACGAGCTCAGCGTGTCGGAGGCCACCGTGAAGGCCCACGTCTCGGCGATCCTGCAGAAGCTCGGCGTCGAGAGCCGCACCCAGGCGGTGATCGTCTCCTCGCGCATCGGCGCGACGCTCAAGCCGCCGGCGGGGGTGGATTGATCGCGTCGGCCGGGGTCAGTCGCGCGAGATCGTGTATCGGAGAACCTCGACCGGCTGCTGCTCCCAGGGCCGCTTCTTCACCAGCTGCACCGGACCGCCGTCGGGGTCGTTGACCTTGACAATGAAGGTGGTCTCCGATCCCGCGCCCACCGCGCCGCCGGGCGACTGCTCGCGGCTGACCAGGGTGCCGACTTCAGGCGGCAGTTCCAGCTGCCAGCGAAAGCCGCCGACGCCGTCGGCCGGCGCCGACAGGGCCACGGTCCCGTCGTCGCCGACCTTGGCCACGCCGTGTTTCGTGCTCGTGCTCATCGCGCACCTCATCGTGCCGCGTCTCCATCGCGGCACGATGACGGAGTCCACGCACGATTGCACGTCGCGATTCCGCCATGCGGGGCGGGAACCGTCACGTCATGCATTGTCACGTCTTGGGCTTGGTCTTGTTGGGCTTGGTCTTGTTGGGCTTGGGTTTGCGCCGGCGCGGAGCGGTGAGGGCCTTCGGTCTCTCCTCGGCGACGGTGAGGTTCAGGATCTCGATGTCGGGATCGTAGAACAGCACCTTGGAGTCGATGCTGCACTGGCCGTACGAGATCCGGAAGAAGCCGTTCTCGCCCCAGCCCTCGCCCCAGCTGTTCTTGCCGATCCAGCATTGTTCATCGTCGTCGTAGCCGATGATCGCGACGGCGTGCCATCCGAGGAACTCACCGAGCACGCTCTCGTAAGTGCCGCTCTGGTAAGTCATGAAATCCTCGAAGACCTGCATCCCGCCGATGACGGGCCCACGCTGCAAGGCGCGCTTGCGGGCCGTCCTCGATGCATTCTCGGTCCACGATTTGACCTTCATGAATGGAGAAATTTTTCGACATGCCTGGTTACCGGGCGTGTAGGGGAAATCCTGCTCCAAGCCGATTCCGGTCTTCTGCGCGAAGGCGAGCGCCTCTTCATAGATCCAGCCGCGCCCACAGGCATTGTCGACGCCGCAATAGAACAAGTGTGCCTCGGACAGATCGAAGTCCTGGCCCGGCTGCGACGACGCGAGCAGGTAGCGTGCTTCCAGAACCGCATTCGTCGCGAAAGCCACGCAGGCACCGCAGGTCGACTGATCGCGGATCGGCGTCACGTAGTTCTTGCCGTTGACCTTGCGCCAATCCAGCCGCGGCGGCAGCGGAACGAAGGCGAACAGGTTCGGCTCGTTCTGTCGCGCCGTCCGAACCACCTCCTTGGCCGCCTGAGGATCGAACGCCAACCCGAATCGCTGGCTCGCCTCGGCGATGCTGCCGAAGTAGCGGCTCATCGAGGTCTGCCCCGCCGTCCAGGCCGCTCCCGACCGCGACACGGCTTGGTTGATCGCGCTGAAGTCCGGTTCTGCCATGAGGTCGCCTCCTCATTCTGGCACAGCCGAAACACAACCGCCTTACTACTTCAACGATAATTTTCACGACTTGCGCGACAGCGGCTCCGCAGATCCGTTCGGCACAGGCGAACCTGTCGGCGGCAGGTATCGAACCGATTGGAGGCGGCGCATCTCCCGGACATGAAGCGAATACGATTCCTCATCAGATCAGAAGCCGGCTTGCGGAGGTCGCGCCGGTCAACGATGGGAGGGACATCGCACTGCGATTGCGAGCGGACCGCCCTGTCTCAGCCGCGCCACCGCTCCGCGATGAAGATCCCGCCGAGCACCAGCGCCAGGGCGGCTCCGTCGGTGAGGCCGAACGGCTCGCCCACGAGGGCGACCGCCAGGATCACTCCGAAGATCGGCACGAGGTTCACGAACAGGCCCGCGCGGTTCGGGCCGATGATCTCGACGCCGCGCATGAAGCAGAGCTGGGAGGCGAGCGAGGGGCCGAGCGCCACGAACAGGATGATCGCCCAGCCGGTCGCGCTCGGCCACAAGAGCCGCCCGGCGGCCCATTCGGCGCCCATCAGCGGCAGCGAGGTCAGCCAGGCGGCGAGCGCCATGGCGGAGAAGAAGGTGAGGCCCGACACGGCCGGGCGATCGGCCAGCGCCACCGTATAGCCGGCGTAGAACAGGCAGGCGATCAGCATGAGCCCGTCGCCGGGATTGAACGCGAAGGAGCGCAGCACGCCCCAATCCCCGTGCGATGCCGCCACCATCACGCCCGCGAGCGTGACCGCAACGCCGAGCGCCTGCCCGAGGCTCACGCGCGTGCCGCGCACCAGCCGGTTGCAGAGGATCACAAGGACCGGGATCGACCCCTGGAACAGGACGATGTTGACGGTGCTCGTGTGGCTGGCCGCCGCATAGAAGAGGCCGTTGAAGGCGGTGTAGCCGCAGCCGCCCATCAGCAGCACGCGGCGCCAATGCGGGACGAGGAGCGGCCACTCGCGGGCGATCCGGCGGCCGGCCACGAGGGCGAGCAGCGCGCAGGCGAAGGCCCAGCGCAGGGTGGTGAGCGCCTGGGGCGAGACCTCGCCCACCGCCCACTTGCTCGCCACCGCGTTCCCGGCCCAGAGCCACGCCGTGACGGTGAGGTACCCGTAGGCCGCGCGCGCCGGCCGGGCGGCTCCGCCGCCCGGGTCCGTCATGCCAGCGCCATCAGGAAGCGCTCGCTCAGCTCCAGCGCCCGCTCGGTCATGGCGAGGGGGTAGCGGATGAAGACGTGGCAGCCGCCCGTGTACACCGCCGTGTAGCCGCCGTTGTTGGCCGCCGCCCAGCGCATCGACATGAACAGCGTGTCGTCGAGGAGCGGATCGCGGGTGCCGACCGAGAAAAGGGCCGGCGGCAGGCCCGTCAGGTCGGCGTAGAGGGGCGAGACATCGGGGGAGCGGCGCGGCACGCCCTCCGGCACGAAGCCGTCGGCGAAGCGGCGCACGTCGGTCGAGTTGAGCACGAGGCGCTCCTCGCCCCAGTTGCGGGCGCTCGCCGTCACGCCGAGGTCGTAGAGGCCCGAGAAGAGGTTCGCGCCCCGGAAGGCCTTCGGCAGATTGTGCCGGTCGCGCAGGCGCAGGAGCGTCATCACGCTCAGATGCGCCCCCACCGACTCGCCGCCGATCGTCAGCGCCTCGACGCCGAACAGCCTGCGGCCCTCGCCGTGCAGCCAGAGGGCGGCGGCCTCGCAATCGTCGATCGGGGCCGGGTAGGGGTGCTCCGGCGCGAGGCGGTACTCCACCGTGACGCAGACGAAGCCGCAGCGGTCGGCGATCCGCTCCAGCCACGGGTCCTGCTCGTCGGCCCCGCCCCAGATCCAGCCGCCGCTGTGGATGTGCAGGTAGGCCCCGCGCGCCTTGCGCACCGGCCGGATCACCCGCAGGGCCAGCGGCCCGCCCGGCCCCGGGATCGTGAGGGTCTCGGCCCGGGGGCTGTGCGGCATGGCCGGGAGTTCGGGGCTGCCCTCGCGGCGGCGCGCGCGCACCTCCTCGACGGGCAGCGACCACGGATCGGGCGCGCGCGCCTGCGCGGCGATGATCTCCCGGTTGAGCCGCTCGGCATCCGGGTCGGTCCTGGCGGGATCGAAGAGGGCGTGGTCGATCATGCTCCGGTCTCGTCGGCGCCCGGGCTGGTCCGGGCGGTCGCCTTGGGTCCAATGCGCGGGCGGGGGTCTCGGGTGAGAAATTTTTGCGCGCGCCATCCTGCGGACGGCACGCGAGCTTGCCATCTTTACGACGCGGCGCGAGGCCACGTAACGCGCCGAATGCGCATTTTGCGCGCCAGTGTGTGCGGTGCGCCGCAGCCGGCAGCCGTCCGGCGCGCCGGGTGCCCTGCCGATCCAGCGCGAGGAGCCGATGAGCGACCCGAGATACTCCATGCCCCCCGGCAGGCCGCACGATCCCCAGGGCGGCTACGAGGCGCGCGGCGCCCGCCGGGCCGGCACGGGCCTGCGCCGCTTCCTCGGCGGCTCGCCCGGCACGGTGCTGGTGAAGCTCGTCTTCCTGTCGCTCCTCGTCGGGGCCGGCATGGCGATGCTCGGCATCACGCCGCACGCTCTCTACCGGCACGCCTTCGAGACCGTGCGGGCGCTCGCCGATCTCGGCTTCTCCACCTTCCACGATGCCGGGGCGTGGCTCCTCGCCGGCGCCGTGGTGGTGGTGCCGCTGTGGTTCCTCTCGCGCCTCCTCGCGGGCGGGCGCTAGACGCGATGGGGCCGCGCTCCGCCGCCCCGGCGGTGACGAACCGCCGGGTGCTGGCGCTCGCCCTGCCGATGACGCTCGCCAACGTGACGACGCCCCTGCTCGGCATCGTCGGGGCGGCGGCGATCGGCCGGCTCGGCGACGCGGCCCTGCTCGGGGCGCTGGCGCTCGGCGCCGTGATCTTCGACTACCTCTTCTGGACCTTCGGCTCGCTGCGCATGGCGACCGCGGGCCTCACCGCGCAGGCGACCGGGGCGGGCGACGCCGCCGAGGTCGACCGGGCGCTCGCCCGCGCGCTCGCGGTGGCGCTGGCGGTGGGGATGCTCCTCGTCGGGCTGCAGGCGCCGCTCGGGGCCGCCGCCTTCGCGCTCGCCGGCGCGAGCCCCGCCGTCACCGCGGCGCTCTCGACCTATTTCGGCATCCGCATCTTCGCCGCGCCGTTCACCCTGGCGAACTACGCGGTGCTCGGCTCCACGCTCGGGCGCGGGCGCACCGATCTCGGCCTCGCGCTGCAGGTCGCCATGAACCTCGCCAACATCGCCCTGACGGCCGGGTTCGTGCTCGGCCTCGATCTCGGGGTGGCGGGCGCCGCGCTCGCCGCCTTGCTGGCGGAAGGATTCGGCGTCGGCCTCGGCCTCCTGGTGCTGCGCCGCCTCGGCGCCCGGCCCTGGCGGGTCGCACGCGCCGAGGTGCTGGAGCGCGCCGGGCTCGTGCGGATGCTGGCGGTCAACGGCGACGTGATGGTGCGCACCGTGGCGCTGATCGTCGCGCTCGGCACCTTCTCGGCGCTCGGCGCCCGGGCCGGGGACCTGATGCTCGCGGCGAACGCGGTGCTGCAAAATCTCTTCCTCGTCGGCAGCTTCTTCCTCGACGGCTTCGCCACCGCGGCCGAGGTGCTGTGCGGGCAGGCGCTCGGCGCCCGCGACGAGGCGACGTTCCGGCGCGCGGTGCGCTACGCGGTGGCGTGGTGCATGGGCTTCGGCCTCGCGGTCTCGGTGCTCTTCCTCCTCGGCGGCGAGCACTTCATCGATGCGATCACCACCAACCCGGAGGTGCGCGCGACCGCCCGCCAGTTCCTGCCCTTCGCGGCCCTCACCCCGCTCGTCGCCGCCTGCGCCTTCGCGTTCGACGGCATCTACATCGGGGCGACTTGGACCCGGGCGATGCGCAACCTGATGCTCGCGGCGCTCGCCGCCTACCTCGCGGTGCTGGTCGCGGTGCACGGCCTCGGCAATACGGGCCTGTGGCTGGCGATCCTGGTGTTTCTCGGCGCCCGGGGCCTGGGGCAGGCGCTGCTCTACCCGCGGCTCGTGCGCGCGGCTTTTCCGCAGGCGCGCCTCGGCGCCCCGGCGGCCGGGGCGGCGCGGTGAGCGGGGTGATTCCCCTGCAGCCCCCGCCCGCGCCGGAAAGCGTCTTCGTCGCGCCCCGGACCGTGACGGACCTCGCCGCGTGCCACTTCACCCACGCGGTCGACCTGCCCGGCCACGGGTCCGTGGCGGCGCCCTGGGACCTGCGCGCGACGTGGCGGGCCTACATCGGGGAGGTCGATGTCGCGGGCAAGCGCGTCCTCGACGTCGGGACCGGCAGCGGCTTCCTCAGCTTCGCGATGGAGCGGGCCGGCGCCCGCGTGACCTCGCTGCCCCTCGACCGGGGCGCGTGCTGGGATATCGTGCCCTTCCCGGGCGTGGTGCGCAGCCTCGTCGACCCGTCGCTGGAGGATCACCACCGGCGGATCGCCGACGCCTACTGGTTCAGCCACGCGGCCCTCGGCTCGCGGGCGCGCGTCGTGCAGGGCTCGCCCTACGCGATCCCGCGGGCGGTCGCGCCGCTCGACGTCGCGGTGTTCGCCACCGCCTTGATGCGGCTGCGCGATCCGTTCCGGGCGCTGCACGCCGCCGCCCAGCTCACGCGCGAGAGCCTCGTCGTCACCGAGTTCCTGCCGCGGCGCTTCCATCTCCTGCGCTACCTGCCGGGCCGGCTGGCGCGCGGGATGTACCTCGTGCCGCGGGCCGACGCGCGTGCCCGGTTCGGGACGTGGTGGGTGGTCGCGCCCGAGACCGTGCGGGAGTTCCTGCGCATCCTCGGCTTCGGCGAGACGCGGGTGAGCCTCCACCGCCAGCGCGCGGCGGACGGCTGGCACCGCTTCTACACGGTGGTCGGCCGGCGCACGGAGCCGACCAACCCGGACCTTTAGAGCATTGTCCGACGAAGTGGATGCCGGTTCGTCGCAGACAATGCGGCACAATCAAAAACCTAGAGCAGGCTTCACGTTTCAACCTGATCGAAGCCTGCTCTAGGCGGGATCAGGCCGAGCGCGCGAGGTCGGCGGCGTCCCGGCCGACGAGGCGGGCGAGCGGCGCGCCCTCGCGCCGCAGGCGCTCCGCCAGCCCCGCCTTGATCTCCCCCACCAGCCCCGGCCCGGCGTAGACCAGGGCCGAGTAGAGCTGCACGAGGCTGGCGCCGGCCCGGATCTTGGTCCAGGCGGCCTCGGCCGAATCGATCCCG
The DNA here is from genome assembly GCF_046557895.1 of Methylobacterium oryzisoli. Classification (NCBI taxonomy): domain Bacteria; kingdom Pseudomonadati; phylum Pseudomonadota; class Alphaproteobacteria; order Hyphomicrobiales; family Methylobacteriaceae; genus Methylobacterium; species Methylobacterium oryzisoli. Next base: position 46,834 of record NZ_JBKIBX010000024.1, on the reverse strand, counting down.
CCGACCCCGACGAGCGGCAGCCGCGCGCCGACGCGCAGGAAAGCCTCGGCCAGGAGCCGGGTCGAGGGCGAGAACAGCGGACGGCCCGAGAGGCCGCCGGTCTCGCGCGCGAGCGCCGTCTCGGCGAGGCTCGCGGGCCGGGCCACCGTGGTGTTCGAGACCACGAGCGCATCGACCCCGCGCCGCAGCGCCGTCGCCGCGATGGCGTCGAGCGCGTCGAGACCGATATCGGGGGCGATCTTGAGGAGGACGGCGGCGCGGCGGGGCGCGGCGGCCGCATCGCGCGCCTCCACCACGCGGGCCAGGAGATCGTCGAGGAAGGCCTCGCCCTGGAGGTCGCGCAGGCCCGGGGTGTTGGGCGAGGAGACGTTCACGGTCACGAAATCGACGAGGCCCGCCAGCGCCCGGGTGCAGGCGACGTAATCTGCGATCCGGTCCTGCGAATCCTTGTTCGCCCCGATATTGGCGCCGACGAGGCCCGGCCGGCCGCTTCGGGCGGCGAGGCGCGCGCTCACCACGGGCAGCCCGTCGCTGTTGAGGCCGAAGCGGTTGATCACCGCCCGGTCGGCGGCGAGGCGGAAGACCCGCGGGCGCGGGTTGCCGGGCTGGGGCCGCGGCACCACGCCGCCGACCTCGACGAAGCCGAAGCCGAGCGAGAGGAGCGCGTCCGGCACCTCCGCCCCCTTGTCGAATCCGGCCGCGAGGCCGACCGGGTTGGGGAAGCGCCGGCCGAGCACCTCCACGGCCAGCGCGGGATCGTCCGCGGGGGGCGCCGCGGCGGGCAGGAGGGCGAGCCCCCGGATGGTGAGCCGGTGCGCCGTCTCGGCGTCGAGGGCGTGGAGGAGCGGGCGGGCGAGGGGGAAGAGCTGGGCGAGCACGGCGGGTCAGGCGTCGAGGGAGGCGGGGAATGCATGGGCGCCGTCGGGGCCGAGCGGGAGCGGGACGACCTCGCGCACCGCCCCCATCGGCAGCGGGCCGTAGAGGTGGGGAAACAGCGCGCCGCCCCGGGAGGGCTCGTAGCGCAGGGCCGCGCCGAGCGCCTCCGCCTCCACCGCCACCAGCACGAGGTCGCGGGCGCCGGCGAAGTGCTTGGCCGCCGTCTCGCGCACCTGCGCGGCGGTGGAGAAGTGGATGAACCCGTCCGCGAGGTCCACCGGCGCGCCGAGGAAGTGCCCGGCGGCCTCGGCCTCCCGCCACGCCTGCGCGGAGGCGATCTTGTAGACCAGCGTCATCGGCGTGCTCCGGCATTCGGTCGAGGCCGGCGGCATACCGGCCCGGGACCGCGGCCGCAACGGCGTTGCCATTCCGCTGACCTGCGGTAAAGTTCAGGTCCGGAGCCTGTCGTGCGGTATCGTTCCGGCGATCGGGGCTCCGCCGGCGGATCTTCCGGCCATGCTGTCACACGAGCGGATCTGGTCGGCCATCGATCACTTGGCGCACCGGCACGGGTTGACCGCCTCGGGCCTCGCGCGGCGCGCCGGGCTCGACGCCACGAGCTTCAACCGCTCCAAGCGGGTGGCGCCGGACGGGCGCAAGCGCTGGCCCTCGACCGAGTCGCTGGCCAAGATCCTGGCCGCCACGGGGGCGAGCCTCGACGAGTTCGTGCACTTGGTCGATCCCCAGGCGGTGGCGGCGCGCGGGATGCTGCCGCTGATCCGCAGCCGCGAGGCGGTGAGCTGGATCGGGCCGGACGGCCTCCCGGCCGGGGCGGAGCGGGAGGAGATGGATTTTCCCGATCTCGGCGCACAGCGCTGCTTCGCCATCGAGATTCAGGACGGGGGCCTGCGCCCGCACTACCGCGACGGCGACGTGCTGGTGGTCTGCGCCGGGGCGAGCCTGCGCCGGGGCGACAGGGTGGTGGCCTGCCTCGACGGCGGCGGGCTCGTCGCCGCCAACCTGAAGCGCCGCACCGCCCGGGCCGCCGAACTGGCGCCGATCGCCCCGGGCGAGCCGGAGCGCATCATCCCGGCGGCCGAGATCCGCTGGATGGCCCGCGTGATGTGGGTGCGGCACTGAGCGGGCGAGAAAATCCTCACTCCGCCGCCACCCGCGTGGCGCGCCACTGCGTCAGCAGCGCCCGCAGGGCGGCGGGCTTGAGGGGCTTGGCGAGGACGTGGACGCGCTGGGCCTGCGCGGTCTCGCGCACCGGCGGCGAGCGGTCGGCGGTGAGGAGCACCGCCGGGATGTCGGCGGCGAGCGCGGCCCGCAGGGAGGCGATCAGGTCGAGGCCGTTGCCCTCGTCGAGGTGGTAATCGGCCACCAAGACGTCCGGGCGCAGGCCCTCGCCGAGCACCCGGCTCACCGCCTCGCCGAAGGAGCCGGCCGTGTGCACGGCGCAGCCCCAGCTCGACAGGAGCCGCGCCATGCCGCCGACGATGGCGGGCTCGTTGTCGATGCACAGGACCGCCAGCCCGGCGAGCGGCACGGCGGGTGGGCGGGGGGCCTCGCCCGCCGCCTCGGCCACAGGCCGGACCGGGACGAGCGGCACCGCGACCGAGAAGACCGAGCCGCGGCCCGGCTGCGAGGCGAGGGCGACCGGATGATCGAGGAGGCGCGCGGCGCGCTCCACGATCGACAGGCCGAGGCCGAGCCCCCGGGCCACCTTGGCGCCCTGGTCGAGGCGCTGGAACTCCTGGAAGACCAGCTTCTGCTTCGAGGCCGGGATGCCGAGCCCGGTGTCGCAGACCATCAGCACGAGCTGGTCCTGCCTGCGCCGCGCCCCCACCAGGATCCGGCCCGAGGGCGTGTACTTGATGGCGTTCGACACGAGGTTCTGGAGCAGCCGCCGCAGCAGCGGGCGGTCCGAGCGGATCGCCAGCGAGCAGGGCATCACCGTCAGGACGAGGCCCTTCTCCCGCGCCATCGGCTCGAACTCGCGGCGGATCTGGCGCAGCAGCTCCGTGACGCCGAAGTTCGAGAAGTGCGGCTTGAGGGCGCCGGTATCGAGGCGCGAGATGTCGAGGAGGGTGGTGAGGATCTCCTCCACCGCGTCCAGGGAGGCGTCGACGTTCTCGGCGAGCGTCGGGTCGCCCGCGCGGTCGCGCTCGACGAGGGCGGTGGCGTAGAGGCGCGCGGCGTTGAGCGGCTGGAGGATGTCGTGGCTCGCCGCCGCCAGGAAGCGCGTCTTGCCCGCATTGGCCTCGTCGGCCTCGGCCTTGGCGCGGGTCAGCGCCTGGTTGAGGCGGGTCAGCTCCTCGGTCCGCTCCCGCACCCGGCGCTCCAGCTCCTCGTTGAGGCGCGTGCGCGCCTCCTCGGCGGCGACCGCGTCGGTGACGTCCGTGTAGGTCGCCACCACGCCGCCGTTCGGCAGGGAATTGGCGCGGATCTCGATGACCCGGCCGCGGGGATGCAGGCGCAGGCGCCGCGGCCCGCTCTCCTCCCGGAAGGCGGCGATGCGCTCGCGCACGAGGTCGTCCGGGTCGCGCTCCCCGTAGGCGCCGCGGGCGGCGTTGAAGCGCACGATCTCGTCCAGCGTGGTGCCGGTGCGGATCATCTCCGGGGGCAGGTCGTAGAGGTCCGCGAAGGCGCGGTTCCAGGCGATCAGCGTCATGTCCCGGTCGAAGACCGTGATGCCCTGGCCCGCGTGGTCGAGCCCCTGCTGGAGGAGGTCGCGGCGGTACTGGAAGGCCGCCGAGGCGTCGTCGAGGAGCCGCAGCGCCGCCCGGGGCGAGACGTTGCGCCGCCCGAGCAGCAGCGAGAGCGCGAGCCGGGCCGAGGCCGCGCCGATCGCCGAGGCCAGCAGGTGCTCGGCGTGGCGCAGCTCCGGCAGGCCCGCCACCGCGTCGGGGCGTAGCGCAGGACGCCCGCTGCGGGCCGCGAATTCCTCGAGCGCGCGGGCCGCCCGCTCCTCGCCGAGGAAGCGGGCGACCGCGGCGCGCAGTTCCGCCACCGTGAGCGTGCTGCCGGTGAGCCGGAAGCTCGGGGCGCCGGCGCCCACCTCGTGGCCGAAGGCCTCCGCCTGCAGCCGTTCGATGGCGCTGGGCTGGCGCACCAGCGAGAAGGCGACGTAGGCGAGCGTGTTGAGCCCGAGGCTCCAGAGCGTGCCGTGCACGAGGCGCGGCAGGTCGTCGACGCCCATCAGCGCGGTGGGACTCAGCGCCGCGATGCCGAAGGGGCCGTCGGTCATGAGGCTCGTGCCCCAGGCGCCGCCCGCCTCGGTGATCAGGCTCGGCAGGAGCAGCGTGTAGACCCAGACCGCGGTGCCGGCGACGAGCCCGGCCACCGCGCCGAGCCCGGTGCCGCGCCGCCACAGCAGGCCGCCCACGAAGGCGGGGGCGATCTGCGCCACCGCCGCGAAGGAGAGCAGGCCCATCGAGGCCAGGGCCGCGGTGCCGGCGATCCGCGAATAGGCGTAGGCCGCCAGCACGACGACCACGATCGCCACCCGGCGCACCGCCAGGACCACGCCGCCGAGATGCGAGGCGCCGTTGCCCCCCGGGCGGCGGCGCAGCACCACCGGGATCACGAGGTGGTTCGAGATCATGATGGCGACCGCCACCGATTCCACGATCACCATCGCGGTGGCGGCCGAGAGGCCGCCCACGAAGGCGACGAGCGCGACCCCGTCCGCCCGCTCCGACAGGGGCAGGGCGAGCACGGTCATGTCGCGGGCGAGCGCCCCGTCCCGGAACAGCGCGAGGCCCGCCACCGCGAGCGGGACCACGAACAGGTTGATGAGCACGAGGTAGAGCGGGAAGGTCCAGGCCGCGCGGCCGACATCCTCCACCGCCCGGTTCTCCACCACCGCCATGTGGAACTGGCGCGGCAGCAGCAGCACCGCGCAGGCGGCGAGCAGCGTCTGGACGAGGAGCGTGGCGGGGCCGGAGGTCTCCTGCGCCAGGGCGACGGAGCCGGCGAGGAGCGCCTCGGGCGTGAGCAGCGGCGCGTCGCGCAGCACCCAGCCGACCACGAAGCCACCCACCACCAGGAAGGCCAGGAGCTTGACGAGGGATTCGAGGGCGATCGCCAGGGTGAGCCCGTCCTGGTGCTCGGTGGCGTCGGCGTGCCGGGTGCCGAAGGCCACCGCGAAGCCCGCCAGCACGAGCGCGGTGACGAGGCCGAGATCGCCCGCCAGCGCGGAGGAGAGCCCGCCGGTGCTCCCCTCGGTGGCCTGGAGGAAGACCTGCAGCGAGGCGGCCACCGCCCGCAATTGCAGGGCGATGTAGGGGATCGCCCCCACGATCGCGATCAGGCAGACGAGGGCGGCGATGCGCTCGCTCTTGCCGTAGCGGGCGGCCACGAAGTCGGCGATGGAGGTGGAGTTCTGGGCCTTGGCCACCCGCACCACCTGCGCGACGAGGCGGTGCCCGAAGCCGATCACCAGGATCGGCCCGACGTAGATGGTCAGGAAGTCCAGGCCCGAATGGCTGGCAAGCCCCACCGAGCCGAAGAAGGTCCAGGAGGTGCAGTAGACGGCGAGCGAGAGCGCGTAGATGGTCGGGCGCACCCGCTCGTCGCGCATCAGCCGGCGCCCGGACACGTCGCCCCAATGCGCCACCGCGAACAGGGCGCAGATGTAGAGGAGCGCCGTCAGCACCACCACCCAGCCCGCGATCATCGGCGCCGTCCGCCCTCCAGGCCGGGCCGATCCGCCCGGGTTTGTTCAGGGATGCCGGAGTTTTAGCCCGAACCGGACGGCGGCGCCATCGCGGCGCCGGAGGCGCCGTCCGGGCCCGCGCCCGCGCGGGCGATGGCGAGCAGCCGGTCGCACGCCACGTGGCGCTCCAGATGGTCGGCCAAGCGGTCGAGCACCGCCTCGATCCCCGCCTCGTAGGCCTCCGCGCCGGGCGCGGCCCCCAGGCGCGCGAGCCACAGCGCCCGCTGGCGGTCGTCCGCGAACAGGCCGTGCACGTAGGTGCCGCAGACCCGCCCGTCGGGCGAGACGGCCCCGTCCGGGCGTCCGTCCGCGAGGCGCAGGAGTGGGCGGGCCGCGTCCGGTCCCGCGGTCTCGCCGAGATGCATCTCGTAGCCGGAGAAGGGCGTGCCCTCCGGCAGGCTGGTGCCGGTCACCGCCGCGAGGCGCTTCTCCGGCGTCAGCACGGTGGCGACGTCGAGGAGGCCGAGGCCCTCGACCGTGCCAGCCGCGCCCTCGATGCCGTGCGGGTCGGACAGGTGCCTGCCGAGCATCTGGTAGCCGCCGCAGAGCCCGAGCACCCGGCCGCCGCGGCGCACATGCGCCTTGAGGTCGATGTCCCAGCCCTGGGCGCGCAGGAAGAGCAGGTCCGGGATCGTGGTCTTCGAGCCGGGCAGGAGCACGAGGTCGGCCGCGGCCGGCAGCGGCGTGCCGGGCTCCACCAGCACCACGCTCACCCCCGGCTCCGCCCGTAGCGGATCGAGGTCGTCGAAATTGGCGATCCGCGGCAGCACCGGCACCGCCACCACGCGCCCGCCCGGCCGCTCGGCGCCGCGCAGGCCCAGCACGTCCTCGGCGGGCAGCCGCGCGGCCTCGGGGAAGTGCGGCACGAGGCCTAAGCCCGGCCAGCCGGTGCGCGCCGCGATCAGGGCCATGCCGTCCGCGAACAGGCTCGCGTCGCCGCGGAAGCGGTTGACGAGGAAGCCGCGCACCAGCGCGGCATCCTCCGGGTCCAGCACCGCGCGGGTCCCCACGAGGCTCGCGATCACGCCGCCGCGGTCGATGTCGCCGAGGAGCACCACCGGCGTGCGGCTCGCGCGGGCGAACCCCATGTTGGCGATGTCGCCGGCCCGCAGGTTGACCTCCGAGGCCGAGCCCGCGCCCTCGACCAGCACGAGATCGGCCTCGGCGGAGAGCCGCGCGAAGCTGTCGAGGACGGCGCCCATCAGGCGCGGCTTCCAGGCCTGGTACTCCCGCGCCCGGGCGGTGCCGGCCATCCGGCCCTGCACCACCACCTGCGCGCCCACCTCGCTCTGCGGCTTGAGCAGCACCGGGTTCATGTGCACGCAGGGCGCGACGCCCGCCGCCCGCGCCTGGAGGGCCTGCGCACGCCCGATCTCGCCCCCGTCCGGGGTGACGGCGGCGTTGTTCGACATGTTCTGCGGCTTGAACGGCCGCACGCGCAGCCCGCGCCGGGCGAAGACCCGGGCGAGGCCGGCGACGATCAGCGACTTGCCGACGTCCGAGCCGGTGCCCTGGATCATCAGGGCGCGGGGGATCATCCGCGGCGCATCGCGACGGCCGCAGGGGAGGCGGCCGGCCGTTCCGTGTCTCGCTGCAGGGTCATGAGGTTTCCCGCCGGATCGGGCCCATCCCGGCGCCCGATGCTTAGCACTGCACGCGATGGGTGCAACTGCCGCAGATTGGGCCGGATAGTGGCAAAGCTGCCATAGGAGAGACCCAAGCGTTGCGGTAGTTTCCGGCCATCACGCCGTCGCAACAGGCAGGCCCCGATGTTCAGGACCCTCGCTCTCACCGGTGCCGCCACGGCACTCCTCGCCGGGACGGCGCTCGCCGCCGACCTGCCTGTCCGTGCCGCCCCGCCGGTGTTCACGCCGGTGCCGGTCTTCACCTGGACGGGCTTCTACGCCGGCCTTCACACCGACTACTTCTTCACCGACCGGCAGCGCATCACCACGCGCGGCAACGACGTCGCCCCCACCAACACCATCGCCAACGTCGCCACTGGCCGGCGCGCCCCGGTGGTCTTCAACGAGACCGACGGCTTCGCCAACATCGGCGGCGGCTTCGGCTACAATTACCAGTTCACGCCGGGCGGCGGCCTCGTGGTCGGCGCCCAGGCCGACTGGGCCTGGACCGACCTGAGCAAGCGGACCGTCTACTTCTCGGCCCTCAACGATCCCAGCCTCTACCGGCAGAACCTCGACTGGCTGGGCACGGTGACGGGCCGGGTCGGCTGGGCCTTCGACCGCTTCCTCGTCTACGGAATGGGCGGCTTCGCCTACGGCAACGTGGAGTATCAGGCGGCCTTCTTCAGCAACGGGCCGGGCAACCCGCTCGCCTATGCGGGCCGCTTCAACGACCTGCAGACCGGCTTCGCCTACGGCGGCGGCGTCGAGTACGCGATCCCGGCCGACAGTTTCCTGGCCCGGTTCAACGTGCTGGGCCTGCTGGGCTTCCAGACCTCCTCGGTCACCCTCAAGGCCGAGTACCTGCACTACGATCTCGGCAGCCGGAACGTGATCGTGAACAACGTCGGGCTCGTGGTGCCCCCGCCGGCCGCCAACCCGCGCGGGTCCTACACCTCGCGCTTCACCACCGAGGGCAACCTCGTGCGCGTGGGCTTCACCTACAAGTTCGGCGGCCTCTGAGCGCCTCGCGGCGAGACGGCGGAGGCCTCGGAGATCCGGGGCCTCGACCGACCCGCAGCACCATCTTTCCCATCTCATCGGGGCCGGACGGCAGGGCTGTCCGGCCCCGATCTCGTTCGCGCCGCGACCGATGAGCCGCAATAACGGCCGCGCGACCACCCGGGATCGCGGCCGGCCCGCGTATCCGCCGAGATGCGCGACGGGCCGCCGGTCCCGCCGAACAATTCAAGCCTTCCGGTTTGACCCCGATCAATCGTTTGATAACTGAGGACGATCAGATTCCGCAGTGATCGATCCTTGGACGATACCGCCGCGATGGGCCTCACAGCCGCCGAACTCCACGGAACAGCCCCGGCGGCGCGCCTCGACTGGCTCCTGCGATTCGACCCGCGGGTCGCCGAGCGGCATGAGGCGGAGCACGGACGGGATCGCGTCGCGGCCCTGCGCCAGACCATCCTGATCGGCCTGATCCTCTACAACGCGTACAACCTCACCAGCATCATCCTGATGCCGGACATCCTGGCCTGGTCGGTGGCGGCGCGCCTGCTCGTCGTCAGCCCCATCGCGTTGCTGGTCGCGTGGCTCGTCGGCCGCGTCGGTCCGGCCTGGCGCGAGACGATCGCCCTCATCGGGATCATCGATGCATTCCTGATCCCGGTCCTGCTGTTCTGGCTCACGGACGCGCCCCTCGGCGCCTACACGTTCGGCGAGTTCACGCTGACTCTCTTCTACGGCAACATGCTGCTCGCCCTTCGCTTTCCCCAGGCGGTCGTCTTCACGGCCGTGGCCTTCGCGAGCGCCGCGCTGGCGGCCGCGACGAAGGCCGGCCTCGATCCCGGCCTGCGCGGCGCCTTCGTGCTCCAGATCGCCACCGGCTGCCTGTTCAGCCTCTACGCCAACCACCGGATGGAGCGACGCCGCTGCCGCGACTACCTCACGGCGCTCGCGGCGCGCCTCGACTCGGAGGCCGCGGAGGCGGCGCGCCGGCGCTACCAGGACCTGTCGCGCACCGACGCCCTGACCGGGCTGCCCAACCGGCGCTCCCTCGACAGCACCCTCGGGCGCTGGTTCGCCGACGACCGGTCCGCCGCCCTGATGATGATCGACATCGACCACTTCAAGCTGTTCAACGACACGCTGGGCCACCCGGCCGGCGACGATTGCCTGTGCCGGGTCTCGGCGCTGTTCGCGGGGTTCGCCCCGGGTCCCGACACGCTGTTCGCCCGCTTCGGCGGGGAGGAGTTCATCTTCGCGGTGCGGGACGCCGATGCGCCGGAGGCCGCCCGCCTCGCGGCCGGCCTCGTGCAGGCCGTGGAGGCGCTCGGCCTTCCCCATCCGAGCCGCTCGGACGGGGTGGGCGTGGTGACCATCAGCGTCGGCATCGCCCTCAAGCCGGCGGGATCCGGCTCCCCCCGGGAGGCGATCTTCGCGGCGGCCGACCGCGCGCTCTACCAAGCCAAGTGCCGGGGACGGAACCGCTACGCCTTCGACGGCTGACGCGAGAAGCGCCTCGCGCCGATCCGGCGAGGGAAGGGCGGGAGGATCAGAACTCGATCCCCTCCTGGGCCTTCACGCCCGCCGCGAAGTGGTGCTTGACGACGGCCATCTCGGTGACGAGGTCGGCCGCGGCGATCAGCTCCGGCTTGGCGTTGCGGCCCGTGACCACGACGTGGAGATCGGGCCGGCGGGCGCTCAGCGCCGCCACCACCGCGTCGAGCGGCAGGTAGTCGTAGCGCAGCGCGATGTTGAGCTCGTCGAGGATCAGCAGGCGGATGGTGGGATCGTCCATCAGCCGCCGGGCCTGCGCCCAGGCGGCCTCGGCCGCCGCCACGTCGCGGGCGCGGTCCTGCGTCTCCCAGGTGAAGCCCTCGCCCATCGTGTGCCACGCCACCTGATCGCCGAAGCGGTCGAGGGCGAAGCGTTCGCCGGTCTCCCAGGCGCCCTTGATGAACTGCACGACGCCGACGCGCCAGCCGCGGCCGAGCGCCCGCAGCATCAGCCCGAAGGCCGCCGTCGACTTGCCCTTGCCGGGGCCGGTATGGACGATGAGCAGGCCCTTCTCGACCGTCTTGCCCGCCACCTCCGCGTCCTGCACGGCCTTGCGCTTGGCCATCTTGGCGCGGTGGCGCGCGGCCTCCTCGTCGGTCTCCATTCTCACTCTCCCTTCACGACGAGGGGCAGCCCCGCCACGGTGAGCACCACCCGGTCGGCCAGCGCCGCGAGGCGCTGGTGCAGCCGCCCGGTCTCGTCGCGGAAGCGCCGGGCGAGCGCGTTGTCCGGCACGATGCCGAGGCCGACCTCGTTCGAGACCAGCACCAGCGGGCCGGGATGGCGTGCGCAGGCCTCGACCAGGGCGGCGGTCTCGGCGGCCAGACCGGCCTCTGAGCGGTCGGCCTCGGCCAGCAGGGCGTTGGTGAGCCACAGGGTCAGGCAATCCACCAGCACCGGCCGGCCGGGCTCCGTACCGTCCAGCACTCCGGCGAGGTCGCGCGGCGCCTCCCGGGTCTCCCAGCCGCCGGATCGCCGGGCGCGGTGCTGGGCGATGCGCGCCCGCATCTCGTCGTCCCAGGCCTGCGCCGTCGCGACGTAGAGCCAGGGCGGGGGCAGCGCCTCGATCAGGCGTTCCGCGTAGGCGCTCTTGCCCGAGCGGGCGCCCCCGAGCACCAGGGTGAGCCGCGGCGTTCCCGATCCGTCCTGCGCCACCACCTGCCCCTCAAGTCCAGCCCCGAAACCCTCTCGGGCGGCCGGGCGCGGATTGCAAGCCCGGGTCCTTGTCGCTACGGTCGCGCCCGACGGTGCCTCGGCGACGAGGTGAAAAGGGAACGCGGGACGGAGATCCGCTCCGGGAGCCGCGGCTGCCCCCGCAACTGTGAGCGGCGCGCGCCCGCCTTCGGCCACTGGAGCGATCCGGGAAGGCGGTGGGATGCGAAGAACGCCGCGAGCCAGGAGACCTGCCGTCACCCGCATCCTCTCGACGCCGCCGGCGGGGCGGCAGGAGTTCGTCATGGTCGCCATCACCCGTACCCTCTCCCCCGCGCTCGCCGGCGAGCGGCTGACCGCGGTGCTCGTCGCCGGCTTCCTCGGCCTGGGCCTGCTCTTCGTGTCCGGGTTCTCGCCGGCCGCCGCGCTCCACAACGCGGCCCACGACTGGCGCCACGCCCACAACTTCCCCTGCCACTGACGCCGGGCCGGGCCTCCCGGCTCCCCGCAGGGTTCCCATCATGACGATCCGATTGCTGTCGGCGGCCCTGGTCGCCGGCTTCCTCGCCGCTTGCGTGGCCTCGGGGCTGCAATTCGCCCTGACCTCGCCGCTGATCCTGCGGGCCGAGCGCTACGAGCAGGGCAGCGCCCCGCACGCGCAGGCGGCACCGCTGATCATCCTGGCCCATTCCGGCCATTCCTCCGCCGAGGCCGCGCCCGCGGCGGAGGCGTGGCAGCCCGGCCCCGGCCTGCCGCGCCTCGCCTTCACGGCGCTCGCCACGCTGGTGAGCGGCGTCGGCTACGCGCTCCTCCTCGGCGCGATCCTGGTCGCGGACGGGCGGCGGATCACGCCGGGCGAGGGCCTGCGCTTCGCGGTGGGGGGCTTCCTCGCCGCGAGCCTCGCGCCCGCCATCGGCCTGCCGCCGGAACTGCCCGGCATGGGCGGCGAGGCGCTGGAGCTGCGCCAGGCATGGTGGCTCGCCACCGCGCTGGCGACCGGCGCGGGGCTCTACCTCCTGGCGACCCGCCGCGGGGTCTTCGCCGCCGCGCTCGCCCTCGTGCTGATCGTGGCGCCGCACCTCTGGGGGGCGCCGCATGCCGGGGAGGGCGGCGGCGCGCTGCCGGCCGCGATGGCGGCGCAGTTCGCCGCCCGCTCCCTCGCGGTGTCCTTCGCGTTCTGGGCCGTGCTCGGACTCGCCTTCGGCTGGGCCTGGGAGGCGGTGGCGCGCGGCCGGGCGGGAGCCGCCGCATGAGCCTCACCCTCTACGTCTGCACCACCTGCCGGGCCGCCGGCGACGACCCGGACGGCCCCCGCGCGGGCGCCCGGCTCCTCGACGCGCTCACCGCGGCCCTGGCGGAGCGCGGCGCGCCCGTCGCGGTCGAGGCCGTCGAGTGCCTGTCCGTCTGCAAGCGGCCCTGCACGGTGGCGGTCGCCTCGCCGGGGCGCTGGACCTACGTGTACGGCGACCTCGATCCTTTGAGCGCCGCCGACACCATCCTCGACGGGCTCGCGCGCTACGCCGCGACGCCGGACGGCCTCGTGCCCTGGCGCGAGCGCCCCGAGGCCTTCCGCAAGGGCGTCGTCGCCCGCATCCCTCCCGCCCCGGTCAGGTCCGCATGACGATCCTCCAAAAAATTCCCTGCACGATCGTCACGGGCTTCCTCGGGGCCGGCAAGACGACGCTGGTGCGCCACGTGGTCGAGCACAACGACGGACGGCGCCTCGCGATCATCGTCAACGAGTTCGGCGATGTCGGCTTCGACGGCTCGCTGCTGGCCTCCTGCGGGGTGCCGGGCTGCGACGAGGACGCGGTGGTGGAGCTGCCGAACGGCTGCATCTGCTGCACCGTGGCGGACGATTTCGTGCCGGCCCTCAACCGCCTGCTCGACCGCCCCGAGCCGCCCGAGCACATCCTGATCGAGACCTCCGGCCTCGCACTGCCGAAACCCCTCGTCCAGGCCTTCAACTGGCCGGCGATCCGCTCGCGGGTGACGGTGGACGGCGTGGTGGCGGTGGTGGACGGACCGGCCGTGGCCGCGGGCGCCTTCGCGGACGATCCCGAGGCGCTGGCGGCCCAGCGCGCCGCGGACCAATCGGTCGACCACGACAACCCGCTGGAGGAGGTTTTCGAGGACCAGCTCCTCTGCGCCGACCTCGTGGTGATGAACAAGGGCGACCTCCTCGACGCCGAGAGCCGCGCCCGCGTGCGGGCCGAGGTGGAGGCCCAGCTGCCGCGGGCCGTGAAGGTCGTCGAGACGGCCCACGGCGCCATCGACCCGCGAATTCTGCTCGGCCTCAACGCGGGCGCCGAGAGCGACCTCGCCTCCCGGCCCTCGCATCACGAGACGGAAGACGACCACGACCACGACGATTTCGAGAGCGCGGCGGTGCCGGTGCGGGCGGCCGGCTCGCCCGACGACCTCGCGGCCCGGGTGGCGCGGGCGGCGGAGGTGCCGGGGGTGCTGCGCATCAAGGGGTTCTGCGCCGTGGCCGACAAGCCGATGCGCCTCGTGGTCCAGGGCGTCGGCCGGCGCGTGGCGCACCATTACGACCGTCCCTGGCGGCCGGGCGAGCACCGCGACGGGCGCCTCGTGGTGATCGGCCTCAAGGGTTTCGACCGGGATGCGGTCACGGCGGCCCTGACGGGTTAGGATCACGGGAGCGCGGGGGGCGCGACGCCCGCCGCCGGAGTCCCGGGGCACCGCCCCGGGCCTTGAGGAGGGCATGATGCCGGAGCCCGCGGCGCGGCGCTGGACCGTGCAGGAGTTCTTCGCCTGGCAGGAGCGCCAGGAGGCGCGCTACGAACTCGTGGGCGGGGAGCCGGTGCGCCTGATGGCAGGTGTCTGCCACGTCCACGACGACATCGTGGTGAACCTGCTGGCCGAGTTCCGCACCCGCCTGCGCGGCGGGCCGTGCCGCCCCTTCACCGGCGACGGCAGCATCGAGACGCTGCCCGGCCAGATCCGCCGGCCGGACCTCGGCCTGGATTGCGGCGCGCGCGACCCGAACGGGCTGACGGCCGCCGAGCCCCGCCTGGTGGTCGAGGTGCTGTCGCCGAGCACGCGCGATTTCGACACCTTCGACAAGGTCGGCGAGTACAAGACCGTGGCCTCCCTGGCGCACATCCTCCTCGTCGAGCCGAACGCCCCCGAGATCGCCGTCTGGTCGCGCGGCGCGGACGGGGCGTGGGCGCGGCGGCTGGTGGCGGGGCTGGAGGAGACGGTCGATCTGCCCGAGTTCGGCATGGGGCTGGCGCTGCGCGACGTCTACGACGGCGTCGTCTTTCCACCCCGGCCGCGCCTCGTGCCCGGGTCCGACGCCTGATGCATCTCCTGCGGGTCGATACGGTCTCCCTCGACGAGGGCGAGGCGGCGGTGGATCTGGGCCAGACGCCCGGCGACGTCGTGGCCCTGTCCTTCACCGATTCGGACCTCGCCGGGCTGGCCTTCGCGCAGGCCGAGGAGAGCCGCGCAACCGCGATGCCGAGCCTGCGGCTGGCCAAGCTCGCGGGCCTGCGCCATCCGCTGTCGGTCGACCTCTACGCGGACAAGGTGGTGGCGCGGGCGCGGTTCGTCCTCGTGCGCTGCCTCGGCGGGCTCGATTACTGGCGCTACGGCATCGAGCGCGTGGCCGAGATCTGCCGCGCGGGCGGCATCCCGCTCGCGGTGCTGCCCGGCGACGACCGGCCCGATCCGCGGCTCGACGCCCAAGGCACCGTCGCGCCGGACCTGCGCGCGGATCTCGACGGCTATTTCCGGGCCGGCGGGCCGGAGAACCTGCGCCGCCTGCTGCGCCGCATCGCCGCCGAACTCGGCCACCCGGTCACGGCGGAGCCGCCCCAGGCGCTGCCGCGCGGCTTCGTCTGGTGCCCGGGTTGCGGGGTGTCCGATGTGGAGCGGGTGCCCACGCCACTCGCGCGCTGGAATGGCGAACACGGGACCCCCTCTCCCGTGCGGGAGAGGGGTAGGGGTGAGGGTCCCGGGAGGGTGCAGCAAGCGGACGCGACGCTGCCGCTACCAGCACGATGGGTCGTGGATCAGCCTGATCCCTTCCGCTCCCCTCACCACGCTCCCCGCTTCACTGCGGCTCCACCTGGACCCTCACCCCTGCCCCTCTCCCGCACGGGAGAGGGGTTCCCCGCGCCACACCCCCCCGGCGGCCGCGCCCTCGTCCTCGTCTACCGCTCGGCGATCCTGGGCGGCGACACGGCGCCTGCCGCAGCGCTGGCGGCCGCCCTGCACGAGCAGGGGCTGGCCCCCGTGATCGTGGCCGTAGCGAGCCTCAAGGACCCGGAGGCGGTCGCGGTCGTGCGGGCGGTGATCGCCGCCCATCCGCCGGACGTGATCGTGGCCGCCACCGCTTTTTCGGCGCGGGACGATGCGGGCTTCGTGCTCGACGCGGCCGATTGCCCGGTGATCCAGGCCTTCACGGTGGGCGCGCCGCGGGCCGCCTGGGCGGCCTCGGCCCGGGGCCTGGGCGCCGCAGACCTCGCCATGCAGGTGGCGCTGCCGGAATTCGACGGCCGGCTGTCCGGCTTCCCGGTCTCCTTCAAGGAGGAGGTGCGCGCGCGCGACGGCTTCGCCGAGCGCAGGGCCGTGCCGGATTTCGCCGGCATCGCCGCCACCGCCGCGCGCGCCGCCGCCTGGGTCCGGCTCGCCCGCACGCCGAGATCCGAGCGCCGCCTCGCTCTCGTCCTCTCCGACTACCCGGCCCGCGGCGGGCGGGCGGGGTTCGCGGTCGGGCTCGACACGCCCGCGAGCGCGGTCGCGATCCTCGATCACCTCGCCGCGGAAGGGTTTTCGGTGTCGGGCATCCCGACCGGCGACGCGCTGATGCGCGCGCTGACGGCCGGCGAGGCGGATTTTGCGGTGCCGCTCGACGCCTACCGGGCGTGGCTCGGCGGGCAGCCCGCCGCGATCCGCGACGCGCTGGCCGCGCGCTGGGGGGCGCCGGAGGAGGAGCCGGGCTTACGCGACGGCGCCTTCCGGTTCCGCGCCGTGCGGGCCGGCCGCGTGCTGGTCGCGCTCCAGCCGGACCGGGGCCGGGCCGGCGACGACGGCGCGCGCAAGGCCGGCTACCACGACCCCGACGCGGTGCCGACGCACGCCTACCTCGCCTTCTACCTCGGCCTGCGCACGGGGTGCGACGCGCTCGTGCATCTGGGCACCCACGGCACCACCGAGTGGCTGCCCGGCAAGGCGGTGGCGCCCTCCGCCCTGTGCTGGCCGGCGCTGGCGGTGGGGGCGCTGCCGGTGATCTACCCGTTCATCGTCGACGATCCCGGCGAAGCGGCGCCGGCCAAGCGCCGGCTCGGCGCCGTGACGGTGGGCCACCTGACGCCCGAGACCGCCGCCGCCGGGCTCGACCCGAACGCGGGCGCCCTGCGCGACCTCGTGGAGGAGTACGCGGCCGCCACCGTGCTCGACCCGCGCCGGGCCGGGCTGATCGCCGAGGGCATCCTCGACCGGGCCGACGAGGCGGGGCTGCTCGCGGCGGCGGGCATCGACCGCGCGACGCCGCTGGAGGACGCGCTGACCGCGCTCGACGCGCATCTGTGCGACCTCGCCGAGGTGACGATCCGCGACGGCCTGCACGTGTTCGGGCAGGCACCGGCGGCGCACGCTGCCTGCGGGGCGGGCGAGCGGGCGGGGCTGCTGGCGGCCCTCGACGGGCGCTTCGTGGCGCCCGGCCCGGCGGGCTCGCCCGCGCGCGGCCGCGCCGACGTGCTGCCCACCGGCCGCAACCTCGCGACCCTCGACCCGCGGGCCCTGCCGACCCGGGCCGCGAGCCTGCTCGGCGAGAAGGCGGCGGCCGAGGTGGTGCGGCGCTACCTGCAGGACGAGGGCGAATATCCGGCCCGGATCGTCATGGACCTGTGGGCCTCGCCGACCCTGCGCACCGGGGGCGAGGACCTCGCCCACGCCCTGGCGCTGATGGGCGTGCGCCCGACCTGGGACCATGCCTCGACGCGGGTGACGGGGTTCGAGGTGCTGCCGCTCGCGCTCCTCGACCGGCCGCGCATCGACGTGACGGTGCGGGTCTCGGGCGCCTTCCGCGACACCTTTCCGGAGGCGATGGCCCTCCTCGACCACGCCGCCCGCGCGGTGGCGGCGCGCGAGGAGGAGGATGCGGACAACCCGCTCGCCGCCGCCCGCCGCCGGGGCGAGGCGATCGTGCGGGTCTACGGCGCCGCTCCCGGCCGCTACGGGGCCGGGGCGGGGAACCTCGCCCTCGACGGGGCCTGGAGCGAGCGGGCCGATCTCGCCCGCGCCTACCTAGCCGCGACCGCCGCGGCCGTGGGGGAAGGGGGTTCGGGGGAGGGCGACTCCGAGACGGGCGACTTCGCGGCGCGGGTCGCGGGGGCGGACGCCTTCGTGCACGCCTTCGACGTGGCGGAGCGCGACCTCCTCGACGGCGACGCGGCGGCGGACGCGCTCGGCGGTTTCGCGGCGGCGGCCTCTCTGGCCGGAGCGGCGCCCGCCCTCTACAGCCTCGACGTCAGCCGGCCGGAGGCGCCCCGCGCCCGCACGGTCGCCGAGGACGTGGCCCGGCTGGTGCGGGGCCGGCTCGCCCATCCGCGCTGGATCGCCGCGCAATTGCGCCACGGCTGGCGCGGCGCGCAGGAGCTGGCGCAGGGGCTCGACGCGGTCTTCGTGCTCGCCGCGACCACGGACGCGGTGAGCGGCGCCGATCTCGACCGGCTCTACGGCGCCACCGTGGGCGATCCCGCGGTGTTCGAGCAGGTGGAGGCCGCCAATCCGGCGGTCGCCCGGGCGATCCTCGACCGCTTCGAGGATCTGCGCCGCCGCGGCCTGTGGCGGAGCCGGCGCAACTCGCTCGCGGCTCTCGACGCCCGGGAGGCGGCCGAATGAATCCCGCCCCGCGCCGCGGCTGGTGCCCCGGCCTCGCCCGGCCGATGCCGACCGGGGACGGGCTCCTCGTGCGCGTGCATCCGCCGGCCGGCCTGCTCGACGCCGCCCAGGCCCGCGCGGTGGCCGAGGCGGCCCGTCTCGGCAACGGCCTCATCGACGTCACGGCCCGCGCCAACCTGCAGATCCGCGGCGTGACCGAGGGGACGCACGGCCGGATCGCCGCGCGCCTCACGCAGGCCGGTCTCGGGGACGTGCGGGCGGATGGCGGGCCGCAGCGCCTCACCCTCGCCTCGCCGCTGGCGACGCTCGACCCGGCGCTGATGGCGCTCGTGGCGGCGATCGAGGCGGCGGGCCTGGCGGTGCCGGGGCTGCCCGCGAAGGCGCTGGTGGCGGTGGAGGGGTGGGGGCTCGGGGCCGTGGAGGCAGATATTCGGGTTCGGGTGATCGCGCCGCCCGGCCTCCCGACCGACGGTCGTTCGGACGGGCAGCGCGTGATCCCCTCTCCCGTGCGGGAGAGGGGTAGGCGATCGGAGATCGCGCGTGAGGGTCCCGGGAGGGAGCCGCAAGGACCCGGAACGCTGCCGCTACCAGCACTGACGTGGTCGGCTGATGCTGAACAGTCCCGCTCCCCTCACGACACACTGAGATCCACTGCGGCACCCTCCCGGGACCCTCATCCCTGCCCTTCTCCCGCACGGGAGAAGGGTTCCCCGCGCTCCGTGCTTGAACCTGACTCGCTCCGTTCCCCTCACCACGCTCCGTGTTTCACTGCGGCTCCACCTGGACCCTCACGCGGGATCTTCGATCCCCTGCCCCTCTCCCGCACGGGAAAAGGGTTCCCCGCGCGAGCAGGATGGGTGTGTGCGCTCGCGTCTCCCGGCGGTCCGCTCTGGACGGCATCGGCGGCGGGCGCCTCGCTCACGGACGCCCTCGCGGTGCTGCTGCGCGGCTTCGCGGAGTCGGGCGCGCGGCGCCTGCGCGACCTCGGCGAGGGCGCGCGCGCCGACCTCCTGGCGGCGGCCGGTCTCGCGCCCGCCGCCGCCCCGCCGCCAGACAACCCGCCGCCGCCCGGCCTGCATCCGCGGCCGGTGGGCGGTCCGGTGCTGCTCGCCGAATTCCCGTTCGGGCGCTGCGACGCCGCGCGCCTCGCCGCGCTCGCCGNCCCCTCTGGGTGTAGTCTTCCCCCCCCCCCCCCCCCGCCCCGCCGCCAGACAACCCGCCGCCGCCCGGCCTGCATCCGCGGCCGGTGGGCGGTCCGGTGCTGCTCGCCGAATTCCCGTTCGGGCGCTGCGACGCCGCGCGCCTCGCCGCGCTCGCCGCCCTCGCCGAGCGGCACGGCGACGGACGCCTGCGCCTGACGCCCTGGCGCGGCGCGATGCTGGTCGCCCGCGACGCGCAGGCCGCGGCGGCGCTCGCCGCGGCCGCGCGGGATCTGGACCTGATCGTCGCGGCCGACGATCCGCGCCGGGCGGTGGCGGCCTGTCCGGGGGCGCCGGCCTGCGCATCCGGCGGCACGCCCGCGCAAGCCCATGCCGCCCGGCTCGCCGCGCGGCTCGGGCCCCGGCCGGCGGGCGTGCGCGTGCACGTCTCGGGCTGCCCGAAGGGCTGCGCGCATCCGGGGCGGGCCGACCTGACGCTGGTCGGCCGGCCGGACGGGCGCTACGGGGTGGTGCACGCGGGACACGCCGGCGATCCGGAGGCCATGGTGCTCCCTTTCGAGGCGGTGCTTGAGCGGCTAAACAGCGCCGGGATGGCCGCCCTCCACCCAGACCGGGAGCCCGCATGAGCACGCGCCTCGACTACATCCGCGACGGCGCCGCGATCTACGCCCGGTCCTTCGCGATCATCCGCGCCGAATCCGACCTGTCGCGGTTCGCAGGCCCCGCCGAGCGGGTGGTGGTGCGGATGATCCATGCCTGCGGCATGACCGACCTGCCGCGCGATGTGGTGGCCTCGCCCGGCTTCGCGGAGGCCGGCGAGGCGGCGCTGCGGGCGGGCGCGCCGATCCTGTGCGATGCCCGCATGGTGGCGGACGGGGTGACGCGGGCGCGGCTGCCGGCCGGCAACGAGGTGGTCTGCACGCTCGGCGACCCGCGCGTGCCGGGCTTGGCCGCGAAGCTCGGGACCACGCGGACGGCCGCCGCGATGGAGCTGTGGCGCGCGCGGCTGCCCGGCGCGGTCGTGGCGGTCGGCAACGCCCCCACCGCTCTCTTCCGCCTGCTCGAACTCTTGGACGAGGGCGTCGCGCCGCCGGCCGTCGTCATTGGCGTGCCGGTGGGCTTCGTGGGCGCGGCCGAATCGAAGGAGGCGCTCGCCGAGGACGGCCGCGTGCCGTTTCTGATCGTGCGCGGGCGGCGGGGCGGCAGCGCGATGGCGGCGGCGGCCGTGAACGCGCTCGCGAGCGAGGCCGAGTGATGGACGCCGTGACGGACCTGCCGCGGGCGGGCGCCGCCGAGGAGGGGGAGCGGCCGGCCGGCCGCGTCACCGGCACGCTCTACGGCGTCGGGATGGGGCCGGGGAATCCGGACTACCTGACGGTGCGGGCCGTGCGGGTGCTGGAGCGCGCCCACCACCTCGTGCATTTCTGCAAGGCGGGCCGGCGGGGCAACGCGCGCACGATCGCGGACGCGGTGGTGCAGGACCCCGCCCGCGAATGGGCGCTCGCCTACCCGTACACGACCGAACTGCCGCCGGACGACGCCACCTACGTGTCCGCACTCGCCCGGTTCTACGACGAGGCCGCCGCGCGCATGGCGGACGAACTCGGGGCGGGGCGCGACGTGGCGATTCTGTCCGAGGGCGACCCGTTCTTCTACGGCTCCTTCATGCACCTGTGGCGCCGCCTCAAGGACCGCTTCCCGGTGGAGGTGGTGCCGGGCGTCACCGGCATGTCGGGCTGCTGGACCCGCGCGGGCACGCCGATCACCTGGGGCGACGACGTGCTCACCGTCCTGCCCGCGACGCTGCCCGCCGCCGTGCTGGCCCGCCGCCTCGCCGAGACCGACGCCGCCGTGATCATGAAGCTCGGCCGCCACCTGCCGAAGGTGCGCGCGGCCCTGGCCGAGGCGGGCCTGCTCGGGCGCGCGGTCTACGTCGAGCGTGGGACCATGGCGGGCGAGCGCATCGCGCTGCTCGCCGACAAGCCCGACGACCAGGCGCCCTATTTTTCGATGGTGCTGGTGCCCGGCGAAGGCCGCCGGCCATGACCGGTCCCGGGGTGCAGGGGCCCGAGGCCCCTGCTGGGGCCGGGGGCGAAGCCCCGGCGGGGCCGGGGCGGAGCCCCGGGGGGTCGGTCTGCGTCGTCGGGCTGGGGCCGGGCGATCCGCGCTACCTCACGCCCGCCGCGGCCGAGGCGCTCGCGGCGGCCACGGACCTGATCGGCTACGCGCCCTACGTGGCGCGGGTGCCGGAGCGCCCCGGCCTCGTGCGCCACGGCAGCGACAACCGGGTCGAGGTGGAGCGGGCGCGCCACGCGCTCGCGCTCGCCGCCGCGGGCCGGCGGGTGGCGGTGGTGTCGGGGGGCGATCCCGGCGTGTTCGCGATGGCGGCGGCCCTGTTCGAGGCGCTGGAGGGGGGCGAGCCCGCGTGGCGCGCGCTCCCGATCACGGTGGAGCCCGGCATCACCGCGATGCTGGCCGCGGCCGCGCGGGCCGGTGCCCCGCTCGGCGGCGACTTCTGCGCCCTCTCGCTCTCGGACAACCTGAAGCCCTGGGACGTCATCACGGCGCGGCTCGACGCCGTGCTGCGGGCCGACCTCGTGATCGCGCTCTACAACCCGATCTCGCAGGCGCGGCCCTGGCAGCTCGGCGCGGCGCTCGGGCTCGCGGCCGAGCACCGCGCCCCCGACACCCCGGTGATCCTGGCGCGGGCGATCGGGCGGCCGGACGAGTCGCTGCGCATCCTGCCCCTCGCCGAGGCCCGCGCCGCGCCGGCCGACATGGCGACGCTGGTGATCATCGGATCGAGCGCGACCCGCCTCGTGCCGCGGGAAGGCGCGCCGTCCTTCGTCTATACCAGCCGGCGGGTGGAGGCGGCGCGATGAGCCATGAGCCACGCCAGCGCGTCCTCGGGCCGCTCCACCCGCGCGGCGGCGGGTGCGTCGGGCTGGCGCACGATCACCACCGGCAGGCCGAGCGCGCGGGCCGCCGCGATCTTGCCGTAGGTGGCGGACCCGCCGGAGTTCTTCGTCACCAGCACCTCGGTGCGGTGGCGGCGCATCAGGTCGCGCTCGGCTTCTTCGGGAAACGGGCCGCGGGCCTCGATCACCGTGAGATCGGGCAGGGGGAGCGCGTCGCCGACCGGCTCGATGGTGCGCACCACGTAGGCGTGGTGCGCCGCCGCCGCGAAGGCGGCGAGTTCGAGCCGCCCCACCGTGAGGAAGACGCGGCGCCGCACCTCGCCCAGCGCCCGCGCGGCGGCGGCGACGGTGTCCACCTCCTGCCAGCGATCGCCCTCGCGCGCCGTCCAGGGCGGGCGGCGCAGGGCGAGGAGGGGCAGGCCGAGCACCGCGCAGGCCGCGGCGGCGTTGCGCGAGATCACCTGCGCGAAGGGATGGGTGGCATCGACCACCGCCGCGACGCCCTCGGCTCGCAGCCACGCGGCGAGCCCCTCCGGCCCGCCGAAACCGCCGATGCGGGTCTCGATCGGCGCGGCGGCCGGCGCCGCGGTGCGGCCGGCGAGCGAGAGGACCGGCCGGAGGGCCGGGTTCGCGGCGAGAAGCCGCGCGAGGCCGCTCGCCTCGGTGGTGCCGCCGAGCAGGAGGATGCGCATGGGCGCTCTTTCGCCTGAGCCGGCCCGCCTGTCGAGCGGGAGCGCTTCGAGCGGGACACCTTGGCTCGCCATCGTGGGCATCGGCGAGGACGGCCGGGCGGGGCTGTCGCCCGCCGCCGCGCGGGCGCTCGATGCGGCGCGCCTCGTCGTCGGGGGCCGCCGCCACCTCGCGCTGGCGGCCCCGCTCGCGGCCGAGACGCTGGCGTGGCCGAGCCCGATCCACGAGGCCTACCCGGCGATCCTCGCCCGGCGCGGGCAGCCGACCTGCGTGCTCGCCACCGGCGATCCTTTTCACTACGGCATCGGGGTCGAACTCGCCCGGCTGGTGCCGGCCGCCGAGATCGCCTGCTACCCGCAGGCCTCTGCCTTCAGCCTCGCGGCGGCGCGGCTCGGCTGGCCGCTCGCGGACTGCGCCTGCCTCACCGTGCACGGGCGGGCGCTGGAGCGGGTGATCCCGCATCTCCAGCCCGGCGCCCGGCTGCTGGTGCTGTCGTGGGACGGGACGACGCCGGGGCGCCTCGCCGGGCTTCTGGCCGAGCGGGGTTTTGCGGAGTCGCGCCTGACCGTGCTGGAGGCGATGGGGGGCCCGCGCGAGCGGCGCCGGGAGGCGACGGCCGCGGGCTTCGCCGAGACGGAGATCGACCCGCTCAACACCGTCGCGGTGGCGGTCGCGGGCGGCCCGGAGGCGCGGGTGATCCCGCTCGCGCCGGGCCTCGACGATGCGTGGTTCGAGAGCGACGGGCAGCTCACCAAAGAGGAGGTGCGGGCGGTGACCCTCGCGGCCCTGCGGCCGCGGGCGGGGCAGCGGCTGTGGGACGTCGGTGCTGGCTCCGGCTCGGTCTCGATCGAGTGGTGCCTGCGGCATCCGGCGAACCGCGCGGTGGCGATCGAGGCGAAGGACGCGCGGGCCGACCGGATCGGCCGCAACGCGCGGGCGCTCGGCGTGCCGGACCTGACGGTCGTGCGCGGGCGGGCGCCCGAGGCCCTGGGCGACCTGCCGGCGCCGGACGCCGCCTTCATCGGGGGCGGCGTCTCGGACCCGGCGGTGATCGCCGCCGTCTGGGCGGCGCTGCCGCCGGGCGGCCGGCTCGTCGCCAACGCCGTCACGCTGGAGAGCGAACCGGTACTGATCGAGGCCCACCGCCGCCACGGCGGCACCTTGCGGCGGATCGCGATCGCCCGCGCCGAGCCGGTCGGGTCGATGCACGGCTGGCGCCCGGCGATGCCGGTGACGCAATGGGCGGCGGCGAAGTGGTGAGCGGCGCCGGCATGGACATGGGTGGACCGCCACTCGTCACCCGCGGCGTCCATGAGACCCGCGGCATCAGCGGGATCCGCGGTCAGCGCGGGATCCCCTCTCCCGTGCGGGAGAGGGGTAGGGGATCGAAGATCCCGCGTGAGGGTCCCGGGAGGGGGCCGCAAGAAGACACCACGCTGCCGCTACCAGCACCACGCTTCGTGCTTGAGCCTGACCCGCTCTGCTCCCCTCACGATGCTTTCAGGGTCTCAACGGCCCCACCTGGACCCTCACGCGGGATCTCCGATCCCCTGCCCCTCTCCCGCACGGGAGAGGGGATCCCCGCGCTCCCCGCGCGCGATGCGGGAGAGGGGTTCCCCGCGCTGCCCGCGCCCTGTCCGGCACCCCGGGCCTTGCGCACGCCCGGCGAGGGCGCCGCCCCCGCGCCGGCCCGGCGCGTGTCCTCCGCTCCAGCCCCCTCCGCTCCCGACGCCGCCCGCCCGCCCATCGTCGCGGGCGTCGGGTTCCGGCACGCGACCGGCCCGGAGGAGATCGCCGCGCTGGTGCGCGACGCGCTCGGACGGGCGGGCTGCGCGGCCGGGCAGCTCGGGGCGCTCGCCACCGCCGAGGACCGGGCCGGGGAGGCCGCCGTGCGGGCGGCCGCGGCGGCGCTCGGGGTCGCTGTGGTCGGCATCGGCGTCGAGGATCTGCGCGAGGCCGGGCGGCGCGGGGTGACGCGCTCGGGCCGCATCGAGGCCCTGCGGGGCGTGGGCTCCCTGGCGGAGGCCGCCGCGCTCGCGGCCGCCGGCCCGGAGGGGCGGCTGGTGCTCGCGCGCATCGCCAGCCCCGGCGCCACCTGCGCGCTCGCGAGCGCAGGCGAGGGAGGCCCCGCATGACCATCCACTTCATCGGCGCCGGCCCGGGCGCCGCCGACCTCATCACGGTGCGCGGGCGCGACCTGATCGCGCGCTGCCCGGTCTGCCTCTACGCGGGCTCGATCGTCGCGCCCGAGATCCTGGCATGGTGCCCGCCGGGCACCCGCCGCATCGACACGGCGCCCCTCGACCTCGACGCGATCCTGGCCGAGATACAGGCGGCCCACGCCCGGGGCGAGGAGGTGGCGCGGCTGCACTCGGGCGACCTGTCGCTCTACAGCGCGGTGGCGGAGCAGACCCGGCGGCTCGACGCGCTCGGCATCCCCTACACGCTCACCCCCGGCGTGCCGGCCTTCGCGGCGGCCGCCGCGGCGCTCGGGCGCGAGCTGACCGTGCCGGAGGTGGCGCAATCCGTCGTCCTCACCCGCACGAGCGGGCGGGCCTCGGCGATGCCCGAGGCGGAGCGTCTGGCGACCTTCGCGGCCACGGGCGCGACGCTGGCGCTCCACCTCTCGGTCCACGTGATCGACCGGATCGCCGCCGAGCTGATCCCGCATTACGGACCCGCCTGTCCGGCGGCCGTGGTCTACCGCGCCTCCTGGCCCGACGAGCGGGTGCTGCGCGGCACGCTCGCGACCATCGCGGATCAGGCGATGCAGGCGCGGCTGGAGCGCACGGCGCTGATCCTGGTCGGACCCGCCCTCGGGGCGGAGGATTTTCGCGAGAGCGCGCTCTATGCGGCGGGCTACGACCGGCGGTTCCGGCCGGGCGGGGCCGTCGGCGGATAGCAGCTCACCCCGTCGGATGGAACGGCGCGTGGCCGACGAGGCCGCCGTCGCGGTCGAACACCACGACTTCGAGCGCGATGCCGGCGCCCGCGAGCGCCCGGGCGGCCGTGGCCCAGGCGTGGCGGGCGACCACGTCGCCGAGGGGCAGGTCGTGCGCGCGGGCGATCTGCAGCACTTCGAGTGCGGTGTTGGCGCCGAGCGCGCGGCCGGCGAGGTCCGGGCCGGCGCCGGCCTCGGCCAAGCGCTCGCCCAACCACGCGAGGTCGACCGGGCCGGCCCGGGAATGCAGGTCGAGCAGGCCCGCGCCGAGCTTCGCCATCTTGGCGATGCCGCCCGCCACCGTGACCCGGGGCACCGGGTGGCGGCGCAGGTACTTCAGCATGCCGCCCGCGAAGTCGCCCATGTCGATCAGCGCCGGGTCGGCGAGCCCGTGCATCCGCTGCACCGCGGCCTCCGAGGTCGAGCCGGTGGCGCCCGCCACGTGCGCCAGGGCGGAGGCGCGCGCCACGTCGATGCCGCGGTGGATCGTGTCGATCCAGGCCGCGCAGGAATACGGCACCACGATGCCGGTCGTGCCCAGCACCGAGAGGCCGCCGACGATGCCGAGGCGGGGGTTCAGGGTGCGCGCGGCGAGCGCCTGCCCGCCCGGGATCGCGATCTCGACCACCGCATCGGGCGGGGTCGCGCTCTCGGCCGCCTCGGCGAGCGCCGCCGCGATCATGCGCCGGGGCATCGGGTTGATGGCGGGCTCGCCCACCGGCAGCGGCAGGCCCGGCCGGGTCACCGTGCCGACGCCCTCGCCGGCCCGGAAGGCGACGCCCGAGCCGGGGGCGCCGGGACGCACAGTGGCGACCACGAGGACGCCGTGGGTGACGTCCGGATCGTCGCCCGCATCCTTGACGATGCCGGCGCGGGCGCCGTCCGGCACTGGCTCGGCCAGCGCCAGCGCGAAGGCCGGGCGGGCGCCGCCGGGGAGGGGGATCGCGACGGGATCGGGAAACACGCCGGTGCGCAGGCCCTGCCACGCGGCCTTGGCCGCCGCCGCCGCACAGGCGCCGGTGGTCCAGCCGCGCCGCAGGGGGCCGCTCGGTCGGGTGTCGTCCATGGCGCGCGTGGTATCACCCGGGCGCGCCGGGGTAAAAGGGCGCCGTGACAGGGAGATCGTCGTGACCGAACCCGCCGCCCGCGGCCTGCTCGTCGCCGCGCCCCGTTCGGGGTCGGGCAAGACCACCGTGACGCTGGCCATCCTGCGCGCCCTGGCGCGGCGGGGCCTGCGCGTCGCCGGGGCGAAGTGCGGGCCGGACTACATCGACCCCGCCTTCCACGCCGCCGCCACCGGCCGCCCGAGCGTCAACCTCGACAGCTTCGCGATGACGGACGCGCTCCTCGACGCCGCGGCCGGGCTGGCCGGGCAGGGTGCCGACCTCGTGATCGCCGAGGGCTCGATGGGCCTTTTCGACGGGGTGGTGGCCGCGGAGGGCCGCAGCGGCGCCAACGCGGACGTGGCGGCGCGCTACGGCTGGCCGGTGATCCTCGTCCTCGACGTCTCGGGCGCCGCGCAATCGGCCGCCGCCGTGGCGCTGGGCTGCCGGCTGTACGATCCGCGCCTGACGCTCGCCGGGGTGATCCTCAACAAGGTCGCGAGCCCGCGCCACCGGCGCCTCGTCGAGGCGGGCCTTGCCCGGGTCGGCCTGCCGGTGTTCGGGGCGCTCGCGCGCGACGCGAGCCTGGTGCTGCCCGAGCGCCATCTCGGCCTCGTGCAGGCGGAGGAGACCGGCGACCTCGCGGCCCGCCTCGACCGGCTCGCGGACCTCGCCGAGGCCGGGCTCGACCTCGACGCGATCACCTCCGCGGCGGCCGGCCGGGTGCCGCCGGCCGCCGATGCCCTGCCGCGCCCCCCCGGCCAGCGCATCGCGCTCGCGCGGGACGCCGCCTTCTCGTTCGTCTACCCCCACATGGCGGCGGGCTGGCGAGCGGCGGGCGCCGAGATTCATCTCTTCTCGCCGCTCGCCGACGAGGCGCCTCCGGAGACCTGCGACGCCTGCTGGCTGCCGGGCGGCTATCCGGAGCTGCAGGCCGGGCGGCTCGGCGCGGCCACAACCTTCCTCGACGGCCTGCGGGCCTTCGCCCGCACCCGCCCGGTCCACGGGGAGTGCGGCGGCTACATGGTGCTCGGCGAGGGGCTGGAGGACGCGGAGGGGGTGCGCCACGCGATGGCGGGCCTGCTGCCGGTCGCCACCTCCTACGCGAAGCGCAAGCTGCATCTCGGCTACCGGGTGGCGACGCTGCTGGCGGACGGCCCGCTCGGGCGCGCGGGGGCGCGCCTCGTCGGGCACGAGTTCCACTACGCGAGCGAACTGACGGCCCCGCCGGACGAGGCCGATGCGCTCGCCCGCGTCACCGACGGCGAGGACCGCCCGCTCGGCCTCGCCGGCCACCGGCGCGGGCACGTGAGCGGCAGCTTCTTCCACCTGATCGGACCGCGGTGAGGCGCGGGCCGCACCGCCCCTCTCAGCGCCGCGCCTCCACGTAGGCGCGCCACCCGCCGAAATCCGTCACCTCCTCGGCCTCCCGCACCGCGTGGGCCTCGCAGAGGAAGCCCGACACCGCCGTGCCGTCCGCGAGCGTGATGCGGCCGATGCCGAGCGGGGCGGGGATCGCCGCCGCGAAGCGGCCGAAGGCGGCGGGCTCCAGCGACCAGACCTCCACGGCGAGGCCCGGACCGGAGAAACCGGGCGCCCGCACGAGGCCGGGCTTCGGCGGCGTGGTGCCGGGCAACGCGTAGAGGCGGTAATCCGGCGCCGTGCGGGTGGCGCGCACGAAGCGGCCGCCGAGATCGGTGATTTCGCGGTTGAGCGGCAGCCCCGTGAGGTGCGCGCCGACGACCACCAGGGGGATGCGTCCGTCGGACGCCTGGGCGAGCCGGCTCTCCTCCGGCAGCGCCGCCTCGCGCAGGCGCCCGAGGCCCGGGGCGGCGTCGCGGTGGAGCGCGTCCGCCAGGGGGGCCAGCGCGTCGTCCGCGAAGGCGCGGCCGACCAGGGTGACGCCCGCCGGCAACCCGTCCGCGCGGAACCCCGCCGGCACCGCGATGGCCGCGCAATCGAGCAGGTTCGCGAAGTTGGTGTAGAGGCCGAGCCGCGCATTCAGGGTGAGCGGGTCGGCCCGCATCGCCTCGACCGTGTAGGTGGTGGGGGCGGTGGGGAGCAGCAGGGCATCGATCTGCGCCCAGGTCGCGTCGGTGCACCGGCGCAAAGCCTCCAGCCGGTACTGGCCCCGGAAGGCCTCCACCGCCGAGTAGGCCCGGGCCGAGTCCACGATGCGGCGGACTGCCGGGTCGAGGGCGTCCGGGTTCGCGTCCGCGAAGGCCTCGATGGCCGCCAGCCGCTCGGCCACCCACGGCCCGTCGTACAGGAGGCTCGCGGCCTCCCGGAACGGCGCGTAGTCGACGGAAACCAGGGTCCAGCCGAGGCGCTCGGCCCGGGCGCAGGCCGCGTCGTAGAGACGCTCGGTCTCGGCATCGCCGAAGAACTCCCGCTCGGCCCCCGCTAGGATGCCGACCCGGGGCATGGCCGGCAGGGCGCGCGGTTCGGGGCGGCGCGAGTAGGGATCGGCGGGATCGAATCCCTCCGCCACGCGCCGCACCGCCGCCGCGTCGCCCACCGTGAGCGCGAAGACCGAGATGCAGTCGAGGCTGCGGCAGGCCGGCACGAGGCCGGTGGTGCTGATGAGGCCGCGGCTTGGCTTGAGGCCGACGAGGTTGTTGAAGGCCGCCGGCACCCGGCCGGAGCCGGCCGTGTCGGTGCCGAGCGCGAAGGCCGCGAGCCCCGCCGCCACCGCCACGGCCGAGCCGGAACTCGACCCGCCGGAGATGAAAGCCGGATCGAATACGCTGCGCGGCGCCCCGTAGGGCGAGCGGGTGCCGTTGAGCCCGGTGGCGAACTGGTCGAGGTTCGTCTTGCCGACCACGAGCGCGCCGGCCGCCCTGAGCCGCGCCACCGCGGCGGCATCCGCCTGCGGCGTGACCGCGAAGGCCGGGCAGGCGGCGGTGGTGGGCAGCCCCGCCACGTCGATGTTGTCCTTCACCGCGAAGGGCACGCCCCAGAGGGGCAGCGAGCCCGGCTCCGGTGCCCGCGCCATCAGGTCGGCCGCGGCCTGACGCAGGGCGGCCGGCGAGACGGGCGTGATGAACACGGCCGGGTCGGCGGCGGCGATCCGCTCGGCGAGCGCCGCCGCGAGATCGAGCGGGGTGAACGCCCCCGACGCGTAGAGCGCCCGAAGACGCGTCAGATCGAACACCGCCGGCAGCATCACGCGCACCCGTCCCTCACCCCGGCGCCCACCTGGCGCCGCCGCGCCCGCACAGGCAAGAGCCGGGCCTCACCGGGAGCCGAGTCTCACCAAATGCAAGCCTCATGTGGCGGCGCGCGGCATCCGGAACGGCAGCATCAGCCGCACCAGCGGGTGGCGGAAGCGGTCGAGGTCCAGGGCCTCGTGCACGGGCTGCACCGGCTCGCCGCAGATCCGGGCGGAGAGGAGCGAGCGGGAGTAGAACGGCGCGTCCTCGAAGCGGCGCAGCACCGCGGCGGCGCCGTCGTCGCTGCGGGTGGCGCGCGGCAGACGCCAGAGGGTCGGGGGCAGGGCGGCCGGGATCGGCGGCTCGATCGGCCGGGGCGTGCCGTCCGGGTCGAAGCGCAGCGAGAGGTTCTGGCGGGTGCCGTCCCGGCGCAGCACGTCGTAGAGGATCGCCGCCCCGCGCCGCAGGCTGGAGCGCGACCACGTCCAGCTCCGGAAGGACTCTTCCAGCGGCCCGTCGCCGTCGTTGGTGTCGAAATAGGCATGGCCCTGCCAGCGCAGGGACGGGCGCTCCAGCGCCACCTCGATCCGCGAGGCCGGCGCGAGCGGCCACCAGCGGTGGCGCCCCTCCGCGTCGAGGGTGAAGGGGCCGGGGGTCATCCCCTCCGGCCGCACCGTGATGGTGCCCGTCAGGCGCGAGGGCAGGGGGGCGGTCACCTCCGCGACACGGATGCGCAGGGCGGTGCCGTCCCATTCCAGGGAACTCGGGCCGATGGCGAGCGAGCGGGCGTCGCGGATCACGCTGCGGCGGCGGCGCTCCGTCATGGCCCAGCGGCCGGGGGATCCGTACAGCACCACGTTGACGGCGCAATGGTCGAGCGGGTCGCGCCAGCCGCTCCAGGCGTAGTAGGGCGAGAAGACGCTGCCCAGGAAGGCGATGATCGTGAGGCCGTGGCGGCCGTCGTCGCTCACCCCGTCGACGTACCACCACGCGTAGCCGCCCGGGGCGACGGGCGCGTCGAAGCGAGGTCCTGCAGGATGCTCGCCGCCGCGAGCCGGCCCGACTGCGCCGCCATCGGCACGCCCGGCCCCGGATGGACGCTCCCCCCTGCGAGGTAGAGCCCCGGCAGCCGCGTGCGCGCCCCCGGCCGCCGGAACGAGGCCATCCACCCGTGCGAGGCACGGCCGTAGAGCGCCCCGCCCGTCGCCGGGAAGAGCCGCGCGAAATCCTCCGGGGTGGTCGTGGTGCGGGCCTCCTCCGTCAGCGTCAGGCCGCAGGCCGAGAGCCGCCGGGTCATGGTGGCGTGGCATCGGGCGATCTCCTCCGGATCCGTGGGGCCGTCGCGGGCCGGTGCGTTGACGAGGCAGAGCAGGGGCTCGGGGCCGGCGGGCGCGGCGGCCTCGTCGCTCCGCTCCTGCGCGCAGATGTAGACGGTCGGGTCCCGCGGCGGGCCGTGCGCCAGCTCCGCGAACTCGCGCGCGTAGTCGTCCGAGAAGAAGACGTTGTGGCGCACGAGCGGGAAGCCCGCGGGCCGGCCCGCGAGCGCGAAGGTGATGGCCGAGAGCGAGCGCTCGGCCGCCGGCACCGGGTCGACGGCGCGCGCGGCCGGCGTCCCGAACAGGCCCGCGGCCAGAGCCGCCACGTCCGCGTTCGCCACCACCCGGGTGGCGGGCAGGCGCTCGCCGTCGTCGAGGTCGACGCCCGCGACCCGCCCGCCCTCGACCACGATGCCCCGCACCCGCGCGCCGTAACGAATCATCGCGCCGCGCTCCGCGGCGAGATCCGCGAGCGCCGCTGCCAGCCGCGACAGGCCGCCCTCGATGGTCCAGACGCCGTCGAGCTCGACATGCGCGACCAGCATCAGGGTAGCGGGCGCCGAGAAGGGCGAAGAACCGCAATAGGTGGCGTAGCGGCCGAAGAGCTGGCGCAGGCGCGGATCGCGAAAGGTGTCGCAGAGCGCGGTCCAGAGCGTGACGAAGGGCTGGATGCGCCACAGGCCGCCGAGGCCCCACGGCCCCACCCGCATCGCGAGGTCGACCGGCGTGGGGCGGAAATCCCGGATGAACGGTCCTTCGAGCGTCCGGTAGATCTCGGCCGCGCGGGTGCGGAAGCGCCGGAAGCCGTCCGCCTCCCGCGGGCCGGCGAAATCCGCGATCGCCGCCTCCGAGCGGGCCGGGTCGGCGAAGAGGTCGAGGTGCTCCGACCCGCTCCAGGCGTGGCGCGCCAGGATGCTGGCGGGGCTGAGCCGCACCCGGGCGGCGAGGTCGGCCCCGGCCTCCGAAAAGATTTCCTCGAACACCCAGCGCATGGTGAAGACGGTCGGCCCCGCCTCCACCGAGAGCGGGCCGGCCGGCACGCGCCGCATCTTGCCGCCGGGGGCGGGGGCGGCCTCCAGCAGGGTGACGGGCAGCCCGGCCGCCGCGAGCCCGAGGGCGGCCGCGAGCCCGCCCACGCCCGCGCCGATCACCACCACCCGTTCCTGCGCCACCGCCTCACCCCGCCGTTGATCTCGCGCCCCGATAGTGTCAATCATAGTGGACACTTTCCGACGTTCAAACGAAATGACACTGCGGAGGCGCCCATGGACGACGGTCAGAGGATCGAGCGAGCCCTTGACGTGGCCGTGGCCCACGCGGAGGCGCCCGGCGCGCCGCCGCTCCTCGCGGAGGCGATCCGCTACGCGGTGTTTCCCGGCGGACACCGGATCCGGCCGCGCCTGTGCCTCGCGGTGGCGCGGGCCTGCGGCGACGACGACCCGGCCGCCGCGGACGCGGCGGCGGCGGCGATCGAACTCCTGCACTGCGCCTCCCTCGTCCACGACGACATGCCGTGCTTCGACGACGCGCCGATGCGGCGCCAGAAGCCGTCCGTGCACGTGGCCTTCGGCGAGCCGCTCGCGCTGCTGACGGGCGACGCGCTGATC